>JASHTY010000399.1 GCA_030040315.1 Terriglobia bacterium | reverse complement strand
GTCGTCCGCTATGACCGCTCGCTCACCATCTATCAAGGGTTCTTTCATATCGCCTGCTTCATGATCGTCTTGCGGAGGGTTTTGCAATAGCTTGTAGATATTGATAACAATGACTAACGCTCGGGAAGCACGTCACTAACTAAACCCACACGAGATCGAAATATGACCGCATTACTTCAGAAGATCGCAATTGTCATTCCCACCATTGGGCGGGATGAGTCGCTGCGGAGGATGATTCAGAGTGTGATTACCCAGACTCGACTTCCTGACGAAATAGTGGTCGTTGATGAAGGCGGGGAAGGCCATGCGTTGGCTAGGGAGTTTCCCTCTCTGCGCGTTAAAGTTAATACATATCCGAAGGGGTCAGCCTCTGCAAAGAGAAATCGTGGAGCACAATTCGTGACATCTGACATCCATTTGATTGCGTTTATGGACGACGACATCGTGCTTGAACCTCATGCAATTGAATCGATGTTGAAGTACTGGGCGACGGCCGAGGATGACCTCGGAGGCGCCAGCTTTAACTGGATTAACCAGCCGACTCTTTTCGCACGCCATCTGAAATCCCTCGGTTTTGTCGGAAAGCTTTCACTCTATGACATCCGTGGTGGGGTTGTATCGAAATCGGGATTTCACACGGTTATCGGTGCCGTTCATGAGACACGAACCGTCCAATGGCTGCCGAGTGGTGCCGTTGTCTATCCCCGTTTTGTGCTCGACGAACAACTGCTCGACGAATGGTACCAGGGGTACAGTTATTTAGAAGATCTGGATTTCAGCTACCCATTGGGAAAAAAGTACAAGCTGGCCGTAGTCGCGGATGCGCGCTACTACCATTACCCCTCAAATATCGGGAGGGTAGGCTCGTATGCATTCGGAAAGATGGAAGTCGCTAACAGGCTTCACTTCGTCAGCAAGCATCCCGAACTTTCTCAGGTTCGTTGCTCGATCGCCCTCGTGATTCGATTCTTCATCAGCATTTTCTTAGGAGTGAGGGAGCTCAAGACGGCATATTTCAGGAGGGCATGGGGGAATGTTGTCGGGTTAGCCACTGCGTTTTGGCGTAGGGTTTGACTTTCTTCCGCGAGGCTGAATGGCCATTGACATTGAACACTCAAGAACGAAAAGAGGGGTCGGCATATCTGCCCGACGCCGAAAACATATCGAGATGAAGGACGGAGTCAGTGTTTATGTGCTATCGAGCGTATCATTATGGGCCTTATTGTGGTTAGGGTATAACACGAGCTATGGATATATGGCCAGCCCGAAGTTCTCAACAGATACTTCATATTTCATACACGGTATAAGGGCATTCAGTCCTGTACTGGCTGCGTGGATTTCCTTCGCAATCATTTTTGCAAGGCCCCAACGGATTTTTTCTTGGATCATAGGCCCTTTAGGACTGATGTTACTTTATGCCGTTGTTGGTCTGGTCTCCTCAGCGGCTTACTCTCCGGAGCCGGTCTATTCGATGTACTATGGTGCGAATTATCTGGCAATCGTATTAGTCCTGTTCGCGATTGTTAGTTTGGGAGACTCTCTTCCTAATCTTCGTCAGGTTCTGAACTTCACGTGGGTTGTCGGTATTTTGATTACACTCAGCCTACTTGGCGCGATTCCTTTCTTAGGTAAGCAAGCTCTCGTCGAGACGGAAAGTAGCCCGGTTGGAGTCCGGGCTTATTCTGGGGAAACCGAAATCATGGGAATGGCTTCGAGTCGCAACACCGGTTTTGCCCGATATGCGGCTATCGCCGCGTTGGTATGCCTCGCGAGGTTTATGAAAAAGGGCAAACTGTCCACTCGGATGATTTGGGGATCATTATTCATCGCTGCCACGGGTGGATTGGTCATTGCGAATGGTAGGACAGAGACAATAGCTTTTATCGCCGGTCTGGTGGTGGTCTTGACCATTGAAAAGGCGAAGCGAACAGTCAACATACTGCTTTGTACTTTGGTCGCAATCGTGTTGGCCTTACGGGGGTTCTTTTCAGGTTTCTTCATATATATGACTAGGACCGGCCGCATTGATCCCACCATGACAGGACGTACGACAACATGGGACCATGCACTGCGCGTTTTTGGGGAGTCGCCCTGGGTAGGTTTTGGATTTCAGGCGGACCGTCTGTATCTTGGAGGCGAACATATGCACAATGCGCTCCTGCATGCTTACTTCCAAGCGGGCCTAATCGGTGGGACGGCCATCCTGGTTGGCCTTTTGATTGTTTGGGCTTATACCATCAAGTATTTCTTCATTCAGCGTCCAGCCGATTTATCCCTAACGCCAGCGGAATATCCAGCCGTTCTGCTGTTTACTACCATTTCTTCGATTACGGAATCGACCTTTGCATATTTTTCGGCTGCATGGTTGCTTACGGCGCCGATCGTTCCATATGTCATGGCCTTGCACCGGAAAATTCGGGGAGCTTCCCTCCACGAGGTGAGGGACCGGGTGAGACGTTTGCGAATTGCGAGACGCAATGCTCAGTCACTCCTGAATTGACCGCAGAGTTCCGATCAGAAGAAACCGTGACTGACCCTAGAATCGGTGCCGGGAGGTTTCCAGAGATTAGAGACACCCCGGTGGATGGTCCCATCACGCTGATTCTTGCGCAAGGACGGGACGTAACCCTACTGAAGTTAGCAGCGCTACGGCAAGGAATATTTGATACGGATTCATATCAAGCCCTCTCTATTTACTGACAGACTGATTGACCTGCGTGATTAAATCAGGCCTTTGTGGTCCTATCAGAGCTGTCAGCGTGGTTCGGCCACGATCGACTCACCGGCCGGGCTTCGGGAGTCTGCTCAATTGTGCGCCGCATATAGCTTAGCGCGATCGGTTGACCATTTTGCGGGCCAAACATATGAGCAATAGTTTGTCATCAGCGGAGATTCGCTGGACAAGGCGCAAAAGTGTTCGTTCTTGTGCCCCCATTGGATCGCCTCTCGAAAGATTTGGGGAGGTCGGTTTTTCAGTAAGCGTCCGCTCAGGCTTTCAATTAGCCACAAGTTTGGCAGCATTGAAGTCAAGCTCGATATCAGTAAGACGGGAGAGCCCACGCCACATGACCCTATTGCCCGGCGGAGGGTCACCGCTGCGAGCAAGATAGCCGCCGAGCCGGGCCAGCTTGGTAATATAGAGAGACAGCGATATTTTCTTTACAGCCCGATCTATAGGGCGATCTTGAACAAGATGATCAAGCAGTCGGCGCTCTGTTTTTGAAAATACATGGCCGGCGGGAATTCGTGAGTCGGCGCGGTTGAGCATGGTCATCCAGAAAAGTCTCCAACTCAAAATGCAGAAGACGGAGATCAAGTTCACCAGTCGATCCGCTGTTCGTAGCCGCGATGCTTCCGCCCTGCAGCCCGACTTCAAGATTTTGTGATAGGTTTCGACCTTCCAGCACGAGGCATACGAGACGAGCTTCTGGATGGCCTCAGTTCGAGAACTAATGGGAAGGTCGGTGAGGAGTTTCCAATCGATCGGCTCCCGATCCTTGGGCGTCTCCAGTTCTTGCGCGTAGATCACGGTTAGCGTGATTTCGGGATACTGTTTCTGTTTTCCGATCGGAGGAAGGACCCGAATTCGGCGCCATCGGATCTGCAAGGTGGCTGGCGCGTGTTTCTCAGCTCAACTCGATGCAAGGCTTTTGACTGGGGATTGTCCATTTCCTGCGAGATCGTGCGCGTTCCATCTTCGGCCAGACGATCCACGGAGGTCCGTACCAGGAAATGGGTTCCCGCTTCCTGTGCGACGCAGAAAAGCTCGTAGATATCGCTTTCCCGATCCCCAATATGGACGCAGCGCTCCGGTTCATTGAGGAGCGTGGTGGTCTGCTTCAGATTCTGCAGCCAGCGGATGCTTTCCTTCTCTTCGATCGGAACCCGGGTCGGGTTAATCCTCTTTTTGAGCGCGTTACACCCCTTGAACTTCTTTCTCGTCCAGAACTTCACCGCCGCGATGCCGAGATGGAGTCCCTCGGTGGTGACTACGAGACTGGAATGCATCAAGAGACCGCACACGGTATGCAGGCGAAAGTGGCCTGGGGGCTCCTTGCCGCAGGTCACTCGATTAGTAAACCCTATCGCCAGAGGATCTTCTCTCTGAAAAGAGAATTCGGTTGTGTCGTGCAGCTCCAGAACCCATCACGCTCGGATCAAAACATGGGGATGGCTTAACGAAGATGATCAACCTCCGACGCGTGTAGGTTTGGGTTTGCCCATAGGTTTGATTCCTGGGACCGACTATTGTCAGACAGTTGTCACGCTGGAGTCCTCGGATCTTCTTGTCCTGTATACGGGCCCAAAAACGATGCTGGTCAGAGCCTCGATCGAGAATAACTGCTGAACTGGCTTATCGTGTATTGAGATCCATCTCGTAGCGAATTCGCATCCACTCCAAATCAACCCTGGGATCGGCTTTCTCGGCACTTTGGAGGGCTTCAGCTTTGTCAGCGGCTTGCCATTCCCAGACAATCCATTCGTGCGTTCTTGGCCGGTCTTCAGCTGCCAAGCCTGAAACCGCTTCGATATTGCCGCTGACTAGCGCAACGACTTTCCAGTTGGTCAGGTGATTGCCCATGTTGCTTGTGGTGTACTCTAACAAAGTCGGGAAGCTTGGTAAATAGCCTGTGGGCCGGACAAAGGCGTGATGTATGACTCTCTGCGCCACTCATCCCAGGAAACTCCTCTCGCTGGCCGTCATGCTGGCGGCTTGGGCGGTTACGATCGTTGCCCAGGCCTCCAAGCCCAAAATGGTCTTCATCATCACCGATATGGGGGGGTCAGCGGTGTTCTTGACAGCGAGCTGCCGCGCATTCCTTACAAGAGTCCGCACTGGGAGGAATCCCGCATGCTGCTCACAGGCGAGGTGAACGCCGCCGTTGACGGTCTTCAGGAAGGCGGCGCGACCGACATGGCGGTGTGGGACGGCCACGACTTTGGCCAGCCACTCTCTGCCTTGGACATTCACCCGAAGGAGCGGCTCCTGAGCGATTCGACCCAGCGCGCGGTGACTACACCTAGTTCGCCGACTTTTCCGACCCCGATGGCAACTGCGGGGTGCTACAGGAACGGGGCTACCGGAATGTATAACGCATTGCAAATTCTCCGCCAACGAGACTATCAAGAGCTTGGGCGCATCATGGCCGAGCCTCTCCTCCATGCTCTGCAACCATCTGGAGGTAGCAGGGGCTACCCCGGCGAGAGGAAATTCTTGATTTCTTGCAAATCTAAGACGGCACCCCGCTTGCAAATCTACACCTCCCACACAGGCGCCACTTTGCAATTCCGGGACGAAGATCCTTAAGAGGTGAGCACCGACAGTGCCCAGAATCCATCGCGCTCTCGGACCGATGACGGTGTGTTTGCAGGTTATATTGCTTTCCCGGCCCTTCGGGTCGGGCGAAGGTGCCAGCCCTGAGGTGGTCATGCGGGTGGCAGGCAGCGAGATTCAAATTATCTTGCCCGAGGAACAGCTCAAGGTCTCATCGCAAGACTTGCTGGAATGGGTCAAGTCCGCTGCCGGCGCCGTTGAACATTACTACGGCCGTTTTCCAGTACCCCATCTTACCCTTCGCATCCGCGCTGGCCGCGGAGAGAACGTAGGCCACGGAGTCACCTTTGCGAAAGGTGGGGGATTAATTACCGTGGCCGTGGGACGAGAAGCTGAAGTCGCTGCCCTTAAGGACGATTGGGTCTTGACCCACGAGATGATTCACCTGGCATTCCCATCAATGGCGGAAAAGCATCACTGGATTGAAGAAGGGATTTCAACCTACGTTGAACCTGTAGCCCGAGCGCAAGTGGGCCAGCTTCCAGAGTCCGAAGTTTGGAAGCAATTCATTCGCGACATGCCCCAAGGAGAGCCCGCCCCTGGAGACCAAGGTCTTGACAACACGCCGACCTGGGGACGGACGTATTGGGGGGAAGCAATGTTCTGTCTGATCGCGGACGTCCAGATTCGGGAGCGGACACGAAACCGGAAAGGGTTGCAAGATTCGTTGCGAGCGATTCTGGACCATGGCGGCGACATCACCCAAGACTGGGACATTGAGAGAGCGTTTGCGATCGGAGACCAGGCCACCGGCACCGGCGTGTTGCAAGGTCTCTACAAAGAGATGGCCGATAAACCTAACCCCATTGATCTGGGTAGTCTTTGGCAGAAACTTGGCCTAGCACTCAACCATGGCGAAGTAACATTTAACGATATTGCCGACGATGCCCCAATTCGTGGGGCTATCGTTTCCCTCCGTTAGCGGGCTTGGCCATCGAGGGTTCCTGATCCGGATTTGCCGACGGGTCTGCAGTGGGTACCATGGACCACGTGGATTTCGACTTCCAGACCGGAATATTAGCGGGGAGTTGAACGAGTCGGCGGAGACAGAAACCTGCGGCTCAGTCATGAACGCCGCCTTCGCTCTTGGAAGGTGCGGTGCGAAGTCGCCCTGATAGACTGCGGGCTCGGTATAGAACTAGCCATCGTTGGTGGGCATCATCGCGAAACCCTCTCCACATAGGGAGGCTCTCTCATAACTCAAATCAAGATTTTTGAATGCAGCAAAGACCAGCCCGTTTTCGATTTCAAGGCGATGCCAGCGAATGGGATTCCGTCGCGATTGATCGAGTACGTCGGCAGCGCAACTTCGGATTTTCAGGCTGAGCCCTTGCTGTACGACGACGAGGGACGGCCCCAAGTATTCACAGACTGGGAGCTAGAATTGACCCGACGCCTTCAAGGTCGACGATCGGGCATTCCTAATGCCGACATCGCGGCCCTTCCCGAATTTCGGGCCCGCTCGGAGTCTTATCTCAACCGATCGGCAGAACTGGCGGAGAACATGGTCCGCCTTTCCCTGGACTTCGGACGCCTCTGCCCCGACGATCAGCAATTCAATGAGCCCCTAATGAAGGAACATGTAAAGAGCTGGGCTCTCGCCAGAATGAGGGGACAGGAACCTTTCGTGACCCTTCAGCATTTCACCATGCCGAAGTTTTTGGTCAAGACCAATCCCTTAGGCATCATCACCCACGGCGGTTGGGAGCATAGCCACGCTCTCGAGCACTTCCGATTCTACGTTCGGAGCGTCATTCGGTTCCTGGCCGATCGCCGAAAGATTCAGGACATTCTCGCCCAACTGAACATGCGCCCAGACGACCAGGACAAGATCATATCGGAGGGCTTGATTCGCTATTTCATGACGATCAATGAGCCGACGGTTCTGCTTTTCGGTGGCTATGTGGGCGGACAGTTTCCCCCTTATCGGCGGGGCAATTTACTGGCGGTCCGCCGGCTTCTCGGTCGACTCGTCCAGGCGCATGACATTGCTTGGAACGAAATGAAACAAGGGCTGCAAGCACAGAAATGTGAACCCCAGATTGGTGTGGGGCACAATTGGCAGTATTTTGAGAGCTTCCTCGGCAAGGTTGGGCATTGGTTTCAGGAGCACTTTGTCACTAGTGTCGAACGCCAGGGAAGACACTCGGATTTCATGGGCCTCCACTACTACTTCCGCTGGAAAGGGCCGCTTGCCGCAAGTAAGAAGAGGCGGCTTGATTATGGAGGCCACCCTTCTTTTGGTGACGTCTATCCTCCAGGAGTCCGTAACGTCCTGGCTCACGCGAACTCCCTGTACCCACAAAAACCAATTTTCATTACCGAATTCGGCTTTTCCGACACCGATGATTTGCGGCGCCCTTACTGGATTCTTGAAACCGTGCGCCATGTCCTTGCGGCGAGAAAAGCCGGGATACCTGTCCGAGCCATGCTCCTATGGACGTTGGTGAGTAACTTTGAATGGCAGTTTGGCATGTCGCAAAAATTTGGCTTGTTCTCCGAATCCCAGCTGAATGAGCCGGTGGTGCCTTCGGCTCAGGGAATCAGAAGTTGGGAGGCGTGGAGAACCGCCTGCGTAGCATTGGCCTCACCGACCGTCGGGAATCTGCAGGACCTGCAGCGATGCCACGGCTCGGCTTACCTCCAGTATAAGGAAGCCGGCGGAAGGTACTAGCCGCGCAGGACAAGTTCTTCGGTTTCGCGCCCCAGTAGGAGGCTGCGTGAATTTCCCGTCTGCGCGAGTATTCCGCGAAGGTTTGATAGACGTCGCGCGCTTGCCCATATTCGAAGTTTCCATCTTCCTGACGGCCAGTGAGCCGACCTCTTCCCCAACGCCGGCAAACAGCCAATGGTCCATCCGTTCTCAGCGTTCCTTGAACCTCGCTTGGATTTAGTATTGACGTGGTCGCCATGGATTCGCCGGTCAGCACTGACCTCGTGGAGGACAACGTGTTTTGTGCGCCGTGCAACGGTGGCATCGAAGATTTGTGTGCGAGATGTGTGCTTGCTCAAGACCACGGAGGACTTAACACGATGAGACCTTCACAGCAGGAACCTGTGCCGACTGGCGGTCCGAAGTTGGCCAACAAAACTACAGGAGGCCTTATGATCAATCTTCGGAATATACGAATTCTCGTGTTATGTGTGCCGTTGTGCGTTCAGGGCGTGGGTCGTAGAATTCTCGCCCTACTTCTGTACGGGAGCGGTTCACCGACAATTATGTACCCCCGCAAGATTTTGATCGGCGATTAGACGAATTCTGCTACGGCCGTGTCGAGTTTGGTCGGTTCTGCTACGGTGTGTGTTTTTACTCAAAGGCGTGCCAGCCCCGAGATTGTAATAACTATCGAAAAATCAATAAACTCCAGCCATTGCTCGCCAAGACCGAAGACCCAATCTACTGATTTTCGGTCAGTTGCTCTCCCCCTAGGATAAGCCTATTGTTTTGAGTACAAGGATAAGTGAGGAGGGAGGGAAATCCACCAAAGATCGAGGTGAAAGACGGCAGGCAAAATGTTGCTAACTTACATAGTTTCAGTTAGCTGGTGAGCCGTGAGGGAATCGAACCCCCAACCTACTGATTAAGAGGCAACTAAGCTTTTTCCATTCCTTAAGTCCAACTCTATTCTTTCCATATCCTTACACCAATTCAGGGGTTCTGCTTTCGCTCAACTGCTAGAACCTGTTTTCTTACAGTTACATGCGGTGAAAGGGACATTCTGCTACGGTTCTGCTACGTTCTACCACCCAAATCATCGGGACGCATAGTCGTGGGCTGTACCCCACGAATCATTTCGAGCCCCTAAGAGGGAAGCTACGAAGATCGCTTGACGCGCATTCAAACACACCCTCTGGTCGATCGTCCATCACGCCATCACCACGACGGCCCTGCAAAGGAACTTTTCACGCACACCGACATCCAAACCCAATCAAGACCTACACCAAGGCGGTTTCAGTGGTCAGAAGAGAAGGCATCCACGAAGCAGGAAACATGCTTCTGGATGCT
>JASHTY010000398.1 GCA_030040315.1 Terriglobia bacterium | reverse complement strand
CGGGTGACTTCGCTGGCGAACGAGCGCAGCTGGTCCACCATGGTGTTGATGGCTTCCTTGAGTTGCAGAATTTCGCCGCGCACGTCAACCGTGATTTTCTTCGAAAGGTCGCCGCTGGCCACGGCGATGGTCACGTCGGCGATGTTGCGCACCTGGGCCGTTAGGTTGTTGGCCATGGAATTGACGCTGTCCGTCAGGTCCTTCCATACGCCGCTCACGCCGCGCACTTCCGCCTGGCCGCCCAGCTTTCCGTCCGTGCCCACTTCGCGCGCCACGCGCGTGACTTCGGAGGTAAAGACCACAAGCTGCTGAATCATGGTGTTCACAATATTGGCGGAGCGCAGGAACTCACCCTTCAGCGGGCGGCCCTCCACTTCCAGGGGAATGGTTTGCAGCAGATCGCCCTGGGCTACGGCTGAAACCGCGCGGGTGACCTCCGTGGTAGGCCACAGCAGGTCGTCAATCAGGGCGTTGGTGGAGGCTTCCATTTCTCCCCACTCGCCGCCCAGGGGCTGGAAGCGGGCACGCTGGCTGGTTTGTCCCTTTTTCCCCACTGCCAGGCCAACCCGCTTCAGTTCGTCGGCCATGCGCATGTTCGCCGCGACGATTTCATTGAACGTGTCGGCGATCTTGCCCTCGATTCCCGTCAAGTCGCCAGGCAGGCGGGCGGTAAAGTCACCGGCGCGAACCTTCTGAAGGGCCTGGAGCAGCGCCTGTTTGGGAAGCGAAGCGGGAGGGGCTCCCCCGTTCCCTTTGGTCGCGGCCAAATTTTGAGAGGTTGCCATGGAATTCCCTCACAGTTAAATCCAGTCTTATCAATAACGTGGAGTCCGAAGAAGCGCGTTGGGGAGGTTTTTCGGCACTTTGGTGACGGGGCCCCCCATGCGAGCTGCAAGTTTATCTCAGTAAATTTTCCCCGCCCTCGAATCATCAGCGCATTTTTCCGCACCTCGCCGATTTTCAGGGTTTTCCGAGATTAAAAGGATGACCTTCGGGTGGCAATCGGGTAAAGACCTGACAAATGAGGTCATGAAGTTCCGACTTGGCTGAGGCGAAAACTTCAGCCAAACTCGCGCCAATGTTCCTCTATCGCGGCGTGGGGAGATAGGCTCGCAATTCGCATACAACGCTCTTCTCCCCACCTCCCCTCACGCGCCGTGGAACAGTTGGAGAACCTCATGGCGGAGTTCATGCCTGATAGTCCCCGCAGCGGGCGGGACGCGCGGCGCGCGAATCGATCACCCTCCGAGTTTCAATTGATTGTGATCATGCGCAAGGATGGAAAAGAGATCGGTCACACGGGTTGGACCGTCGACATCTCGCAAGCCGGCGCGAGGATCAAATTCAAAGGGTCCCTTGTTCCGGGCCAGACCGTACAAATTCTGCCGGACGATGATTCGAGAAGCGCCTACCCGTGCAGGGTTGTTTGGTCTACGCCCGCCCAGCCCGAGAGGTTGAGCGAGGCGGGGTTGGAGTTTAAGACGCCCTGGATTGTTTCTCGGTCGGGCGGGGACGGCAAAATCGCGCGGACCTAGGCACTTTCACTCTTGCTATTGGCCACCCTCGGTGAGCTTTCATGCCTGGAGGAGTGTCTCCATTTGGAATTTCCAAAGACGATCGACCGGATCAGAAAGTGGTTCTTCCCCACTCTCACCACGTTGGCGTCGCGGTCGACGGGAAGCCAGGATGAGCCCTCGAAGGTGCGCGGCGACGGCGATATCTGCATCCGTCCTGTGTGTGGAGTCTGCGCGCGCCGGCTCAGCCAGTGGATCGTAAGCGACTGGTCTAAGTCGAAGTGGACGCCCTTCGGCTTGCTAATCATTTGCAAGTCCATTTCGACAGCATTATAGGGTGACCTCGGAGCCCCTTTGCGCCGACCTTGAGGTATGTAGAAGCTACCTTAGTGCTGTAGTTTTTCCTTTGCGGTTATCACGAAGCTCGATCGAACCGTCCCTTTAGTATCAGCGAGATACAAAGGCGACGAAACGGCCATCCAAGTGCATTGGTTCTTGCGCGTCGCTTGCCGTCTCGGGGAATGACGGTGGGTGAAGGGGCGGGCACAGGGAAGCTCAATCCTTGTGCTGGTGGTTTCAAACCTTCAGGAAGTGAACTGCTTTGGATTTTCGAAACCTCATAGCCACAGATAATGCCCTGCATCATCTGCAGGAGGAGGAAAGGCCCGCTCGCTGGAGCACCACCAAGGTAACGCGCATCGTCACCACAAGCTGGGATGGCGGCTCGCCCTATGATCTTGAGGTGGCCAAGATGCTCGCCGCACGCAGGCTCCTGGGGACGTTTTACATTCCCGTTAAGGGCCATCACAAGACCACCCGCATGGACGTCGCCGATTTGCACGCGCTTGACAGGCAAAGATTTGAAATCGGCGCCTTCGGCGTCGCGCACCAGAATCTCTGCTCATGCGATTCGAAGCAGCTCACCCTGGAAGTAGAACGCTGCAAAGCGCGCCTGGAAGATGATTTGGGCAAGCAAGTCTTCATGTTCGCCTATCCCAGGGGAAAGACCAATCGCCAGGTGATCGCCTCTTTGAAGAACGCGGGATATAAGGGCGCGCGGACCACGGCTCTCTTTACCCGTGGTCTTAGCTTCGATCCCTTTCGCATGCCGATCTCGGCGCGCGTCTTCCCGCATTCCCGCTCCACATACCTGCGCACAATTGGGCATACGCTGGACATCCGCCGCGCGTGGATGTATGCGGCCCAGTTTCGCCGCGCCCGCAACTGGGTCGAGCTCGCCACGCTCATCTTTGACTCCGTCCTGCGAACCGGTGGAATCTGGCACCTTTACGGACAGTCACGGGAGATCGAGGAACTCCGCCTTTGGGAGGGCCTGCGGGAGGTTCTGGATTACGTCGCGCACCGCCCCGGCGTGCTCTACGTTGCCAACGGATCGCTGGTGAATCTGCGAGCGGCGAAATTCGTCGGCGCCGAATCCTACGCGACGACCCCGGCCGTGTAGGCTGCATCTCCTTTTTCGCACCGTCGTGCCTGCAGTCTTGCAATAGCCTGCGCTCAGCCCCCCCACCGGACGACAGCCCTTCTATTTTCTCCCTAAAACCCCTGTCCGCAGGCCGCCACAATTGCAATCAAGTGAAAATTTGGAGTACGATGGAGTATTGGGAGCTGCGACAAAATTCCCATTAGCCGCCCATCCTTCGCTTCAATCCGTGTTCCCGCGAAGTACGGCACATTGCCAGGAGAATTGTAATCGAGCATGGTTAAACCTCACGAGTACCTGACCTACCGCGGTGGGCCCGGGCACTGGTCCTGGATTCTTCACCGCCTGTCAGGAATCGGCGTATTCCTATTCCTGTTAATCCACATCGTGGATATTTCGTTAATCGGATGGGGACCGGAAGTTTTCAACAAGTTGTTGTTTCTTTATCGCCACCCGGCTTTCCGCGTGGGTGAGGTGGCCCTTGTGGCCGCGGTCTTTTATCACGCCATCAATGGCGTGCGCATTTGCATCATCGATTTCTGGCCGCAGACGATGTCCTATCATCGAAAAATGACTTATGCCGTGGGAATTATCTTTGCGGTTCTTTTCATTCCCACTGCGGTATACATGCTCAGCTTCATCATCAAGTAGGGGGAAAGTAGCAATGAGCGGAGCGGGAAAACCTCGACCGGAAAGCGGCCTTGAGCTTTATGCGTGGATCTTCATGCGCGTCTCGGGCCTCGCCCTGCTCTTTCTGGCACTAGGGCATCTGCTGGTCATGCACCTGATTAACAACGTTGAGGTTATCGACTTTAAGTTCGTTGCTGCGCGTTACGCCACACCCTTCTGGCGGACTTACGACCTGCTGATGCTGTGGTTTGCGATGATTCACGGGGTCAATGGGCTGCGGACCGTCCTGCTGGATTACATCGGCGCGCGCGGGTGGAGGGTTTTGTCTCTGGCCTCGCTCTTTGTGGTGGGGTTTGTTCTGCTTACACTGGGGTCGCTAGCAATTTTGACCTTCCAGCCCCCAACCGCTCCTTAACGGATTCGGCCGGATTCAAACGAGGAACACGACAAAGCCGCTTCGCCGCAATGGAGAAAGGGACAACCGATTTCGAGGCTTGAGGATATGGTCCAACGTTACGATGCCGTGGTGGTGGGAGCCGGCGGGGCCGGCCTGATGGCCGCTTTGCAACTGGCCGGACACGGAAACGTCGCCGTGCTGAGCAAGCTCTATCCCACGCGGTCGCACACCGGCGCGGCGCAGGGCGGAATCGGCGCGGCGCTCGGCAATCTGGAAGAAGACC
>JASHTY010000397.1 GCA_030040315.1 Terriglobia bacterium | reverse complement strand
TTCAACACGGTGCCCACGGGAGTGCTTTCCCAGGACGTGGTGGAGCCCGGTTACCCGCTCACCTCGGAACTGTGGCTCGACCCGACAACCAACAATCCCATCACCGGCACGACGCCGCCCACACCGTTCACATCGCAGGGGCGGGCGTGGGGCCTGATCATCGCCGCCGCGGACACCACCATTCAGGCTGAGGACGACGTGGTGATCGCCGACGCCTACGGGCGCGTCACGTCCATCCGCAACGTCACCACGGGCAACACCGCGTATGTGGTGGGCAAGGCCAAGTATCCGCCCACGGCGGTGAACCAGCGGATTCGCATATCAGTGAATCTGCACCAGACGAAGGTGTAGCGACGTAGCGCAGGGCCCGCAATCCGGCCCTGCGGCAAGGGTGACATGTAACGCAGCGCCCGCGTTTCGGCGCTTCGGCTTCCCGCAGGGCTGAAGAGCGAGCCCTGCGCTACCAACCCTGCGGTTCTTGCTGCGCCCGGCGTGGAATCCTGTTGAAGCGGGACGACCATGCTGCGCGCCTTGGAGTGCGGGAGCCGCAGCTCCCGCCCTGAAAGGCGGCAGCCGCTGCTGCCGCACTCCAAAGAGGTGAATATGGAAGTTTCTTTAGCCCATCTTGACCAGTTTTTGACGAATTACTCGATTGTCTACCGCAACCAGGATTTTGTGGCGGGGCGGCTTTTCCCGGACTTTCCGGTCGCCAAGCAAAACGATCGCTACCCGATTTTCGGGTTCGAGCGCTTCAAGGCCTACAACACGGAACGCGCCCCGGGCAGCGAGGCCAATGAACTGCCCGCCTGGCGCATGTCCAACGATGAGTACTACTGCGACGGAAAAGCGCAGAAGCAGCTTATCCCCGATGAACTCCGCGCCAAGTGGGACTTCTCCACCGGCCCGGAAGTCTTCACCACCGAAACGCTGGCGGACATCATCGACAAGCAGCGCGAGATTCAGGTCTTCAACCTGATCATGAACACCTCCACCATACCCAGCACCACGCTGACGGGCACGTCGCAATGGAGCGATTTCCAGAACTCCGATCCCGTTGCCGCGATCACCGCGCAGCGCACCACGATCCTGCTGAACAGCACCAAGGAACCAAACACGCTGCTGCTGGGTTACCCCGTGTGGTTGCAGCTCATCCAGCATCCCATCATTCTCGACCGGTTCAAGAACCACGCGCTGCCGCTCGGATATCCCACCGACCAGCAGCTCGCCGGTTTGTTCAACGTTGAGAACCTGATTGTCGCCAAATCCCTGTATGACACCACTCAACAGGGAATTGCCACCAGCCTGAACTACATCTGGGGGAAGAACGCCATCCTGGCTTACGTTCCGACCGGCCAGGGACAGATGATGATCACGCCGGGCACAACCTTCCGCTGGCTCTACGGCGTTCCGCAGAACGGCGGGATGCTGGTGAAGCGCTATCGCGTGGAGGAGCGCAGCGGCGACATGATCGAGTTCCAAACCTATTACTGCGTGAAGCTGGTTGTGCCCAGCGCCATGTACGTTTTCAAGTCGGCGGTGGAGTAGACGTAGCGCAGACTGCCGGGTTTGCAGTCTGCGGTTCTTCCGTGACGTAACGAAAAGACGCGGACCGCAAACCCGGCGGTCCGCGCTACCGATGGAGGATTTCGATGCCCAAGTACCTGGTTCTGCAGCCCATCGAGAAGAACAGCGTTCTGTACGTTCCCAGCAGCGCAGCGGGGCCGAAGCAACTGCCCAGCGGCGGCCATGGGAAGCCCATCCCGGTGGACGCCTCTGGTGAGATCGAATTGACGGAGGAGGAAGCCTGCGCCCTGATTTATGGGCAGGTGCCTCTGTTTGAGGGCAAACCGGATCCGATCGGCGGCGCGGAGGCGCGGGAAAAGAAGGCGCGGGAGGAAGCAGCCGCCGCAGCCGCAAAAGCCGCTGCTGAAAAGGCCGAATACGAGGAGTTTGTGGCGTTTCGCGCGGCAAAAGCGGCGGGCAAAGACAAGAAAAAGGCGTAACGCGAAATTCCACGGCGAGTTTTCGAGTTTCGAGACGCTGTCCTCTGTGAACCTCCGTGACCTCTGTGGTGAAAGCTTTTAAAGCCTCTCACCACAGAGCGCGCAGAGGTGCACAGAGAAAAGAGGGTCGAATTTCCAGTTTCGAATTTCGGAGGTTTTGACATGTCAGCTTCAGCAACATTCACCACGCTCTACAGTTTCCGCGAAGATCGCCGGCGGCTTTACCGGCACATTCGGGTGGACATCACCGGCCTGGCGAGCGGCGCGAATACGATCCCGCACGGAATCACTGAGCGCGAAAATCCGTCGCTCGGCGCAACGCCCGTCGATGAGATCGTGCTGCTCACTTCGGATGTGGCCGTGCACCGCACCCAGGCGGCGGACAACACCAATCTTTATTACACCGTCGATTCTGGCAGCGGAACGACGATCAGTGTGTATGTGACGGTGTAAAGCTTTTGGTAGGGGAGCGCTCCGCGCTCCCGCGGGTCTTGGTAGCCACGGCACGCACGTTGTGCCGTGGGTACTTCGAAATGAAGGGAATAGCCCACGGCACAGATGTCGTGCCGTGGCTACCCAAACGTTCGAGTTTCCAGTTTCGAATTTCGGGGTTTGCTATGTCTTACACCACAGTCGATCAAGTCGCGGGCATGTTCCCGACGTTTACGCAGAACGGGCCGAAGGGGCCTTCCAACACGCTCATCCAGAATTACATCGACGACGTGGCGGGGGAGATTGACGCCATCCTGCAGCGGCGCTTTCAGGAGGCCTACCAGGCCGTGGGATTTACCGCCTGGCAGGGCAGCTTCGACACCGATCAATTGAACCTGCTCGAGAAGCTCAATCGCTACGGCGCCTGCGCGCAATTGGCCGAGGTGTTTGAAACCTCCGGAATCGCCGCGGCGGCGCGCGTGGCCAAAAGTTTTGAGGACGGCTACCACGAGATGTGCAGCAAGCTCAACGCACGCGACGCCGAAGGCAAGCCCCTGACGCAGGGCGGCGATTACGATTACCTGTTTGATTCGGAAGCGAAAGTCGAGACGCCGCGCCCGCAGTTGGGCGGAGTCGCCGGCGGCGATCAGTATCCGAGCGAAACGCCCAGCGAGGCCTCGACGAACGTGTTCAAGAAGTGGGACAGGAAAGAATTTTGAGGTGGCCTCGGCACGATTCTTGTGCCGTGGGAATTTGAGAGGGTAGCCACGGCACACACGTTGTGCCGTGGGTACTTCGCAACGAACGGAAAAGCCCACGGCACAGAGTTCGTGCCGTGGCTACCCAACATCATTAAAGGCAAACCATGGCCTGGACACAAGCTTACAACGCTCTTTTCGCCAAGCCGCTGGTAAATCAGCTCATCGCCATCATCCAGCGCGATCAGGCGTCGGCGCTGGCGGTGGTGAACGCGGCGCGCGCGACAGACGGAAACCAGGCGCTCAGCGCGATCGCGGAGTTCCATAAGGGCCCGGGCACGCGCACCAGTTGGCCCTGGCTTTATTTCGAGATCGATTCCACCACGTTCGCGCGCAGCGATGACAAAACCACGCGCTACCAGGAAGCGCGCATCCGCCTGGCGCTCGACACCGGACAGTACGACCAGGAGATGGCGCAAGAAGATGCGCTGGATTACGCCTGGCTGCTCGACTTGATTATCACCAGCGCAGGCCCCTGGCCCGATCTCAGCGATTGGACCA
>JASHTY010000396.1 GCA_030040315.1 Terriglobia bacterium | reverse complement strand
GAGGAAGTGCGCGAGTGGATGGAGCGTAATGCTCCTCCAGCCGAGGGCCTCGGCACACTCGCCGACAAGCTGCGCTCTGCACTGAAGTCGCAGGAGAAGTAATACTTACCCTCGGTATGATAGGTTATGCTGAACGACGAGCGCAGCATGGAACCCACTCTACCCAAAGACCAAACGCTACCTTTGAATAAGCGCCGGAGCGACCGGATCAGCATCGAGATTCCGATCGAGATATCCGGCGACGATATCTCGGGTTTTACCTTCCTTGAAAAGACGCGAACCGCGGTCATCAGCCGGCACGGAGCGAAAATCTACACTCGCTACAGGTTCGCACTTGACCAGGAGCTGGTGGTCCGCTGCCTTCCCACCGGCAAGGAAAGCGATGCGCGCATTGTGGGTGAACTCGGAACAGGGCCGGAAGGCCGCGCCTATGGGATCGAGTTTCTGAAGCCTGAGGTCAACGTCTGGGATATCGAATTCCCCGCGCTTTCTCAAGCCGAGCAGGTGGCCGGTAGAACACTGTTGGAATGCGCGCGCTGCAGCACTCGCGAACTGGTGTATCTTGACGCTATGGAAGTGGAAGTTTTGGAAACGGGCAGCGGGCTTTCCCGGCACTGCAAGCGTTGCGGGGATTCAACGGTCTGGAAGGTCGCGAGCGCCAGTCCGGCGGATGAGCAGGGTGCACAACCCGCAGGATCAACGGCGGGGGACGGCGCTCAAGTACGGACCCAAAACGAACGCAAAGACGCGCGGGTTAGCACTAAAGCGTCGGCAGTGATCCGTCACCCCCATCTTGGCGATGAAATCGTCACCTCGGAGAATGTTTCGCCCGGAGGAATCTGTCTGCGAAGCATCAGACGCTACCAGCCGGGAACCCTGGTTGAGGTCGCGTTTCCATACACACCCGGTGGAGCCAAAGTCTTTGTCGCCGCGCGCATCGTGCATGAAACTGTGTTGCCCGACAAGAAGTCTCGCGTGTACGGATTGGAGTATATTCCGACACAGGCAGCCCCGCAGGTGAAATGACCAGGCCAAGGCCGCATGCCCCGGCTGTTGCATTACGCTTCCATGGGATCGCAAACACTCAAGGTCTGGTGTAAGCGTCAGTGAGCAAGATTATGGGATTTGCGCTCGATTACAGTAAGTTGATTCAACTCGACGCGGAAGACCTGGCCGAGACCGGGATCAAGAAGGCTTATGACTCAATCCGCGCTGAGCTGAGTAGATTCGTGCCGGAGCCGGCTGAAGTCCAGGAGGGTATTGATCCGGACGCGCCGAGCTACACCGTAATCTGTCGCGGACGGGAATATGCGATTTACTCGCCGGCGTTGCCTGATGATGCCGGCGAATCCTGGGCAAGGGCAACCGATGCGTTCTTTTCCATCGTCAACGACCAACTTGCCAACTCGGAATACCGCCTTTACGCAGTTAACGGGGGAAACGATCTCTTCGGAATGTTTCTCACGCCCTCTGAGTGCGAAGCAGCGCGGCAGTCGCTTCCGCAGAGGAAGGATTGGCCTTACCTTCCGACACTTGAGCGTCCCTGGTACGGCCAGCCCCATGGTGAACCACTGCACAAGAGCCTTTTAAAGGCGCTCTTGAGTCCCTTCAAGAGCCGATTCTCATAGTACGGCTCACGGTGGCTGGAATCTTTACAATCAATCCGCCTCGAGCCAGCTTCGGAATGGTAAGGTTTTACGAGGCCCTGTCGGGAGAAATTCCCTCATACCGTCAGAAATCTCCGCATTCCCAATTCAGGTGTTCACCTGATTGTGAAGTTTCCCTTCGCAAACTATCTTAGCCGGGCTCGAACGGTCGTCCCTTGCGCCGAGTTTTAGGCGTGTGAACCATTTGGGACGGTTCGAGACATTAGAACAAAAGCGGTAATCGCCGGAAGGCTTGATCCTTATTCTCGAAACCAAGGAGTGGTGAGGTTTCAGCGAAAAGGGTGTGGCGAACCGGAGTTCTATCCCTTTGAAGGAACCTAATCTCTTGACTAACCACGGGGTGAAAGGGTGTCAGACCCCCTTTTTCAGCCCTTTGCAGCCTCTCTGATAATATGCGTCACATAGTGACCGATCGGAAGGCCGATCCCACTGGCAAACGAGTCTGCAATGTTATGCGCGATGGAACGAAAGTCATCGTGTTTCATGTGGCATGGCCATCCTGGCCATGACCACGGGCTGGAAGCCCGTGCCACAGCCAACCGCACTATTTCACTTGCTGACCCGCGCCACGCGCGGCGCCTGCATCCTTTTCCCGTGCCAGCGCCCGGGCGATGAGTCCTCGCCCTTCATCCTGAATCCGCCGCAGGTGGTCGGCGCCTTTCATGCTTTCGGCGTAGAACTTGTAGACGTCTTCGGTTCCCGACGGCCGCGCGGCGAACCATCCGCACTCGGTCACAACCTTGATTCCGCCAATCGGCGCGCCATTTCCCGGAGCGTTTGAAAACTTGGCGATAATCTTATCTCCGGCAACCTCCGTATCGGCGACCTGGGCGGGCGCCAGGCTGCCGAGCGCCGCTTTCTCCGTGGGTGTTGCGGGCGTATCGGTGCGCTCATAGACCATCTCGCCGAATTCCTTGCTCAGGGCGCGATGCCGTTCCGATGGGTCGCGGTTGGTGTTGGCGATGATTTCCGCCGCCAGCAGGCCCAGAATCAGGCCATCCTTGTCCGTGCTCCAGGCGCCGCCGTTCGTGCGCAAAAAGGACGCTCCGGCGCTCTCCTCACCGCCAAACCCGAGCGTGCCACTCAGCAATCCCTCCACAAACCACTTGAACCCCACCGGCACTTCCACCAGCTTGCGCTTCAGGCGCGCGGCGACGCGGTCAATCAGGCTGCTGCTTACCACGGTCTTTCCCACGCCCGCTGCGCC
>JASHTY010000395.1 GCA_030040315.1 Terriglobia bacterium | reverse complement strand
TTCCGTTATGCGGGCTGGGCCACAGGAGTTTGCCAGACAGAACCACCGCCCCACCCGCATGGCGGATTTTTCGCCGCGTCGCGGGCCGCCCGGGCGCTTTGAATGCCCCGGCAACCTCCGGCGCGGCTTTTCTTTAGGTGAAGCTGGCAGATCAGAGCTAACAGTCGACAGATTGAAGTCCAGCGGCAGTTCGCCGGTCACCCTGAAGGGCGCGAGACATCTAATAGTTGGTGCCCCACCTACTACCTGTCGGTTATGAGCTGTTAGCAGTAAGCTATGAGCTCCAAGCGAGGACAAGACCATGGCAACACGATTTGACAAGTTCACAGTAAAAGCGCAGGAAGCGCTCCAGGCCACGCAGGAGATTGCGGGCCGCCACGGCAACCAGCAGATGGAGCCGGTACACCTTCTGCTCGCGCTCGTCGAGCAGCCGGAGGGCGTGGTTCCGGGCATTCTCCAGCGGCTGGGGACGACGCCCGCCGCGGTCAGCCAGGAAGCTGCGAAGGCGATTGAAGCGCTGCCCAAGGTGGGTGGCTCGGCGGACCAATTCATTTCGCCCGCGCTCAAGGAAGTTTTCGACCAGTCGTTCAAGGAGACGGAGCAATTTAAGGACGAATACGTCTCGACCGAGCACCTGCTGCTGGCGCTCGCCAAGAAGTCGAGCGACCCGGCGGGCAGAATCCTGAAGCGACTGGGCGTTACGCACGACGCGATCCTGAAATCACTGGTTGCGGTGCGCGGAACGCAGCGCGTGACCGACCAGAATCCCGAGGCGAAGTACCAAGCGCTGGAAAAATACGCGCGCGATCTTACCCAGCTTGCCCGGCGCGGCAAGCTGGACCCGGTGATCGGCCGCGATGAGGAAGTTCGCCGGGTGATTCAGGTACTTTCGCGCCGCACCAAGAACAATCCCGTGCTGATTGGCGAGCCCGGAGTGGGCAAGACGGCCATTGTGGAGGGCATCGCCCAGCGCATCGTGGCCGGTGACGTGCCGGAGCTGCTGAAGACCAAGCGCATTGTGGCGCTCGATTTGGGCTCGATGGTGGCGGGCTCAAAGTATCGCGGCGAATTTGAAGACCGCCTGAAGGCCGTGCTGAAGGAAATCGAGGAAGCGAGCGGGCAGATCATTCTGTTCATCGACGAGCTGCACACCCTGGTGGGAGCGGGAGCGGCAGAGGGCTCGATTGATGCTTCGAACATGCTGAAGCCGGCGCTGGCCCGGGGCGAATTGCGCTGCATCGGCGCGACGACGCTGAACGAATACAAGAAATACGTGGAAAAGGACGCGGCGCTCGAGCGGCGCTTCCAGCCCGTGCAGGTGGGCGAACCGACCGTGGAGGATACGATTGCAATTCTGCGCGGCCTGAAGGAGCGCTACGAGGTTCACCACGGCGTGCGCATCAAGGATTCGGCGATTGTGTCGGCGGCGGTGCTTTCAAACCGCTACATCTCCGACCGCTTTCTGCCTGACAAGGCCATCGATTTGATTGACGAAGCCGCCAGCGGCCTGCGCATTGAAATTGACTCGAATCCCGCCGAAATCGACCAGATAGAGCGCCGCGTGACGCAGCTTGAAATCGAAAAGCAGGCGCTGAAGAAGGAAGATGACGCCGCTTCGCGCGAGCGTTTGCAGGCGCTCGAAAAGGAACTGGCGGGTCTGAAGGAAAAATCCGACCAGTTGAAGCTGCGCTGGAAGGCGGAGAAGGAAGTGATCGCGGAGATCCGCCGGCTGAAGGAATCGATCGAGCAGGCCAAGGTGGAAGAAGCTCGAGCCACGCGCGAGGGCGACCTGGGCAAGGCCGCGGAAATCCGCTACGGCAAGCTGGTGGCACTGGAAAAAGAATTGAACGCCGCGAACACCAAGCTGCAGAGCATCGATAAGACCGGCCGCATGCTGAAGGAAGAAGTGGATGAGGAAGACGTGGCCAAAGTGGTTTCGCGTTGGACGCACATTCCCGTTACTAAGATGCTGGAAGGCGAAGTCGCGAAGCTGGTGAAAATGGAAGAGCGCCTGCGCCTGCGCGTGGTGGGGCAGGAAGACGGCCTGCGCCTGGTGGCGAATGCCGTGCGCCGCAGCCGCGCGGGGCTTTCCGACCCGCACCGGCCCATCGGGTCGTTTTTGTTCCTGGGCCCCACGGGAGTGGGCAAGACGGAGCTGGCGCGCGCCCTCGCCGAATTTCTGTTTGACGATGAGCGCGCCATGCTGCGCGTCGATATGTCCGAGTACATGGAAAAGCACGCGGTGGCGCGGCTGATCGGCGCGCCGCCCGGATACGTCGGTTACGATGAGGGCGGCCAGTTGACCGAACTGGTCCGCCGGCGGCCGTATGCGGTGCTGCTGTTCGATGAAATCGAAAAGGCGCATCCCGACGTGTTCAACATCTTCCTGCAGATTCTGGATGAGGGCCGTCTGACGGACGGCAAAGGTCGCACGGTGGATTTTAAGAACACCGTGATCATCATGACCTCCAACATCGGCAGCACGCTGATTCACGAGGCCATGAACGG
>JASHTY010000394.1 GCA_030040315.1 Terriglobia bacterium | reverse complement strand
CTGCTCTGCGTTATTGGAGTTTGCGGTTTGGGAAGCGTAGTGCTTTTTCTGAAGACGTGGACATCGTTTCCTCAATCCTTCCAGCTTGCTCCAAAGGAAGCAGTGAAGAAGCCGCGGAAAGGAAGTCTCTCGCTGCCCACAATGGCCTGGAGGCCTGCCTTAAGCGCACTTTATGACTTCAAGATCGTGGTTTGGATTCTTCTTGCCTTGGCGTGGGGCGCCATGGGAAATGTGTTCTTCCTGTGCGGATGGGCTTTCATGGCGTTCGCGCAGATCAGGACGCGGTTGATCTTCAAACATCGCTGGATCTTCGGCCTGCCCATTTCGAGGCGCGGGCTATTTGCGATGAGCACACTTGCTCCTCTGGCAGCGATTCCCTTAAGCGCCTTGATCCAACTGCGTTTTTCTCCCCAGCCGGCAACTGTGATCGTCCTGGACGCTGTGGCCGGCGCCTGTGTGTCGATGATGTTCATTGCGGCAGTTCACGTTCCAAGTTTCATTCCTCTGGCGGGGCCCTGGCAAAAGCTCTTTCTCACCCTCGCGGCATGCGTTCCCGGAGGCTGGTTGATCTGGCATCAGTTTAACCCCATGAGTCATCCTCGGAGATTTCCAACCCTTCCGATCGAATTATGGTTTGCAAGCATTCCGCACGCACGCCTACCGCTTCTGATGCTCGCCGCTGGAGCAATTCTGCTAGCGCTCTATGGGCTGGCATACCTTGGCTTCCGCCGAATGGAAATTCCGCCCCGGCGCATGACACCTGCCTTCTAAGTTGAGGCTTCCACCCACCACCTTGAATCCCGCTGACCACAAGTCAGAGGCAATCTATAGGAGCTTCTCGCTGCACTATTCTTTTAACTTGACGGTTCTCCGGGAATTGAATTATGCATGTAGCGAATTTATGAGAAACTTTCACAACGAAAGGTCCCGTGCATTGCGCCATTTATCCGCTGCTTTCCTCTTGATTGCCCCGTGTTGGTTCACGAGCCCGGCTCAATCCAAGCCTGAACAGATTATGGTGATTGCCCACCGCGGCGCGCACGAAGGGATCCCTTCTAACACGCTTCTGTCACTCAAGGAAGCCATCCGCCTGGGCGTCGATTACGTTGAGTGCGACATTCGCACCACTGCCGACAACAAACTGGTGATCATGCACAATGACACCGTCGACGGCACCACGAACGGCAAGGGCAAAATTCGCGACATGACGTTGAAGCAGATTCGCCAACTCGATGCGGGAATCAAAGTCGGCCCGCAATTTGCCGGAACCAAGGTGCCCACGTTTGATGAGATGCTCAAGATGGCGCGCGGCAAAATCGGAATTTATGCCGACACAAAGGACGCGTCACCCGAAGCGCTCCTCGGCGCGCTCAAGAAGTACAACATGCTCTCGCACACGGTCATTTACGGCTACCATCTGGAATTCTTCGAAGGTGTCGCCAAGCTCGATCCCCATGCCTGGATCATGCCGGAGTCCCGCAACGAAACGGTTCTGCAAAATCTGCTGCACGAATTCCAACTGAAGGTAGTAGCCTTCAGCGCCAGCGACTTCAAGGAACCGCTGATCAGCATGACCAGGCGGGCCGGGGGCAAAATCTACGTCGACCGCCTGGGTAATGCGGACAATCCCGGAGCGTGGCAGGCAGCCATCGATGCCGGCGCCGACGGAATTCAGACCGATCATCCGGCGGGGCTTTTGAAATACCTGCGCGACCGTGGTTACCACCCTTAAATGAACAGAAGAAAAATCTGCTCGCGCCGCGACTTCCTGGTGACCGCTTCGGCTACCGTTCCCTTGGCGGCTGCCATCAGTTCAACGAGCACACAAGCCG
Organism: Terriglobia bacterium; assembly: GCA_030040315.1. Taxonomy (GTDB): domain Bacteria; phylum Acidobacteriota; class Terriglobia; order UBA7540; family UBA7540; genus Bog-366. The sequence goes on along the minus strand of JASHTY010000394.1, from coordinate 8,836 downwards.
CTCCGCTTCTCGCCGCCACGCCTCCCATGGGGTGGAACAGCTACAACCATTTCAAGAACCAGATTGACGACGCCACGATTCGCGCGCAAGCCGACGCCATGGTCACGAGCGGAATGAAGGCCGTTGGATACGAGTACATCAACATTGATGAGGGCTGGGGTGGCGAACGCGACGCGCAGGGAGTGATTCACCCTAATTCGAAATTTCCGGATATGAAAGCTCTGGCGGACTATATTCACTCGAACGGTCTGAAGCTGGGCCTCTATTCGGCTCCTTCAAAATCCACGTGTGGCGGGCGGCCAGGCAGCTTCGGCCACGAAGAGCAGGACGCTGAAACCTACGCCGAGTGGGGAATCGATTACCTGAAGTACGACCTCTGCGGAATGGAGGATCCGTTCAATCAGCTTGCCGAATCCGACTTGCCCGCTGCGCACAACATGATGATTGAGGCGTACGGCAAGATGGGCGATGCCCTGCAACGGACCGGCCGGCCCATCGTCTATAGCCTTTGCCAGTATGGAATGGATCGCGTGTGGGCGTGGGCGCCCTCCGTGGGCGCGCATTTATGGCGAACCACCAACGACATTCGCGATGATTACACCAGCCTGAGCCAGAATGGATTCACGCAAGCTGGTCTCGCGCCCTTCGCCGGACCCGGCCACTGGAACGACCCGGACATGCTTGAGGTTGGTAACGGAAAATTCAAAGCCACAGATAACCTGACGCAGATGAGTTTGTGGAGCATTCTTGCCGCGCCACTCCTCGCCGGCAACGACTTGTCACAGATGACGCCCGAAATTCGCGACATCCTGTGCAACCGCGAAGTAATCGCAGTGAATCAGGACCCGGCCGGAATTCAAGGCGACCGCGTGAGTTGCGAAGGGCCACTTGAGATCTGGATGAAGCCGCTCGCGGACGGTTCCAAGGCTGTGGGCTTGTTCAATCGGGGCCGTTCGACTATGAAGATGACGCTGCGCCTTACCGATATCGGATTTCACGGCCGAGTCCACGTTCGCGACCTCTGGAAACACGCGGACGGCGGGATGTTTAAGGAAAACTATTCCACTCTGGTCTTGAAGCACGGCGTGGTGTTTGTGAAGGTGCAGGAGGCAAGCAGTTGAGGATCGGAATGACCTTCGCACTGCTGCTGTTCTGTTTCTCGCCGGAAACTCTTCCAGCCGCCACGCTGCATATTCGAGTTGTGGATGAAACAGGTCAGCCTATTTGGGCTCGGCTGGAAGTGCGGGGCCCCAACGATAAGGAGTATCAAGCTACCGCGGCGCTTCGCGACCTGACCGCCGGGCGTCATCGCGCGTTGCCTTACTACCTGGGAAGTTTTGTGATTCAAGGCGAGTGCGACGTCGAAGTTCCTGCCGGACGCTATCGAGTGATTGGCGAACACGGCATGGAATACACGCGCGAAGAAAAATCCGTGGAGGTTGGCACGGACGGCGCGACGCAACTGACGCTCCAGGTCAGGCCGTGGATTCAAATGTGGAAGCAGGGCTGGTGGAGTGGAGACCTGCATATTCACCGCGCCTCCGCCGACACCCAAAAGCTAATCCTGGCAGAGGATTTGAATTTCGCTCCTGTGGTTTCTCAATGGCCACACCGTAAGAATCTTCAAGACGTAAGTGAAGATGTCTGGGGCGGCAGCGCGCCTTCAGTCATTAAGATCGATGGTCGCCACTTCATGACGCTTCGCAATGCCGAGGACGAACGCGGCGGTGGAGCGTGGCTGTTTCTCTCCCTGCGCAGCTTGCTCGAAAGCTTGGATAGCGCCGGCTATTGGAATCCCTCGGGGATTGATTTCATCCAGCATGCACGCGCCCAACGCGAGTCCGGCGACTACCTGCCCTGGATCGATTGCGAGAACACCCAATGGTGGGAAGTACCAGTCGCCATGGCGCTCGCGCCGCCCGACTCGATTGAAGTGCTGGGTAATCACTTCATGCAGTACGGCCTTGACGACGTTACCGACTGGGGACGCCCGCCCGGCAAACACGAGGCGAACGACCGCTGGAGCTGGCTCCATTACACGCTTGGGCTCTACTATCACTACCTCAATCTCGGCTTCAAAATTCCGCCCTCCGCCGGAAGCGCCAGCGGCGTCCACCCGAATCCCGTCGGGTATAATCGTATCTACGCCGAAATAAAAGGGCCGTTCACGGTGGAGAAATGGTTTGCGGCCCTGCACGACGGTCACGGCTTTATCACCAATGGCCCGATCCTTTTCTTAAACGTGAATGCAGACGGCCCCACAGCGCGCGCCACGGTGGAAGCGCACGCGCGCGAGCCCATTGACCGCATTGAGCTCGTAGCCAATGGTGAGGTTATCCAATGGGCGCCCGTTCCGCCGGACACGCGAGATTACACCGCTGAATTCACATTCGATCCTGCGGCTTACACGTGGGTTGCGGCGCGATGCTTCCTGCGCACGGGCGATACCATCCGCCTTGCGCATTCGAGCCCGGTTTATCTGCCCGGCAAACGTGACTGCAGGCCGGATGCAAAATACTTTGTTGGCTGGATGAACGACCTGATCGCAGAAACGAACAAACAAAAGTTTCCTGCCGCGAAGGATCGCGAGCATTTGCTTGGTGTCTACGAACGGGCGCTGGCCTTTTACAATCAGAAGTTCGAGCAGGGCTGCGCAGAGAACTGAAATTTTACGAAGAGAATGGCTATATTTATGACCCACACGAAGGAGACACCGTGCTCACTGAGCAACGTTGATTACAGCGGCTGGCAGGCGATCGAACTGGCCAACGGTCTCGTTCGCGTGACCGTGGTGCCCGAAATCGGCGGGCGGATCATTCAACTTCAGCTCGGCGAAGAGCCGTTCCTGTACGTTAATCCCCGCCTTGGAGGTAAGGTTTTCCCTCCTGAGCAAAATAATCGTGAGGCCGGCTGGAAGAATTACGGTGGAAGCAAAGTTTGGCCCGCGCCGCAGGGATGGTCAAGCGATGCGGAATGGCCGGGACCGCCCGATCCGATTCTGGACGGCAGCGCGTTCATCTGCCGCGTCATTGAGGATTCCGCCGAATCAGTTGCCGTTCACCTCACCAGCCCGCACGATGAATACACGGGCATTACGTTCTCACGGGAAACCCGCATTTTCCGCGGGTCGGCGCAGGTTCGGATTTCGCACACCATGAAGAACACTTCCCGCCGGCCCGCGCGATGGTCGATCTGGCAGGTCACGCAGCACGACGCGCATCCTGAGCTCGCCATCTTCCTGCCGGCGACCGCTTACCACAAAATGTTTGGTAATGAAGAATACCCCGGGCTCAAGGTCGATTTGAACCGCAAGCTGATGCGGCTGCAATTCGCAGACGTGGTGGCGAAATTCGGAGTCAGGCCGGAAGCGGGGTGGCTTGCGACGCTCGATGCCCGCGCCAAAACCGTCTTCGCAGAAACCTTCGCCCTCTTCCCCGGCGTTCCCTACCCCGACAACTCCGCTGCGGAGTTCTGGATCAACGGTCACGGGACCTGCACGATTCACGGCGACGTTTTCGATTCAGCCGACGATCCCGACGGAGTTGATCCCTTTGTAGAGACGGAGATCCTCAGCCCCATGGCCGAACTCCAGCCCAGTCAGGAATACTCCTTCGGCGTCTGCTGGCATCTGGCGCGCGTGGATGCGAGTGAAATCGTCCGCGTCAATCATTGCGCGGCCGTGGCAACAGGACTCAAGGTAACTCGCCAGGACGAGGAACTTCGAGTAACGGGATCATTCGGAGTTTTTCACACCGGAAGTTTGGAACTGGTATCGCTTCTGCGCAGCGCAAAGGTTCACGCAACTCTTCAATTGGGGCCAATCAGCCCGCTCACGCCTTGTGTGATCGACTCAACGATCACGGATGCGCCCAATCTCGCGCGGCTCAGCCTGCGAACGCGTGATCCCCGGGGCATGCTCCTAGGCACCATCGACGAGGCGGATGTCCTTGCGCGCCAGTAAGAGGCCATTGATTCAATCGGTGTGAAACACTTCCTGCATCTGTGCCCACCACTCACCGGGCTTGCGGGTGGAAACGGGCTGCTGCATCGGCTCCATGATGGCCCACCAGTCCTGCGTCACGGGATCGGCGGCCATCTTCCTCATGTCGGCGGCAAAGTCCTCACCAATATATTCGAAGTAGGCGAAGAGCATGTTATCTTTAAAGAAAATTGTATAATTCCGGATATTACAGTCGTGGATGGTCTTGAGAACACCCGGCCACACCTTGGCGTGATCTTCCACATACTTCTGATAGGCTTCAGGCTTCAATCCAATCAATTGGCCGTACCGCTTTAACTTCCCGGTTGCCATGAAATTGCCTCCTTCGCTCAGGTGTGAGCGCTCACGTCGGGTTGGGCGAGTGCGCGGCTTCAGCCCGATGAAGCTAACGCCCGCTCGGTCACCCAATCGGTCCAGACGGAACTTTCGCCGCTTGCCAGCAGCGGCGTGCCTTCCAGCACCGCCGAGACATAGTTTTCAATGCAGGGGAAATGCAGATTCGCGGGTGCGGGAATCTCCTCACGCCCACTGTGGTAAACAAGATCGGGGCCTGTGAGCGGCGTCAAATCCATTTCCCCATCGGTTCCGATGATCCGGAATTCGTCTTTCTTCACATGCGAGTTCCAGCGCACATCCACAATCCCACGCACTTTGCCGGTGTATTCGATCATCACCGTCGCGCAATCCTCCACGCGCATCCGGTGGACGGCGTTTGACATGTGTGCTGTGACGCGCTGCGGCTCGCCAAAGAAGAAGTTGAGCAAATCGATGCGGTGCGAGCCGATATCGTAGAGCGGCCCGCCGCCTGCGAGTGCCGGATCGAACTGCCAGGTGCGCTTGACCTCGCCGGGCGAGCGCCATTCGTAGCAGGTGATGAAAGCGAGCAGCGGCTGGCCGATCGCTCCCTGCTTGATCAATTCCTTGGCGCGCGTCACCTTGGGGTAAGCGCGGCGGTAGTAGGCAATTCCCAGCGTTTTCCGCGCTGAACTTGCCGCTTCCACCATCGAGCGCGCCTCGGCATAATTCATCGCGACCGGCTTTTCGCAAAGCGCGTGTTTTCCCGCTTTGAGCGAGGCGATGGTCTGCGGAGCATGAAGAGCCACCGGCGTGGCCACATAAACGGCATCTGCCCCGTCCGTCTTCAAGGCGGCTTCGAGGTTGGTGAATACGCGAGCCTTGTAGGGCTCGGCCTTCTTCGGGTCGCGGGTGACAATTCCCCACAGCTCGCTCCGCTTTTCATCGAGCAATGCGGGAATCACCCGCTTCGTCGTGATATCGCCGATGCCGACTACCAGCCACTTCAACATTCGAGAAGCCGCCCAGGAAATTGATTTTCGTGCCCGTCTACCACAACTTGGGAGTTTCCGCGTTCACCTTGCCCTGCGTCGCCACCTGCCAATCGTCGCTGCGGAACGGCGGCGCCGGCAATCCAACCTTATTATAAAGGTTACACTTGGGATCGTTGGCCCAGGCGTATCGCGCCGCCACAGGGTTCGCGACCTGCGGGCTGGAGAGTACCACCTCATTCCCCGCGATGCTCGCTTGTGCAGGGAAAAATTGCTGATCATCACCAGCAACTTCGAATCCGAGCAGGCGCGGTCCGCGTGCCACCAGACCTCCCGCCGCGTGAGTGAATTGCACGTGCAAAGATCCCTGGACCGGGCGTGCAGATTTAAACGTCGGCCCCTGGTCTCCAATCTTGCGCCCGTATGCAACAACCTCCGCTGCCAGAGCCAGCCGCCGCCCTACTTCCTGTTTGTTCTTGGGATGGATGTCGTGCGATTCGCCAATGTCGATAGCCACCGCCATTCCGGTCTTGGGCAGGGCAAGAGTTTTTTCCTGTGATTCGCGCAGCACGGGCCACGTTTCGGGCGGCGGGCCGCCCGGATCGAAGCTGGCAAGCTGAACGAAGATAAACGGAAAATCCCCCTCGCCCCAGGAGCTGCGCCATTGCTGAATCATGGTCGCAAATTGTTTTCGATATTCGTAAGCAAAACCGGCGTTGGATTCGCCCTGATACCAGATGACTCCGCCAATTGCGTAGGGCGTGAGTGGCGCGATCATGGCGTTCCACAATCCCGAGTCGCGGTGAGGATGGCTGCGCGGGTCCTTGGGGGCATCCGGCGGCGCGGGCAGAGGATTTCCATTCGACTCCGCGTTCTCCGCAGCTTTCTCCCACTCCGCCAGTTTCCCATCGTACTGCTCGAATACGTGGGGAAATTCGGCGACTTTCTCGCGCCAGGCATCCGCCTCAAGCTTCAAATCCGGATCGGCGTCAAGGGCTTCCGCGTCCGTCCAGGCTTCGGCTTCCGTGCCTCCCCAGGCGGAATCGATCAGCCCGATGGGAAACTTCATCGCACGATACAAATCACGGCCGAAGAAATAACCGACCGCGGAAAAGCTCCCTACGGTCGCGGGACTGGCCACCACCCATTGTCCCTGCACATCAGTTTGCGGTTTCCCCGCCACGGCCTTCTTCACGATGAAAAGGTGAATCATGGGGTAATTCGCCGAGGCAACTTCCTGGTCCGCGTTCTTCGCCCCGCCGAAGACACCGTGATTCCACACGGCAAATTCCATATTCGACTGGCCGGAACAGACCCAAACTTCACCAACCAACACATTATGAATGGTAATGGTGTTCTTTCCCGCAATGGTCATTTCCAGTGGTCCCACCTGCTTCAATGGGGCAAGGTCCACCTTCCAGTTTCCACTTGAATCCGCCGTGGCCGACTGTTTCTGCTCACCCAAGCTCACATTCACTTCCTCGCCGGGGTCTGCCGTCCCCCAGATTGCGACTTGCTTTCCCTGCTGCAAGACCATGTTGTCGCTGATGATCGCGGGAAGCTTGACGTCGGCGGCTGCGCCCGCCGCTGTTGTCACAATCGCCAGGCTGAGAAGAATGATGCGACGAGTAACGCGCATTCGGTCCCCCTCCAGGAATGATTTGCTCTTCGCTGAGTCGTCCGCGTCAGGCTGCCGTCAAATTTATCACCTACAACGTAGCGGCGACATTACGCCGCCACAACTCCCAACGTCGCACAGCGACGATGGCGGGATAAAACGGGTCGCTACAAAGTCGTCCGCGGCGCAATACACTAGCACTGTGCCGTGCGGGAGGCCAGAAAAACTCACGGCCGATCATTGTGATGATCGCGCCGCGATGGTTAGAGGGCTCTCTGGTAGAGCGCGACCATGTCGGATTCCGAACACGCGCGAGGGTTGGACTGGTGGCAGGCATCTTCCATGGCCTTCTTTGCAAGCAGCGGAATCATTTCTACTCTGATGCCCAACGCGCCAAGCGTTGGCGGAATATCAACTTCCTCGAGGAATTTACGCAGGCGGGCGATGAGCGCAGCAGCCGATTCCGCAGTGGAGCGCCCAGAGGTTTGAATTTCCATCGCCACTGCAAGGTCGCGCAGACGCTCTTCGGAAACCTCGCGATTGAATTCGAGCACGTGCGGCAGCAGAATTCCGTTCACAGTTCCGTGGTGCAAGTTGGCGATGCTCGAAAGCGGATGGGCAAGCGAATGAACCGCGCCCAGACCCTTTTGAAACGCCACCGCGCCCATCATCGCCGCCATCAGCATGTTGCTGCGCGCTTCCAAATCCCTTCCATTGCGAACTGCGCGCGGAAGATTTTGAAAAGCCAGTCGCGCACCCTGAAGCGCAATGGCGTCGCAGAGCGGATGAAAGCCGCGCGCAAGATAAGCTTCCACGTTGTGCGTCAGCGCGTCCAGGCCGGTGCCCGCCGTGATTTTGGGCGGCATGCCGAGCGTCAACTCAGGGTCTGCAATGGCGACGTCGGGCATCAGATGCGGGCTGAAAATCACCGTCTTGCGATCGTTGGACTTCAGAATAATGACCGTGCTTCTTCCCACCTCGCTGCCGGTTCCAGCGGTCGTGGCGATGGCGATCATGGGCGGAAGCCCGGCGCGAATTTTGGCCCCGCCATCCAGTTGGTCGTCGTACTGCTCGAGTGGAAACGGATGGGTGGCCACCAGGCGAATCGCCTTGGCTGTATCGAGCGGGCTACCGCCCCCGAGCCCGATCACTCCATCGCAGTTTTCGCGGCGGTAGGCCTCCAGCCCGTCGTGCACATTGTTTTCGACGGGGTTCGGATTTACGTCTGAAAAAAGCGCCGGCCTCAGGCCCGCCGCGCGCGCTTGCGAGTCAACGCGCTCAGCAATCCCGCACGCCACCACACCCGCATCCGTGACCAACAGCGGCCGCTCAATTCCCAATCGCTCTGCCTCCGCGCCCAGTTCGCGGAGCGCTCCCGGGCCAAAGACGATTCGAGTTGGAAAGGAGAATACGGAAATCGCCTGGGTCATATAATCTGACTCATATAATCTCGAAGTACCGCTCTAGTTCCCAATCCGTTACGGCGCGGCGGAACTCGCGGACTTCCCACTGCCGCGTGGCGGCGTAATGGTCGACAAATTCCCCGCCGAAATACTCGCGCGCCACGTCACTGGTCAGAAACAGTGCCACCGCTTTCTCCAGCGTCCGCGGCACCGCTGGCGCTTTGGTGGCGTAAGCATTGATTGCCGCAGGGGGGAGCGGCGTATTCTTCTCAATTCCAAAAAGGCCCGATGCCAGGCTTGCCGCGAGCGCGAGGTAAGGATTCGAGTCAGCACCCGGCAGGCGATGCTCGACGCGCGTGGCCTTGCTGCCGGCGGGAATGACGCGCAACGCTGTGGTGCGATTGTCCACACCCCACGTGACATTCGTGGGGGCCCACGTTCCCGGCACTGTGCGCTTGTAGGAGTTCACCGTGGGCAGGAACATTACCGCGAACTCCCGCATCAGGGCGAGTTGCCCCGCCACGAAGTG
>JASHTY010000393.1 GCA_030040315.1 Terriglobia bacterium | reverse complement strand
TTCGGCCATGTGCCTTATTACTCCTGGAGCAGGACATTCTTCAACCGGAACGGCTATTACCGCGGCTATCGTGGCGGAGAATTTCGAGCGTATCGAGGCGGTGAATTTCAGGGATTCCGAGGCGGAGAATACCGGGGCGGTAACCTCAACCGCGGCTACGCTCCTCGGGCGTCTAATCGAGGCGAGGTGAACAGGTCATTCAACCGCGGTGAGACAAGCAGGTCGTTCAACCGTGGTCAGATGAGCAGGTCATTTGACGGCAGCACTCGCGCGTCGCGCGGATACGCTTCGCCCCGCAGCCAGCGCTCGATGCGCTCAAGCGGGTTCGGCGGATCAAGCCGCGGAAGCAGCAGAACGAGCTATTCGAGCGGAAGGTCTGAAGGTGTTCGAAGTGGAAGAACCGGCGGCTCCAGAGGCGGCCGAGGCGGTGGAAGGAGGCGGTAATTCACCTTCTCCGCTCATGAATTTGTAAGTTGCCCGATGAAGACGGCGATCGACTAGAGAAGAATAATCCCAAGGGTTGCCGTCTTCCCTTGGTTTTTGACGACTCCTTCGGGAATCAAACCCCACTCAGAATTGAACATTTTGAAATCTGCTGAAGCCAACGCATCTGCAGGTTTCAGGATTGTGTGCTAGCATGGGTGGCCAACAGGAGGAACGTATTCCATCTCTAAATCATAAGCTGAAAGCCGTCCCGCTTGGAGGCCTGGGCGAGTTCGGAATGAACATGATGGCATTTGAGTTTGACGATGACGTGGTCATTGTCGATTGCGGCGTCATGTTTCCGGATGCAGAAATGCTGGGCGTTGACATCGTTTTGCCCGACCTGACCTACGTACGCGAAAACCGAGACCGCATCCGGGCGATTCTTCTGACTCACGGGCACGAAGACCATATTGGGGGCCTTCCCTATCTGCTGGAGGAAGTGGACGCCCCTGTCTACGGCACTCCCTTCACTCTGGCACTGGCGCATTCGAAACTGGTTGAGCACGATTTGGCGGAAGACACGGAACTGCGGGAGATGACACCCCATGCGCCCTTTCAGGTCGGGCCATTCCAGGTGGAGTTCATCCATCTGACCCACAGCATTATCCAGTCGGGTGCGCTGGCTATCACCACGCCGCTCGGCACGATCATTCACACGGGAGATTTCAAACTTGACCCTACGCCCACTGACCAGCAAGTGAGCGACCTGCACACGCTCGCCGACTACGGGCGCCGCGGCGTGCTGGCGCTGTTCTCCGATTCCACCAACGTGGAGCGCCCCGGCCTGACGCCCTCCGAGCGCGCGGTTCGCCAGCGCCTGGGCCAAATCATGAATGATGCGAAGGGGCGCGTCTTGATCTCGTGTTTCGCGACGTCAATGCATCGGTTGCAAATTGTTACCGACCTGGCGAGCGAATACGGGCGCAAGCTGTGCTTTGTGGGCCGCAGCATGTTCCAGAATTCTGAAATTGCCATGCAGATGGGCAAGCTGGTGGTGCCGCCGGGATTGCTGGTCACGCCTCAGGATTTGCGGAAGCTGCCGCGCGAGCAGGTTACCGTGGTCATTGCCGGCAGCCAGGGTGAACCCATGTCCGCCATGGCGCGCGTCGCGGTTTCAAGCCACAAGTGGGTGACCGTGGAGCCCGGCGATGAGGTGGTTTTAAGCGCGCGAGTGATTCCCGGCAATGAGAAGGCGATCTTTCGCATGCTCGATCACCTCTACCGGCGCGGTGCGCGCGTTTATTATCAGGATGGCAGCCAGCCGCCCGTGCATGTCTCCGGCCACGGCAGCGCGGAAGAACTAAAGCTCATGCTCAACCTCGTTCGCCCGAAGTATTTCGTCCCCATCCACGGAGAGTACCGGCAGCTTTGGCGGCACATGGAAATGGCGAAAGAACTGGCTGCAGTAACCCAGGAGACTTTTCTGCTTGAGACCGGGGACATTCTGGAATTCGATGAGCACGGCGCGCGCCGCTCCGGCCGCATAACCGTCGGCCGAACCTATATCGATGGTGGAACGCTTGACGAAGTGGAAGACGTCATCCTGAAAGAGCGCCGCCATATTTCCGAGGACGGCATCGTGATTCCCATCCTTGCCATCAACGAGCATACGGGCCAGCTCGAAACCACGCCGGAGATCGTCTCGCGCGGGTTCGTGCCGCTGGAAGAAGCCCGGGACCTGGTTGAAAGCGCGCGCGACGTCATCCTGCGCACCATTGAGAAATCGAACCTTGAGGAAGTAAGCGACTGGGGCGTGATCAAGGAGAAAATCCGAACCGCCCTGCGCCGCCACTTCAGCGACGAAACCGGAAAACGGCCCATGATTTTGCCGGTGATTCTCGAAGTCTGACGGTTTTGGATTTTCGGTTAGAAGCGAATCGTGCGGCTTTGTTGGTGCTGCGGAATTTAAAATCGAAAATCCAAAATCAGGAGCGCTATGCCCATCTACCAAGCCATAATCCTTGCCATCGTGCAGGGGGTAACAGAGCTGCTTCCGGTTTCAAGTTCCGCGCATGTCATTGTCGCCGCAAAATTCTTCCACCAGGACATGTCGGACCCCGGCAACGCCTTATTGCTGGTGATGCTGCACACCGGAACAATGTTGGCGGTCATCGTCTATTTCTGGCGGCAGTGGAAAAACACCTTTTTCTCCTCTGGGCAGGCGTTTATGCGATTCGCCATTCTGGTGTTCGTGGCCTGCCTGTTGACCGGCGCTGTGGGTTACCCGATCGAGCTGGGAGTTGCTCACATTTTGGGTGAAGGCACTCGCAAGGCGGAGATCGAAGAGCTGTTCAACAAACTTAATTGGATCGCACCCGCGCTCGCTGCGGCGGGATTGCTCATTATCTTTGCAGGAATCTATGAGGCGCGACAGCCTGAGGCCAACGCAGACACTAAAAAGAAAGAACTAAGCTGGCCGCAAGCCCTGCTGATGGGCGCCGTTCAAGGATTGGCAATTCCCTTCCGTGGGTTCTCGCGTTCCGGGTCGACGATTTCGACGGGTCTGCTGGCGCGCGGCAACCGCCTGCCGGTTGAGTCCTTCAGCTTCGCACTGGCGGTGGCCATCACTCCGCTGGCCATGGCTCGCGAAGTTTTTCGATTGCACCATGCCTGGCTCCATGCCAGCGATGAATACCTCGGGTCCGCGATCATCGCCTGCTTTTTTGGCTTCATCTTTGCCTGCACGTCGGGTCTATTCGCCCTGGCATGGCTCTCGCGCTGGCTTGAGCAGGGTCGCTGGTATTTTTTTGGAATTTACTGCCTGGTCGCCGCCGCTGGTGTGGAAGTGCTTTACTTGCGAGGATGGTAACGCGCAACCCTGCGCTTATCCCGTTCATCCCACATGGGAGCCGGAGAAAAGGCTTTGCCGTTCCCTGCAACGCGTGCTAGTATCAACGCTCGGACGGGGATCGCGTCACCAACTGGCAGGTCTCAAAATCCAAGGCGAGCGGCGTCAACGCCAAGCAGCACCTGACGCCACTCAACCGGAAACGCTGACCTGCACCACAATGCGCCGGCTCGAAAAGTGAGGCAACCGATGGGTATGCCGTCGCCGGCATCTTCTTCAAAATCCAAGGAAGCAAGCTCCAAGACGCCAAGAACTCCGCTGCTAGACCCGCGGCGCCTTCTGGAATTGATGGGCCTGCTGACGGGAACTGCAGGCCTGTTGATTCTGCTGAGCCTGGCGTCTTACCGGGCGGAAGATCCGTCGCTCAACACCGCCGTGGCCGCGGGAACCGTGGCGCATAACTGGATCGGCCCTTCCGGCGCGTACGTGGCGGATGTGCTGTTCCAGATCTTCGGCTGGGTCGCCTTCCTGCTGCCGGTTGCCCTGCTGGCCGTGGGCGTGCGGTGGCTCTTAATGAAGCCCTTCGATGCCCCACGCACCAAATTGGCGGGCGCCGGCCTGCTCATCATTTCGCTCGGAGCGTTGCTCGAATTGTTTCCCTACACGCCCACTCTGCGCGGGGTGATTCGCGGCGGCGGATTGATGGGCTATCTCGCGGCGGCCGGCCTGGTCCACATGTTCAACAAGGTCGGCGCCACCATAGTTGCGGTTACGGTCTTCTTCGCTTCGCTCTTTCTGGTCACCCGATTCTCTTTCGCGTGGGCGGCTGAATTCATTCAAACTAAATCAAGCCGCGTGACCACACCGCTCTTGGCACGCTGGAAAGCCTGGCGTCAAGCGCGCGCCGCGAAGGCTGCATTGCGCCTGCGGCAGCAACTGGAACGGCAGCGCGTTATGGGCAAGCCTGCAGTGCAGATTCAAAAATTACCCGCGCGTCCAGCAGCGCCGGTTCAACCCATTGCTTTCACTTCGGCGACCCCCACGACAAGCTCTCCGGTGGCCAAGCCATCGACTGTGGATAAACCGGAAAAGCCCACGCCTCCCCCGGTGGTGAAGGTGCCCGCGTCCGCACCTGCCGGCACTTTGCCAAAGATTACCGGCAAGGCGGCTCACGGATACAAGCTGCCCAGCCCCACGCTCCTGCGGCCCGCCGAAGACGCAGAGGGAATCGATGAAGAGGAATTGAAAGACCGCGCGGCGCGGCTGACCGACAAATTCCTTGAGTTCGGCGTTACGGGCAGCGTAACCCAAATCCATCCCGGCCCGGTGGTCACGACATACGAATACAAACCCGAGGCCGGCATCAAATACAGCCGCATCACCAACCTGGTTGATGATTTGTGCCTGGCGATGAAAGCGGAATCGATCCTGATCGACCGCATCCCTGGAAAATCCACCGTGGGAATCGAGGTGCCCAACCTGCACCGCGAGATCATCCATCTCCGCGAATTGATTGAGTCCAACGAGTTCATGGCCTCGCCTTCGCGGCTCAGCCTGGGCCTGGGGAAAGACGTGACCGGCAAGATTCGCATCGGCGATATGACCCAGATGCCGCACCTTTTGATTGCCGGCTCGACGGGTTCAGGCAAGAGCGTGGCGATCAATTCCCTGGTCGTCTCCATCCTGATGAAGTCCACGCCCGATGAGGTGAAGCTGATCCTGATCGATCCCAAGCGCCTGGAACTCAATCTCTACGACGGCGTGCCGCACCTGCTTACGCCCATCGTCACCGAACCCAAAAAGGCCGCGAACGCCCTGCGCCGCGCGGTGATGGAGATGGACGACCGCCTGCGCAAGTTGGCCGAGCACGGCGTCCGCAACATCGATCAATACAATAAGTTATTCGAGCCGGAATCGACGTTGAATCTGTTTGATAACAACGGCCAGCTCGAACGCCCGCTGCCCTACATTGTGATCGTGATCGATGAGCTCGCCGACCTGATGATGGTTGAGCCTCAGGGCGTGGAAGAATCTATCACACGTCTCGCCCAGATGGCGCGCGCCGTGGGCATTCACCTGGTGCTTGCCACACAGCGGCCTTCCGTGGACGTCATCACTGGCTTGATCAAAGCCAATATGCCCTCGCGAATTTCCTTCCGTGTGGCATCCAAAGTGGATTCACGGACGATCCTCGATTCCAACGGCGCGGAAGCGCTGCTGGGCCGCGGCGACATGCTCTTCCTGCCGCCGGCGAGCTCGCGGCTGCTGCGCCTGCACGGAGCACTGATCACCGAAGGCGAGATCCAGAAGGTGGTGGACTGGTGCAAGGCCCAGTCGCAGCCGCAATACAATGAGGAATTCCTTGAGCCGATCCGCGACAAGGAGCAGGACGAAACGCCGATGGACGAGGAAGAGGCCGCCGAACTCGATTCGGTTTACGAAGATGCCGTGCGCATTGTCCTAGAGTCGGGCAAGGCTTCTACTTCCCTGCTGCAACGGCGGCTGCGGCTTGGTTACGGACGCGCCGCGCGGCTGATCGATATGATGGAAAAAGACGGCATCGTGGGGTCGCCCGATGGAGCGCGCCCCCGCGAGGTTCTGAAGCGGCCGGAATGGTTGCGGGAAGTGGACGAGTCCTTGCGCTGAGTGTAGCTGCGGTCACGCCCAGGCAGAATCGACGCTGCAGAGATCTGCACCATACGCATAATTGCCAGAGTAAACGCGCCCATATAGAATGCAGCGGCGCGGATTTCAAAACCAGTTTAAGCGCCGAACTTGAATCCAGCGCGGTCGTGTAGACTCGCAACAGAATCCGACCTTATCGAAAATACGTGGAGGATGGAGATGGGCACAACCCCGAACCCTGCGAATCGCCGTCGGTCTTCGCGGCTTCAATTCCGCTGCCGCGTGAAGATTCGCGCCATCAATACGCAGGGCAACATCTTCAGCGAGGAGACGGAAACCATTTCCATCAGTAAATTCGGGGCGGCGCTCAAAACCTCCTACCCGTTCACCATGGGCCAGGTGCTTTCGGTCCACACTCTCGACCGCGATCACGTCGGTCAGTTCCAGGTGGTGTGGATCGGTAAGCCGGGAACGCATGAAGAAGGCATGATCGGCATCGAATGGGTTGACGCCCGCCGCTTCTGGGGCATCGAGTTCCCGCCCGAAGACTGGGGATTGTGAAACCGGGCGTCCCGTTGCCGCGGTCTATCGACCAACGCGCGACGCTCACAGGGCGCCGATAGGGTCCATTACGGCCCAATTCTTGACAACCAACCGATTCCATCTGAAAATGATGAAACGGACTTGAGTCGCACAGCAGGGCCCCGCTCGACCCCGCGGTGACGTTTGACTCGGGCCGGTCGGGAACAACCCACGTGTGCCGCGGTAGCTCAGGTGGTAGAGCGCAGCCCTGAAAAGGCTGGCGTCGGCGGTTCAACTCCGTCCCGCGGCACCATTT
>JASHTY010000392.1 GCA_030040315.1 Terriglobia bacterium | reverse complement strand
TGTGTTTCGTTATAAGTAAGCGCAAGGCCCGGGAGAAGAAGGTAAATCTATGAAGGTGCGTTCCTCAGTTCGCAGAATCTGTTCAAAGTGCAAGATAGTCCGCCGGCGGGGAGTGGTGCGGGTGATTTGCGAGAATCCCAAGCACAAGCAGCGGCAGGGATGAGGTGAGACATGGCAAGAATTGCGGGCGTGGATCTGCCGCCCAAAAAGCGCGCGGAGATTGGCCTGACATACATCTACGGCATCGGCCGGGCAAGGTCGATGTCCATTCTGATGCGCTCGCACATTGACCCCGACAAGAAGGTGAAGGACCTGACCGAAGATGAGGTCACCAAGATCCGCCAGATTCTGGAAGAAGAAGGCGCCGTGGAAGGCGACTTGCGCAAAGAAACGGCGATGAACGTGCGGCGGCTGATTGAAATCGGCTCGTATCGCGGAATGCGGCACCGGCGGAGCCTGCCCGTCCGCGGGCAACGCACGCACACCAACGCCCGCACGCGCAAGGGACCGCGCAAGGGCACAGTTGCCAACAAGAAGCGGGCAACGGCAAAGACGTAAAAAGAGGTTTTTCAGTTGTCGGTTCTGGGTTGTTGGTAAAGCACCAGAAACCGAGCACTGCGAACCGATAACCGACAACCGAGGACCGGGAACTGATTATGGCCAAAACGGCGGCAAAGACCGGAAAGAAGAAAGTCTTCAAGAAGAAGGAAAAGCGCATCGTCCCCGTGGGGGTCGTACACGTGGAAGCCACGTTCAACAACACTCACGTGGCAATTACCGACACGGATGGGCGCGTGATCTGCTGGTCGAGCGCCGGATCGCTCGGCTTCAAGGGTTCGCGCAAGGGCACACCGTTTGCCGCACAGCAGGCGGCCATGCGGGTGGCCAACGCTGCCCGCGACCACGGCATGAGAACTGTGGAAGTGCGCGTCAAGGGGCCCGGAGCAGGCAGAGAATCCGCCATTCGCGCGCTGGCGACCGCCGGTCTGGAAGTGCGGAACATCAAGGACGTAACGCCCATTCCGCACAACGGGTGCAGGCCGCCCAAGCGGCGCAGGGTCTGATGCGCAATCGAAAATGGATATTTGCGCATCTAATTTACAAGGGAGAAAGAGACATACCACGGCTGGTCAGCAGGTTGCGCCGAAAGTAGGCGCGCTTTACTTCAGGAATAATCAGAAAGCACGAAGGGCATGAGGGCGAGTTTCGAATTTCAAGTTTGCAGTTTCGGGCTCGCCGAGGGAGGACGTTTTGGCAAGGTATCGTGAGGCAGTATGTCGATTGTGCCGGCGCGAAGGGGTCAAGCTGTTCCTGAAGGGGCAGCGATGCTTGACGGACAAGTGCGAAATCGAAAAGCGCAACTTCGCCCCCGGTCAACATGGAAAATCCCGCCGGCCCAAAATTGTCGGTTACGGCCTGCAGCTTCGCGAAAAACAGAAACTGCGCCGCCTGTACGGCATTTTGGAGGACCAGTTCCGCAGCTACTTTGAGAAGGCTGCGAAGATGAAGGGCATCACCGGCGAAAATCTGCTGTTGATGCTCGAGCGCAGGCTTGACAACGCCGTTTACCGGCTGGGCCTCGCATCCTCGCGCGCCGCCGCGCGGCAACTGGTTCGCCACGGTCACATTCAAGTGTCGGGGCGCAAGGTGAACATTCCCTCATTCGCTGTCGCGCCCGGGCAGGAAATCGTTCTTCGCGAATCGACCCGCACGAACGCCGCGGTGCTGCGCTCGCTTGACCTTTCGGGCGGCCGCAATATTCCACCCTGGCTGCAGTTCGACCGCGAAGGCTTCAAGGCCAAGGTGATCTCGATGCCCAAGCGCGAAGACGTGAATTTCCCGATCCAGGAGCAGATGGTCGTCGAACTCTACTCCAAGTAGTTGCGATCGGATTGTACGAGAAGCAGTCCGCCAAGGCGGATTGCAACGGAGGTTTGAAGAAATGCTTTGGAAAGGATTCCAGAAACCGAAGCGCCTGGTGGCAAACACCGATACGCTGACCGATAAGTACGGGCAGTTTTCCGCACAGCCCTTTGAGCGTGGTTTCGGAACGACGATTGGCAACGCCCTGCGCCGCGTGCTGCTCTCTTCCATCGAAGGAGCGGCCATCACTGCGGTGCGCATCGAGGGCGTCATGCATGAGTTTTCCTCGATTCCCGGCGTCGTTGAGGACGCTACGGACATCATTTTGAACCTGAAACAAATTCCGCTGAAGATGAGCGTCGAGGGGCCGAAGACACTCGTGCTGAATGTCGACAAGCCCGGTGAAGTGACCTCGCGCATGATTCAGGAAGATGCAGACGTGGAAGTGCTTGACAAGGACGTCTATATCGCCAACGTGAGCGAGGGCGGCGGGCTAAACATCGAAATGCGCGTCAAGATCGGCCGCGGGTACGTTTCGGCGGAGAAGAATTTTGATGAAGACCTCTCAATTGGTTATATCCCTGTCGATTCCGTCCATTCGCCCCTGCGAAAAGTGAATTACACCGTCGAAGCGGCGCGCCTGGGGCAGATGACCGATTACGACAAGCTGACGCTGGACGTGTGGACCAATGGCGCCATCACACCGCAGGATGCAGTGGGGCTTGGGGCGAAACTCCTAAAAGATCACATGAACATCTTCATCAACTTTGAGGAAGAAACGGAAGTGCAGGAAACTCCGACGGCGGGACCCTCTCCGGTTCACAATGAGAACTTGGACCGTTCGGTCGAGGAACTCGAGCTTTCCGTTCGCTCCTACAATTGCTTGAAGAATGCCAACATCACCACCATTCGGGAGCTCGTGCAGAAGAGCGAACAGGAGATGCTTAAGACCAAGAACTTCGGCCGCAAGTCACTGAACGAGATCAAGGAGATTCTCGCGGCCATGGGTCTGAGCCTGGGGTTGAAATTTGATGAGAAGGGCAACCCCATCGTTCCACCGCCGGAGCCGCCGCAACCCCAACTGTAGGACCGGTTTACGGTTTTCGGCATTTGGTTGTCGGAAGAATAGATTTCCCTCGGACTGCCGCGCACCGACAACCGAGAACCGAATATTGAGAACCGAAAGCCGAACAACCGAGAACCGGATTAGGACGATATGCGACATCGGAATTACGGAAGGAAACTGAGCCGCAACACGGAGCATCGCCGGGCGCTGCTGCGGAATCTGGTGACCTCGCTGATTCAGCGCGAGCGCATCCAGACGACCGTGGCCAAGGCCAAGGCCGCGCGGCCGCTGGCGGAGTGGATGATTACGCTCGCCAAACGCGGCGATCTTGCCTCGCGGCGGCAGGCGGCCAGTTACCTGCTCGATCCCAGCGCGGTAAAGTTCCTGTTTGAGGAGCTCTCCAAGCGCTACGCGTCGCGTACGGGCGGTTACACTCGCCTGGTGCACGCCGGCTGGCGCCGGGGCGATGGCGCGGACCTAGCTGTTCTCGAGCTTGTCGGTACCGAAGCTCTGCAACGCCTTGCCGCAAAGCGCGCGAAGAAAGC
>JASHTY010000391.1 GCA_030040315.1 Terriglobia bacterium | reverse complement strand
GGCGGGCGGGAGCGTATGACGGCCGGGAAATTATCGCCCTCGAGACGCAACGCGATCAGGAGCGCCAGGCGCGCATGGCTGCGGCCCGCCTGCGTTTTATCACCGGCCCCGTTCTGATTTTTACAGTGGACGGGAAATTCGGCTACGGCTTCGATCCCAACCGCGTGTTGGGTCTGGATGAAGGAATGACCGTCTATGAAGGCGGGCAGGTGAGTGACGTGTGGGGAACGCTCCAGGCCCCCGGCGGATTCCTGATTGTCCGTCAGGGATCAAATGTCGTTCGTGTCCAGGTGCCCGCGCCTCCGAACTCGCAGGATCGCCCTGTCAAAGGAGATGAGTGGACGCTTGATCTCGCGCCGGGTTGGACGCTCGCGCCAGGTCCCAGGCTGGGCGATTTCGTGGTGAAAGCAAACTGAAGAGAATGTGTCGTCGGCTTGACAGCTTCTGCCTGCGTATCAATTTCCCCGCTCCTGAATTACCTCCACCGGCACTCTCGGGGCGAAATCTGTAAGGCTCCGGCGAAGATACTCGATTTCACCCGCACTCAGAGCATAGAACGATACCGTGTCTCCCCCCAGGACGACGTTGTCCCGTATGGCCCATCGACCAACGCGAGTCCACGCCGGTGGAATCACGCCAACAAACCAGTTATCGTAAATAATCGCAATTCGCGCGCCGGCTCGCCTGGATATACGATCGATTTCTTCAGAGTCATAACCATTGCGGCGCTTTGCGGCTGCGACCTGGACATTCGCTAGCCCCCACAAATCCAGGCAATGGATGTCGGCAAGGTAGTTGACCGCGCCGATGTCATTCAAGCCGACGGCTGAGTCATGGTAGTACTTCTGAACGAACAACCCCATTTGGTACTGCTGCTCAAAAACATCGTGACTGCATTCGGGAAGGTACCACAGCAGGCGCCATCCCTTTTCCAGTATGGGAAGCAGAAGGAGTATCATCAGCGCACCGCAGGCCAGGTGACGGGGCTCCAACAAAGTGCGCAGGGAGTTCAGCGGGGGCGGGTTCGGCATGACGACGGGAAGTTGCAAGCCTATGAGAAGAATTGCCAGTACATTCCAATATGCATCGTAACGGTACAGCGGCGCCCCCCCCAGGAATTCCAGGTGTGCCATTCCCAGTAGAAACAAAATCGCCGTCATCAATTGGCGGCTTTCGCGCCACCCGCTGCCCTTTCCGTACGCCACGATGTAGAGCAAAAGAATGGTAACAAGAAGGGTGAGCACATGCGGGCTGTTGCGAATGGTTACCCAAACGGGATTGAACAG
Source organism: Terriglobia bacterium (assembly GCA_030040315.1). Taxonomy (GTDB): domain Bacteria; phylum Acidobacteriota; class Terriglobia; order UBA7540; family UBA7540; genus Bog-366. The sequence continues at coordinate 5,595 of JASHTY010000391.1, read as the reverse complement.
GGAAAAGGCGAATTCGCCGGGCGAGGCTCGAAAGTCCGGCAGCGTCGCCTTCAAAAGGACCGAATTGGGAAACCAAAACCAGCCATGAGAAACGGCAATCCCGCCGTTAATAAGTACCGGGAGGGACCCGCAGACGGCCAGGCCCGCTGCGTATCGCCAGCTTTTCAGCAACAGGAAAAGTGCCACCACGCCGAGGATTAAAAATATTCCTTCAAATCGCACTGCCGTAACCAGGGGTGCGAGAATCAACAGACCCAACGAGTCACGACGAGCGGACCCGGGGGATTCACCAGAGAGCACTCGCGCGGCAACAAAAACGAAGAGCAGGGTCACGAGCGTCTGTAGCCCGATTTCCATTCCGGCGAGAACAAACATGGGGAGCGGGACAAGGAGAATGATCCCTAGTAATACGCAGAAGCGAACCGCGGGCCCCAACTTATACCAGCAGAGAATTCCATGGGCGGCGGCCAGAATGAGGAGGGCAAAAAGCACATTCCATATGAGTGGGGCAAGCGGGTTCACTCCCGCCAGGTAATACGTCAGGCTGATGAGCAATGTCCACAGGGGCGAGGATGAGGCGGAGGTGTACTCGTAGCGCGTTACACCCCAAATTCCGAATTGCGAAAAGTTCTTGGCCATGGCCATGTGAATGTAAGGATCGTCCAACGCATACACCAGGTTCCCGCGATTTGCGCTAAGGGAAACATTCAAGACAATCCACACCAGCAGCAGAAAGGTGGCGGCGGATGCGTACAACGGCCAGTTTGGGAGTTGGTATTTTTTCAACGGCGGCGCCGTTCCCCGGCGGAAAAGCAGAGTATAAACCACAGAGTCGTGCAAGGGCTACGGCTGCGCCCGTTCACGCGCTCCGTTGCGCTGAAAGCCCGGCTCGTGTAGGTTATCCCTTGAAACCGAAAAGAGCATTCCCACATTTTGAGAGGAGTCATCGATGATGCGGATCCCGGCAGCACGTTACTGTACGACTTGTGCAGTTGTTGCTTTCGCTTTGCTCATCGGGGGTCAGGTGGTGGAAGCGAAGGACCCTCCCTCCGATCCTTGTTCCATGTTGACGGGGGCGGAATTGGCGAAGGTTCTCGGGCAGCCGTTCGGCGCGGCCGCCAAGACCACAGCCCCCGCCGCGATGCTTGACCACGTTACCGGGACGGACTGTAATTACCAAACCTCCGGCGGGAACTCCATGCGGCTGTTCTTTCGGATCTATGTTGATCCATCGATGGCAGTGGCCAGGGATACCTTTACGAAATTGAGCGGAAACTACGGTCCAAACAAGCCCCTGACGGGAAACTGGGACTCGGCTTATCTCGATTCTCGGCATGGGATTCACGTGCAGAAGGGCAAGGTGCGCTTCTACCTGGGTCTGACGCCGGTGGGAGCGGACGCGGCCGATACAGAAAAGCATTTAAGCGACCTCGCGGCAGCGGTGGCTGCGGAGCTTTGAATTTATTCGCCGGGTCGCCGCTTGCCCGCCCTGCCGGCCGCTGTTATGCTGGCGCACCATGCACGCGATTCGCGCGATTCCCCTGCCCAATGTCAATCTGATCGCCGCCTATGCGATCTTCATTGCCAGCTACATCGTGTTTGCCCTCGGCAAGTTTCCGGGACTGAAAATCGACCGCCCCGGAGCCGCAATCATCGGCGCAGTCGCCATGGTGGCATTCCGGATCGTCCCTCCCAGTCAGGCCCTGCAATTCATCGATTTCTCCACGCTGGTGCTGCTGTTTTCCATGATGCTGATCGTGGGCAATCTTCATCTGGTGGGATTCTTCGAATGGAACGTGAAGCTGGTTCTCGGGCGGCTGAATCCAAAATATCTGCTGCCGGTGGTGGTGCTGGCCAGCGGATTTTTTTCCGCATTCTTCGTGAACGACATTGTCTGCCTGGTGATGGTGCCCTTCGTTCTGGCGATCACGCGGCGCATGAAGCTTGCGCCCACGCCTTACCTGCTGGCGGTGGCGACCGGGTCGAACGTGGGCAGCGTCGCCACGATTACGGGCAATCCGCAGAACATGCTCATCGGATCATTTTCCGGAATTCGTTACCGCGACTTTCTGCTTCACCTGGGGCCGGTGGCGGCGGGTGGAATCCTGCTGGATTGGGGAGTGTTGCACTGGCTTTTCATGCGCAAGGAGCCGGCTGCGGCGCCGAGTGCGCCTCTTGAACTTCCTCACCTGGACCTGACACGATTGACCAAGCCCGCGGTGGTGGTTGGTGCGGTGATCATCGGCTTCCTGTTTGGCGTACCGCCCGCCATGATGGCGGCGTTGGGCGCAGCAGCTCTCTTGATTACCCGCACCACCGACCCGCACAAGCTTTACGAGCAGGTGGATTGGGGGCTGCTGGTTTTCTTCGTCGGGCTTTTCCTGATCGTAGGCGGAGCCGAGAATGCGGGCATCGTTTCGCGCCTGCTTGCGCTGGTGCGGAATTGGAATCTTCAGCGGATGGATGTCTTCACGGTGGTCGTGGCCCTGCTCGGCAACATTGTAAGCAACGTTCCGGCGGTGATGCTGCTGAAGTCGCTGGTTCCCGGCTTTGCGGACCCACACACGGCCTGGCTGGTGCTCGCCATGGCCAGCACCCTGGCCGGAAATCTGACCATCACCGGTTCGGTGGCCAACATCATTGTGATTGAATCGGCCAAGCCGGACGTTCAAATCGGTTTTTGGGATTATTTCCGACTGGGTCTCCCCGTCACCATCCTGACCCTTCTGTGGGGATTGCTTTGGCTGGCGCTGGTGCGCTGATTTCTGTAGCGCCGGTCTCCGACCGCCGTACGCGCTTGCCATGGCAAACCCCTACGATTGCCGCCCTGAGTGTGTTGCGGTTTCCCCAATAACCCTGCATTTCCGCTGTAACTGCGCGATAGTGGCAATCGTCCATGATTATGTTCGATCCAACCCTTAAGGAGAATCCAACATGACGAAGACATTCAAGTCGATGTTGCTCGCGCTCTCTTGCGCAATCGTGGTATTTGGCGCCGCCCGGCTGAAGGCCGCCGATCAGGCCAGCGTTGCAGGAACGTGGGAAATCACCTCCGAAGGCCGCAACGGGCCGCAGACTCAGACTTTGACCATCCAGCAAGACGGCGGGACGATCAAGGGAACCCTCTCCGGCCGCATGGGGGACACTCCCATCACCGGTACCGTGGATGGCAACACCATCAAGTTCCAGGTAAAACGTGAAACCCCCAACGGCACTTTCACGATGGACTACACCGCCACCGTTGACGGCGATTCCATGAAAGGGAAGACGCACACCGAGCGCGGGGACCACGACTTCACCGGCAAGCGCAAGTAGCCGGGCGCAACTCCGACAGGCGGGGTCGGTACTTTTGTGGTGTGCTGACTCCTAGTGGAAGTGCCTTGAGCCCCAACGCGGCGCTCCATCAAAGCCCAAACCGACGGGGTGGGTCTGCGGAGGCGCTCGTTGACGTCCAAGCCCCGTAGGGGCGGAAGAACCTTTTTTTGAACGCGGCCGCGACGACGTTATTTCTATGTCGCCCTTTCAGGGCCAAGGAAAATGGGAACGCTACATCGGACCCAGGCCGTCGGCCTGGGCTTTGATGGAGCGCCCCGTTGGGGCTCAACCTATTTAAACCGCTGTGGGAGGCCATCCGTCGCTCCCCACCGTGATTTGACCCCGCGGATGTGCTACAGTTGCCGGAGCAGGGGTGAGCTATGAGCACGGTTCAGGAAGTTGTCAAGCTCCCACCGGTTGAAATCCCCATCCGCACGCCCGCGGTGCGCAACGTCGCAGTGGACGCCTACCGCGGCTTCGTGATGCTGCTGATGATGGGTGAGGTCTTGCGCTTCTCTCAGGTAGCGCAGGCTTTCCCCACCAGCACATTCTGGCACATTCTGGCATACAACCAGACTCACACCGAATGGGCGGGATGCTCGCTGCACGATTTGATCCAGCCCTCTTTTTCCTTCCTGGTTGGCGTCGCTCTTCCATACTCGATCGCCAGCCGCCTGGCCAAGGGCGCCACCTTCCGGCAAATGTTCGGTCACGCGCTCTGGCGTGCCTTCCTGCTGTGCGCTCTCGGGGTCTTCCTGCGCTCCATGGACTGGTCCCAAACCCACTGGACCATGGAAGATACGCTGAATCAGATCGGGTTCGGCTACCCGTTCCTTTTCCTTCTGGGATTTAAGCCCCCGAAGTGGGCATGGACCGCGCTCGCTTTGATCCTGACGGGTTACTGGCTGGCCTGGGCGCTCTATCCCGTCGCTCCTTCGAACTTCGACTGGCCGTCCGTGGGCGTGCCCTTTGCCTGGAATGCTCAGCACAACTACACGGGCTTTGCCGCGCATTGGAACAAGAATTACAACCTGGGCATCAGGTTCGATCAGTGGTTCCTGAATCTCTTCCCGCAGCCCAAACACTGGGTCGATAACCCCGGCGGCTATCTGACGCTGAGCTTCATCCCCACGCTGGGCACCATGATCCTCGGACTGATCGCGGGGCGCTGGCTGCGCGAATCGGCGCCGCAGATTCCGTTGAAGAAGTTCCTGGTAGCCGGCGTTGCGGGAATCGGGCTTGGCTTCTTCTTCCACTTCACCCACATCTGCCCGATCGTGAAGCGCATCTGGACGCCGAGCTGGACGCTCTTCAGCGGCGGCATGTGCTTCCTGATGCTCGCGGCCTTCTGCTGGGTCATCGAGATGAAGCGGCAAAAGGGCTGGGCGTTCCCGCTGGTGGTGATCGGAATGAATTCCATCGCCGCGTACTGCATCGCCCATTTCATGGAACATTTCCTCATCACCACTTTCCGTATTCACCTGGGTCTGCACTTCTTCGAATTCCTCGGCACCGGCCTGCAGCCACTGATGGAAGGCATCGCCGTGCTGTTCTGCTACTGGCTGGTGCTGTTCTGGATGTACCGCCGGAAGATTTTCCTGAAAATCTGAACTGACAGGAACTGATTCCTTACCAAGTTTTTGCAGGGAGGCTGGCGCAGACACTCCTTCCAATGTCTGCGTCTCTCAAAGGGAAAAGTACGCTTTCGGTGGCCTCCGGCAGGAGTCTGCGAAATGGTGACCCGCAGACATTGAAGTGCATGTCGGCGCCAGCCCGAGTGCACCGGTGCGTGAAAACACCCACCCGCTGGGTGAAATCCCCCAATCCATCGCATCCGGCCTGGGCGGGGCGACTTGCTAATCGCCTGTAGACCCTTCCACCATCAGTAGTTATCAATTAGTTTAATGTTTTAAGAAAATATGGCAACACAATTGCTCAATATTGACCCCCCTTTAGAGGATGCGTGTCCGTAGGGGAATGACGTTTGGATCAGGACAGGAGAAATACCATGAGTCTGCTCAAACGAAAACCGAGCGCGGCGCGAGCCGCCGCGGCGCGGGAAAACAGCCGGCGCTCCACGGGACCGCGCACGGAGCGGGGTATAGAGGTTTCAAGCCGCAACGCCCTCAAGCCGCGCCTTTTCTCGCGCGTGGCGCGGGTGGCCATGGAGGCGCTGGGGGAACACCCGGAGGAATTGGAAGCGGTGCACAAGCGGCTGGCCCTCGGCATGGCGCCGCGTGACGCCTGGGAAGAAGCCTGGGTGCAGGACATCGCGAACCT
>JASHTY010000390.1 GCA_030040315.1 Terriglobia bacterium | reverse complement strand
CCCCTCACCCCTTCACTCCTCTTCCCTCTTCCGTGGGGAGAGGGAAGAGGGGGAGGGGAGTTGGGGTGAGGGGTCTTTGTCTTTCAACTCACCTGGAGCATCAGGTTTCGCGCCGGATTCGATGGCGGTCCGCAAATCCGCCACCAGGTCGAGGAGTTTGTCCACACGCGGATCGAGATAGGCGGTGAGTTCCTGCGGCACCGGGCCGTAACCGCGCAGCGTTTCTCCCCGTGTTTCGTGCAGAGTCACCCACATGCGCGAGTGGTGCGCGGCGAGCAGTCGGGTCACTTCGTTCTGCCGCTGGGGAAGCCCGAGGTCGCATTTGATGCTGTCGATTCCCTGCAATATTTTCGAGACGAGAGCTCGAATAGCCTTTCGGCTTTCTTCGGGCAAAACGGGAAGGTAGGCGTAGAGAACTCCGGCATAGCCGTCCAGGTAGCGAACCATCTCCTGGCAGTCCTCTTCCACGGTCAGCAGGCGCGCCACCAGCGCAATGGAGTGCGCGGCGGAAAGTTGAATCGCGGGCTTTCCATTTTGGCCCTCATTCATGGCTGAGCCTTATGCCTCGCGCTGAGTGTAACAGCCTTCCTCTGGACGACCAGCACCGAACAGGGGGATGTCCTGGTATCGAACGCTTTGCGGACCCCATTCGGGCCATCATGGGAGATCGCAATTTTCTTAAGCATTGGCAGGGGGATTCCTTTTTTGGATTCGCTTGATCTGCACGTCTGAGACCGCAATCAGGCCGGTATCCATCATTCCTTCCACAATGGGGGCCAGGCGTTCGATGTTTTCGGCGGAATCCACGATGGTCACCACGATGGGCAGCTCGTGGGTCAGCAGATGGGAGCGGTGAATTTGAGCCATCCCTCCGTACCCTTCCAGGCCCCGCAGCACCGTCGTTCCCGCAATCTTCAACTCCAGGCACTTCTCCACAATCGCTTCGTAAAGCGGCTTGCCCTTGTAACGGTGGTGCTCCGAGAAATGGAGGCGCATCAATTTAGCCGGTAGGTAAGTTGGCATCGGTTGCCGCTCCCAGGGGCTGGCCACGCACCAGTCGAGTGTAGTCCACGTCAGAAATAACGATTAGCCCGCCTTCAACCATCTCCTCCATGGCTTCCGCACCCTGAGCGATCTTCTCTTCGCTGTCGATCACCGCGACCATGATGGGAAGGTCGCGCGAAAGGTGAAACCGGCTCTGTTTGTGGGTGTGGCCCTTCATTCCATATCCCATGATGCCTCGATAGACTGTGGCGCCGGGGATGTCCATCATGTGCAGGCGTTTGACGATGGCGTCGTAGAGGGGCTGGTCGTGCCATCGGTCGGCCTCTCCCAGATAAATTCGCAGGAGTTTGGCCTTCCCGCTCTTTTTTTCGTGGGGGAGCTTCGGGTCCTTTTTTTCGCGCATGGCGACCTTCACCACCCGCGTGTCCTGGACTTCAATCACGCCATCGGTCACCATTTCGTAAAGAGTGGGCAATACCTCTTCAACCTTCTCCGCCGATTCCATGAATTCAATACGGATCGGAAGATGCTCGCTGAGCAGTTCGACCTGCGCGGTGTGCATAATTTGATGGGCGCCGAAACCTGCCATGGCGGTAAACGCCGTAGCACCTGAGACGCCCTTGTGCATCAGGAATGAAAGGATTGCCTCGTAAAGGGGCACCATGTTGTGCCGCGTATCCTCATTCACGTAAATGCAAACTTTCTTTGCCGGGCCTTTGAAAAGCATTCATCCTCTCCAATCCGGCGAGGGCTAGCGGTGACCGGCAACATATGCGCCGGTCCACACCGCGATATAACCCAGAGCCACGCTCGCCGTGATGTTCAGAATTCCGAGCCATTGTCCGCCGTCGCGGATGGCCCGGTACGATTCATACTCGAAACTGGAAAAAGTCGTGTACCCGCCGAGGAACCCCACCACCAGAGCCAGCCTCCAATAAGGGTCAAGATGCCAGATTTCGGTCAAGAGCGTCATCAGGAGTCCGATGAGAAAAGATCCAGTGACATTAATGACCAAGGTTCCGAGCGGAAAGAGTCCCCCGTAACGAGCCATAATGACGGTCCCCGCGATGTAGCGCGTCAGCGAACCCAGACCGCCTCCTATAAAAACAACCCAATAGCGCAAACGATTCCACCTCCGTTATTTCGAATACCGATTTACGATCCATCAAAGCACGCCTGATATTCCACACCTGACACTTTGTTGCATCAATAAGTGCGCTGGCTTGCCGGCGGATGGAAGGGCGGGGCTTCAGCCCCGCCGCTGCGAAGCGGGCGCCGGAAGAGGCCTTCAGGCCCTGAAGCTGCGCCGGCTTCAGGGGCTAAAGCCCACAAAATCCGTATGGTCCCTGACGGCGGAGCTAAAGCCCCGCCCTTCCACACCCCCCAATAAGGAAGATTATTTCTGCAACCAAGTACCAACTTGCTCGATTCAGTTTACCTCTTGACCTGCGTTAATTTCAGCACCTATGAGCTTGGGCGCCGCTTCCTCCGTTCGTGGCAGCAGATGCTTCGGCATGAAGAAGGAATTGGCGATCACCGGAACAAAGTTCCATCCGCTGCTCGGTTCAGCGGTGGCTGGATTTCATGAAACGTGATAAACAATGTGCGGGTCACGGGAGAATTTGAGTGAATGAAATTCCTTCACAATCCGCAAAGTTGATCGTGCTCTCCGTAGACGGCCTGCGGCCGGATATTTATCGCGCGCCAGAAATGCGCCGCCGCTTTCCAAATTTGAATGAACTCGAGAAAGCGGGCGCGAGCGCTGAATCGGTCGAGACGGTCTACCCGTCCACAACCTATCCAGCGCACGCGACGATTGTTACCGGCGTCGCTCCGCGCGCGCATGGAATCTACAGCCATCTTGCCTCGCTTGACCCCACGGAGAAGGCGCGGCCGTGGTGCTGGTTCGCGGCGGCCTTGCGCGCCCCCGCCCTGTGGGATGTGGCGCGCGCCAGCCGCCGGCGCACCGCGGCGCTCAGTTGGCCGGTGAGCGCCGGAGCGGGCATCGATTTCAACATTCCGGAAATCTGGGACCCCGCTGCGCCTGACCCGCACAAGGACTTTGATACACCCGCGCGCCATTCCACTCCCGGACTGTTCGGCGCAGTCACCAAAGTGCTTGCGCCGCTGCTGGGGAAGGCCGACCCCGACCAGTTGCGTGGTGAGGCGGCGCTCCATCTGTGGAAACATCATCGCCCGGACCTTCTGCTCGTCCACTTCGTCTGGTACGACGCCAGGGCGCATGCCTTTGGCCCGACTTCTGACGAAGCACTCAAGGCGCTGGAGTCCGCCGACCGGGCAATCGGAAAAATCCGTGACGCGATTTCCCGTGACCCCGCGACAACGCTCGTGGTGCTTTCTGATCATGGCTTCGTGCCGGTGGAAAAAGAGGCCGCGCCGCTTGTGCCTTTCGCCAAGCATGGACTGTTTGCGCGCGGCGCCGACGGTTCGCTGGCACTGCGCCGCCTGGGAGCGGTGAGCGCCGGAGGGTCGGTGGCGGTTTACTGGCTCGAACAGCCAACCGCCGACGACCGGCGGCGCCTGGGAGCTGCAGTGAATGAGCTGCAGGCCGCGGGGGCCGTGAAGGAGATTCTCGATCGCCGGCGGCTTGAGGAAATCGATGCCGATCCCGATGCCGAGATGATGCTCGAAGCCGCTCCGGGCTTTAGTTTTTCAGACCGGCTGGAAGGGCCGGCAATCGACGAGGCGCCCAAAGACCGCGGTACGCACGGATACCTTCCCTCGAACCCCGGGATGGCAGCCTCGTTCATCGCCGTGGGCCCCGAGATTGCCCCCGGGAAAAACCTTGGCAGCGTCTCGCTGAAGCAGATCGCGCCAACCCTCGCGCAAATCATGGGACTGCCCGGCGACATTCTGGCGACCGAAGAAAAGCCGCTCACGTTGAAATAAAAATGATGAAAGCTGAAGTATGAAGGATGAAAACTTGGCCCGCGCCTTGACTTCGAGATAATGTTACACATACAATGTGTAACATGAAAACCGTAACAGTTCGAGAAGTTCGACAAGACTTCAAACGCAAGGTCGAAGCCCCCCTTCGCCGAGGCGAAACGCTAGTCCTGCGCAAACGAGACGAAGTACTGGGGCGAATCGTGCCGGAATTCTCGAAGAAAAGAGTTTTCCCGGATTTCGCGGCAAGGCAGAAGGAAATCTTCGGCGATCGCATCATTGAGCTGAATGTCGCTGAGATGTTGAGAAAGGATCGAAACCGGTTTTGAGCGCCTACGCGGATACCAGTTTTCTGGTCTCGATGTATGGCCGCGATCCAAACTCCAGGGCCGCACTTTCGCTCCATCATCAAAACAAGCCTGTATTCTTGGTAACACCTTTTGGCGAAATGGAGTTCACGTGCACTGTTTTCGCAGCGGTGGCCCGCCCGAAAGGGTTTACCGTTGTTGAGGCTCGGGTGATCGAACGGGACTTCATCCAGGACCTGCAAACCGGAATCTGGCAGTATGAAACTCTTCCTTCGGCGGCCTGGGCTCGGGCACGGGAATTATCGCGGCTTCATGCGCCGGCATTGGCCTGCCGCGGCATGGATGTTTTGCACGTGGCTTCCGCTCTCGTCCTGGGCGCGAGCGAGTTCTATACCTTCGACAAAGACCAGGCCAGGCTGGCGAAAGCGGCGGGACTGCGCGTGATCGGCTCTTAGCTGGAAATAATTTCCCCACCTCTAAGGACCACCACTGCCGTACGGTTCACAGAAAAACTGCTAGAGATTATAGCCTTTGCTTCGCTCGAATGCCCTTTGCGGCGCGATGCGAAGAGGATGAGGAGGTGATTTTACTGTTTCAGGTTTGCGGTTTGCTCGTGCGCGTGGTAGGAGCTGCGGACGAGTGGGCCGGATTCGACGTGGCGAATCCCCAGGCGCTCGCCTTCCAGCTTGAGCGCCGCGAATTCTTCCGGCGTGTAGAAGCGTGCCACGGGCAGTTGTTCCCCCGAGGGCCGCAGGTATTGGCCGATGGTGACGATATCGACGCCGGCCGCGGCCAGGTCTTTCAATACTGCGCAGGTTTCATCAAAGGTTTCGCCCAGGCCGACCATCAGTCCGGACTTGGTGGGAATCTGCGGCGCGATTTCGCGCGAGTGCTTCAAGAGCCGCAATGACCTTTCATACCGCGATCCTCGCCGCGCCACGGGGTAGAGGCGGGGAACGGTCTCCGTGTTGTGGTTCAGAACATCCGGCCTGGCGTTGAGAACGATCTCCAGCGCCGGGTCGGAGCCGCGAAAGTCCGGAATCAGGACTTCCACCTGGCAACCGGAAATGCGCTCGCGAAGTGCGGCAATCGTATGGGCAAAAATCGTGGCGCCACCGTCTTCCAGGTCGTCGCGGTCAACAGAAGTTACCACGATGTACTTCAGCCCCATGCTGGCCGCGGCCTCGGCCACACGCGCCGGCTCCGCCCAGTCCACATCGGCGGCGGGCATGCCCTTGGGCACGGCGCAAAACCCGCATCGCCGCGTGCAGAGTTCCCCGAGGATCATAAAAGTAGCCGTGCGGTGGGTCCAACATTCGGCGATGTTCGGGCAGCGGGCACTCTCGCACACCGTGTGCAGGCCAAGGCTGCGCATGATTCCCTTGAGCTCAAAATAGTTCTCGCTCGCCGGAAGCCGCACCTTCAGCCATTCGGGCTTGCGCACGGAGGTTTGAGGTAAGCCGATTTGGACTAAGTCACCCATTCAGTTGATTGTAGCCTGACTGATGCCGCGACACAACTTGGAGGGCTGTGCGGCGATAGATAAGGATTCCCTCATGCTACGCGCAACTTCCGCCGATAAAAGGGCTGCAGTCGGAGACTTGCGCAAATCAAGGAGGCGTTATGCAGTGCAAGGTTTTCAGTATTCCCCTCGATGCCGTGAATGAACAGGAGCGGGACAGGAAGTTAAACGAATTCCTGGGAGCAAGGAACGTCAAGCGAGTGTTTGCCTCGCTGGCCAATCAGCCGGAAGGGCCGGTTTGGTCGGTCCTTCTCTTCTACGAAGGGGGGGCTGAGGCCGTTCAAAACGTGCGCGTCACCACCTCCTCCCATGCGAGATCCCATCCGGAGGCGTCTGAGCCCACCAGGGATTCGGGCGGCGAGCTCACCAGAGATCAGGTCAGGTCGATTGTCGCGTTGAAAAAGTGGCGGGCGGACCAGGCCGCGCAGGAAGGCGTCCCGCTTTACATGGTGGCCCATAACAAGTGGTTGGAGGAGATGGTTCGAATTCAAGCCAAGACGGCGGTGGATCTTTTGAAGGTGCAGGGGCTGGGTGAGTGGCGAGTAAAGAAATACGGCGCGAAGATCGTGGAGGTCTTGAACGGTGCGGAGACGGCTATGGGCTCCTGGCCGTCATCTTCTTCGTACCCCGCCGCGCGGGCGTAGAGGCTCGTGGCATGGCCATCCTGGCCATGATCCCGGCCGGTGGGATGGCTTGGCCACGGCGCAAGCGGCGCCGGCAAAATCCCCGACCCAAGTAATTTGCAGCCGCGAAATGCTGATTATTTGGGTTGCCCGCTCGGACCGAGTTCATAGCCTTTCGCCGCGCAAACAAAGTTCGCCGCCTCGTCGGTGCTGCCCGGCCCTTTCCATTGGGCGAGTTGAGGATAGGGGCAGAGGGGTCGAGTCATGGGGGCAAGGCTCTTATCGCTGCGTGAAGCCGTAATTTGATTCGGTGCGGCGCCTTTCTCCACCCACTGTTCAAGCACACCTACACGATCGAAGGTGGAAGGGCCAGGCCCGCCGCCGCAGTGGCCCATGCCCGGCACCATGAACAGGCGCAGGAAGCTGTC
>JASHTY010000389.1 GCA_030040315.1 Terriglobia bacterium | reverse complement strand
GATGCGATACAAGCTCAGGTCTCGATGACTCCTGGAACCGTCAAACTTCGGCTGCCACCCCGGCAGAGCCGGGGGATCTCCCAACGGATTAGCGCAGGCAACCTTGCCTTCGCGGCAGATTCAGGCTTTTCAATGATTCGTTGTGCGACGGGATTTTATTTCGGCGAGATGATCGCGCAGCCGGCCGGCAATTTCCTTATCCTTCCCTTTGCCAATTTCGGCAATCATCTCGTTCAACGCAAAGTGAACGATGTCGTGGTGGTGAACTTCTTCCGGGGCAAGTTCCGTGCTGAAGCGTAGCCAGAGGCTGTGGAGCAGGTCGATTTCCTTTGGCGTCAGGTGCGGGGCGTGCGGACCCAGGTAGAAGATCTCCTCCTCCTCACCTGGAATATAGACCTCCAATGCAAGGCGGGGCTTGGGGTCGGGCAGCCTCTCCCAGGCGAGGCCAGCGTACCGCGCTTCCTCGGCCAGCGGCATCTTTGTCGAGGGCGCGACGGCGATGGCGGAGGATTGAAGCGAATAAGCCGAGCGGAGAATTCCTTCCCAGATTTCATTGGCGGAGGCGATCGACAGGTGAATGCTTTTGCCTTCGTGTTCGGCGAGGCACAGTGCCTTGGTAAAAAGCGACTGCTCGTTGGTGCTGAAAAGCTGCTCAACCGCGAGCGGACTTTCTCCACTCGCCGCGCGCTGGAGAATGCGGATATGCAGCACGACCACGTCTTGCCGCGTGGTGTTCACCCGGCGCAAGACTGCGGCAAGATGGTGAAGTGTGAAGTAGTCACGCACCAGAACCAGGACATTGCCCGCACGTACCCCCACCGCCTTGGGCGTGAGCTCCTCGCCCGGGACAAGGTGAAACTGGTCAAGCTCCACGTGGGCGCCGCCGCGGGCCCGAGTAACGCGCTCTGATGCGGTGAAGACGGCGAAGAGCAGTATCGTGAAGGCAACACCGGAGAGGGTTGCGACCTGCTTGGTGAAAAGATTTACGGTCGCCACCCCCAGCAGAACCAAGGTGATGAGCGCAAGGCCAATCGGAACCTCGCGCTCGCCCAAGTGCAGGTTCAGCGGCACACGGTACTCACGCGGGCCGGGATCTTTGTAGCGCAGCACCAGCACGGCCAGCCCCTTCATCACGAAGCTCCAGATTACTCCAAAGGCGTAGGCTTCACCCAGCAGGTAAACATTCCCACGACTCAGCAGGATAGTGAGAATCTGAAGGCCCACGACCAGGTTGATGATGCGATAGGAAGTTCCGAAGCGCGGGTGCGGCCGGCGAAACCAGTCGGAGAGAACTCCATCCTCGGAGACGCGGTTCAGCACGCCGTTCGAACCTACAATCGCCGTATTCACCGCGCCCGCCAGAATCAAGGTCCCTACCACCACAACAAATCCGTGGAACACCAGCCTGACCATCAGGGGCCCCGCCATATTCATAGCCAGGCCGCCGATCAGGTTCTCAAAGAAGCCCTTACGCACATTGTCGGGAATGATCATCACCGCGAAGAACGATACAAGCGAGGTGAAAACCATGCTGTAGATGAAAATCACCAGGCCTGCTTTTTTCAGATTGGGCAGCTTGGGGTGCTCGATCTCGCGATAGACCTGGGCGAGTGACTCTTCGCCGCTCATGGCCAGAATCGAGTGGCCGAGCCCGATCAGAATTCCAATCAGGCCAATGGTGTGGGGAAGACGGCTGCGGCTGAGCCAGCCCAGTGCCTCAGGAGCGAAATGAAGATTGACTGACACGGGGAGCGGCGGCAAATTTCCGCCGCGTACCCACAGCGTGTAACTGCACCATGCGATCAGCAGCACCACCATGACGGTGGTGAGCTGCATAATTCGCAGCGCCTTTTCACTTGATTCCGGGATTCCCTTGATGTTTTCCCACCAGAAGTAAAGCGTCACCAGAATTGCAAACGCCGCAGCGGTGCTATTTACCGAGAGAACGAGGGAGAATCCGAAATAGTGCAATAAATCGTTCAAGAAGCCCACCAGGTACTGTCCCGCGGAAACGCCACTGATGGGGCCGGTCAGCACGTAATCAAACATCAGAGCAGATACGGAGAACTTGGCCAGCGTTCCCCCCATTGCTTCTTTCACCACGCGATAGACCCCGCCGCGAACAAACATGCTGCAACTTTCTACATAAATTGCGCGGACCGCGTAGGAAAACAACATGACAGCCAGAATGAACCAGGGCGCTGACTTGCCCACGGCCTGCTCCGCGATCCCACCCGCGTAGTATGCGGATGAGGCAAGGTCATTCAGCACAATTGCCGCCGCCCGCCAGAAGGTAATAAAGGTGAGCATGGCGGTGGTAGCCACCATGACCCGTGGAAGGGTGGGTGTGGAGACGCCACACGGGACCTGTTCTTTTGAATTATTCGCCATTCGGCAAATCGATGCGGTCAACCTGAAAGAATCAGCAACCAGCATCATTGCACAACCCATCGAAGCGTGTAAACGGGTGCGTAGTACTTTCATCTTCCGAGTGGCATAGCCGATGGGGGCAATAGGCCAGCTTAGAAACTCGGATCGAAGGCAGCACGGCCTGGCGACGGCCATGCCGGCTTGCGGTGCACGTTTACACTCTTGAGTTCGCTGGCTTAGAATTGTCCCGCAGGCCGCTGCCACGCCTCAATGGCGCCCGCCGCACCTTTGGAGAATCTTTGTGGATGTCGCGTACGAGCTCACGCCGCTGGTTGCCGTCAAGCTGGTCGTCTATACCTTCGGCACGCTGATGCACCTTTTTCTGATGGTGTTGATTCTGGGCAACCGGCGATTGCGCCGCCTGGAATGGCTGCTGTTCGGTCTGATGTCCGGGCTGTTCCTTTGGTATTCCGGCAATTTGCTCGCCATCAACATCAGGCTCTACTATGGCGCGGCGCCAACGATGCTCTCCGCCATTTGCCGCATACTCACCGTAATTGGATTCATGGCCGCAGTCCCGTTGCTGGTTCACGGACAGGCAGTGTATTGCGCGCGTTTTATCCGCGCGAGGTTCTGGCAACGAGCGTTGGTCGCGAGCTTTTATGTTCCGGTGATGTTCTTCCCCTGGATCATCGGCCGCCTGCTGAGCCATCCGGGAGTTGAACCGCTCGTCGCTCTGGGTCCAACGATCCGTCTTCTGACACTTTGGGCGGTCGCGGCACTATTCACAGCCGCAGGAATCAACGCATATCTGAACAGGAAAAGCAGCGCTGGCGATCCGCTGCTCGCCAAGTTTCATCGATATCTGGCCTGGCTTCAGGCGCTGCTGGGAACGGGCTGGGCGATTGCCTACTTACCCCGTAACCTCCCCGCCGTGGGCGGATTGGGTGGCTACTTCGCAGTTGTCATGATGCTGCTGGGAATCCTGCCGAGTGGGCTGGTGGGCTACTGTATTTTCCGCTACAACTTTCTCGACCTTAGAATCCAGCGAAACGTAGTGTATTCCGCCGCCGCCATTTTCGGGTCGCTGATTTACTTGAATTTCATGCGCCGTCTGAGCGGCTGGCTTGAGATTTATCTAATCCCGCCGGTAGTGACTGAGG
This sequence comes from Terriglobia bacterium, assembly GCA_030040315.1. Lineage (GTDB taxonomy): Bacteria > Acidobacteriota > Terriglobia > UBA7540 > UBA7540 > Bog-366. The sequence goes on along the minus strand of JASHTY010000389.1, from coordinate 10,670 downwards.
CGGTGATGATCTTCACCCTCGTTGTGCTGGTGGACCCGCTGAAACGGCTGATCAGCCGCGCCCTGCACCACCAATTTGTCTCCGAATTCGAAACGGTTCAGAAGCTGGCACTGGAAATCGAGGAGCATGCCAAAAGGACGGGCGATGTGGAGTCGCTCCAGAAGCTGGTGGAGGATCGAATAACCGCGGCGATGAAGCTCGAAAGCGTCCGGCTAATTCCAACCGGCGATGCGGCCGTAGCAATGCTTTCTTCAAGAGCCCGCCGCGTGCCCATTTCTCGCGGCGGGAAAGTCATTGCATCTCTCGAAGTCGTCCCCGCAGCGGGCGAAGTGTCGGGCGAGCAAATCGCCGCGCTCGAAATGCTTGCCGACCGTCTTGCCTCGGCGCTCGAGTTGTGCCGGCTGATTTCCGACAAGATTGCTTTGGAGCGCGAGCTGGCCGAAAAGGAGAAAATGGCGTTTCTGGGAGAAATGGCGGCGCGCATTGCCCATAACGTGAAGAATCCGCTCAGCGGGATGAAGACAATCGTGCAGCTCATGGAGGAGGAAAAGCAGCTTCCCGAAAATGCCCGCCGCGATTGCACGATGCTGGTGGGTGAGATCGATCGGCTGAACCAGAATATTTCGCAGGTGCTTCGTTATGCCAAACCGGCCCGCGATACGGATTGTGCCGCCGACCTTGCCGGAATCGTCCAGCGTGTGGCAGGCATTCTGAGGGCGGGGGCGGAAAGGCGTCACATCACCTTGACAATCGACGGCGTCGAGTCATGCGCGGTGCAGGGTGGCGAGGAAGCTGTGAGCGACATCGTCTCCAATCTGATCGTGAATGCACTGGAGGCCAGCGTTGAAGGTACGGCGATTCGCATCAGCGTCGTGCCCGCGACCGGCTCGCTGGATTACGCCGAACTCTCGGTTGAAGACCAGGGGCCTGGCATCCCCGCAGACAAGCTCGATAAGATATTTCAGCCTTTTTTTACGACTCGCCCCGGCGGAACGGGTCTGGGGCTGGCCATCGTCAAGCGCCGTGTGGATGAAATCGGTGGAACAGTGGCCTTCCAGAGCCCGGCGGTGCAGGGGAACAATTCTTCTGCTTATCCCGGGACGCGGTTTGTTGTGCGTTTCAGAACCGCGAGTCCGCACCCTCGGAGGTCAAGTGTTAATCATCAGCCTTCAGTTCTCAGTCCTCAGTAAACATGCGACTGATAAACTGAAAACTAAGAACCGAGGACCGAAAACTTCGCATGCACACCATTTTGATCGCTGATGATGACAGCACAGCGCGCTACGGAATGCGGCGCGCCTTGGAGGGCCAATACCGCGTATTGGAGGCGGACGGAGTGCCTGCTGCGCGGCAGGCGATGGCGCGGGAGAATCCCCAGCTTTTGCTCCTGGATATCGAGATGCCCGGGGAAAACGGCCTCGACTTCCTGCGCGAATTGAAGTTGCAGCCGGAAAGCCCCGCGGTTGTCATGATTACGGCGTATGGCTCCGAAAAGGTCGCCGTTGAGGCCATGAAGAGCGGCGCATACGACTACCTGCCCAAGCCGTTTGAAGTGGACGAACTGCGACTGGTCGTTGAGCGCGTGTTCGAGCACCTGTTGCTTGCGGAGGAAAACTCGCGGCTCAAGCGTCAATTGGTTTCCGAGGGCCAGTTCGGGGCCCTGATTGGTTCGAGCAAAGTGATGCGCGAATTGTTCGGCCTCGCCGACCGCGTCGCGCAGGCGGAAGTAACCGTCCTGATTCAGGGTGAGAGCGGCACGGGAAAGGATCTGCTGGCGACGGAGATTCACCGGCGCAGCAATCGCGGCAGAGGCCCGTTCGTGGCCCTGAATTGCGCGGCGCTGCCCGAGCACCTGATCGAAAGCGAACTCCTCGGATACGAGAAAGGCGCTTTCACTGGAGCCACGGCGATGAAGCGCGGCAAATTTGAATTGGCGAATGGAGGGGTGCTGTTTCTAGATGAAGTGGGTGACATGTCGCTCGCAACTCAAGCAAAGCTGCTGCGCGTGCTTGAGACCCGGCGTGTGGAACGGCTGGGTGGGACCGCTTCGCTGGAAGTGGATGTGCGTATTGTGAGCGCAACCAACAAGGATCTGCCCGCCGCCATCACCAGACAGGAATTCCGCGAAGACCTTTATTACCGGCTGCGGGTCGTGCTGCTGCGCGCCCCCGCATTGCGCGAGCATCGCGAAGACCTGCCGTTATTGGTTCAGCAATTCTGCCGCATGTTGGGCGAAAAGCACCGAAGGCCGGCGCTCGCGGTTTCGAAAGATGCGATGGAGCGCTTGCAGCAGGCGGATTGGAAGGGAAACGTCCGCCAGCTCAAGAATGTACTGGAAAGCGCCGTGGTATTGAGCGGCAACGATACACTGACGCCATCGGATTTTCCCGCAGAGTTGCTGGGAACTGGGACGGAGCTTGGTGGTGGGTCCGGCGGCGGCGACGGGTTCCTGGCCATCAACGATTTTCGCGAAGCACGCCGCCAATTCGAAATTGAATTCATCAAGGCCAAACTATGCGATCACGGCGGGAACGTAACACGAACCGCTGCGGCCATCGGCCTGCACCGGCAGAGTCTTCAGGAAAAGCTGCGGGAACTGGGGATTCGCGCCGAAAGAGGAGAGTGACTGATTCAGATGGTGACGAAGCGATGGCGGATTCTACTTCTGGTAGCAATGATTGTCTGGAGTATTGCGTTGGCTATTCCCGCCAGATCCTCGGAACAGGTTGATGGTGCGGAATTCATGGCAAAGGTCCGTGATGCTACAAATATCCGCGCAGCCGGAAGTCCAGCCTTTCGTTTGGTCGCGCATTTTGAAGCTGTGAAGCTGCATCAAAGCACCGGGCCGATTCGGGGCTCAGTCCTTCTCAATTGGATTTCACCAGGGGAGTGGAGAGAAGAGATCAACTTTCCGGGCTTCAGCCAGTTTCGGGTGGCTTCCCGAGGGAAACTGTGGACGGCACGCGATGCTCCGCTCGAACCACTCCCCGTTTATTGGGCAGAACAATTGATGGACTTTCGATCAAGCTGGATATTGACACCGGGGGAGGATACTGGGCGATCCAAAACACGAAGGCATAAAGGAGTGGATGTCCTCTGCCTCGAGGTTACAGGCAACAGTGGTGACCAGCGCAAACTTTGCGCCAACACTGCATCTTTCTTGCCAATCACCATAGAAGAGACGGCGCAGGCGATGCAACTCGCTGAATTCGGTGATTATGGGTCTTGGGCGAACAAACGGTTTCCCCGCCACTTTCAGGGTTTCGATAACGACAGAAAGGTCATCGAGCTCTGGGTTGACGAACTAGGACCGAATCAGGAAAATGCCTCCTCGTTGCTAATTCCGCCCGCAGGCGCCGCTATAGCAGATTGGTGCGATGATGCCCAGCCGCCGCGTATCCTGAGTGTCGTTCCCCCCAGATATCCAGATGAAGCATTACACAATGTAGCTACTGGAAATGTTGCTGTTTATGGGGTTGTGGACGTCGACGGAGCAGTGCAGGAGCCCGCGGTAGTGGAATCAGCCGGAAAGGCCCTTGATTCTGCCTCTCTCGCTGTTGTGCCGCAATGGCGCTTTCGGCCTGCGATGTGCGGAGATAACCCAATTCCCATGGAAATCGTAATCGAGATTCGATTCACGCTGCGCGAATGATCCCGCCGAAAATCACAGTGACGGCCAAAGTGATTCCCAAATCTTGAACTCGTGGTGGAAGCCGATCTGTTCAGCGCGGGTCAGTTTGCGGCCGGAGGCGACGTCGAGGGTTTCCTGGAAAATCCGCCTGCCGACGTCGTCGAGCGTTTCGGTGCGCTCCAGCACAGTTCCGGCGTTAATGTCCAGGTCGGCGTAGGCGCGGGCAAGGTGCGGGTTTGAGCCGATTTTCATCACCGGCCCCAGCGCGCATCCAATGCCGGTTCCGCGGCCCGTGGTGAACAACGCTACTTGCGCGCCGCTCAGGAAAAGTGCCGGCGTGCAGATGTGGTCGTAACCGGGGGTATAAAGCACAAACAAGCCCTTGCGGTCACCCAGCCACTCGCCATATTCGATCAAATCCTCGACAATGGAAGTACCACCCTTGGCCTTCACTCCGGTGGACTTGAGATAGATATTGTAGAGCCCGCCTTTGATATTGCCAGGAGAAGGATTTTCGCTGAAGTAGTCGCCGAATTTGCGAACATACGCCTCGTAGCGCTTCAGGGCATTCATGAGCTTGTGACCGACTTTCCTGGTGCGAGCGCGTTGCACGAGGTCGAGCATCGCGGCGCCTTGAAGCTCGGGAATCTCCGGCAGAAAGACCGCCGCGCCTGCCTTCACGAACATGTCCGCCGCGACGCCGACTGCAGGGTTGGCGGTAACGCCTGACCAGCGGTCCGAGCCGCCGCATTCCGTGCCTACAATCAGTTTCGAGATAGAGACCGGCTGGCGTTTCGATTGGTTGGCAAGGTGCAGAAGCTTTTCCGTTACCTCCAGGCCGCGCTCGACCGTCTTTTCGCTGCCTCCTAATTGCTGAACGGTCAGATTCACCACACGGCGGTTGTAGTCCGGCACGGAATTCTGGAAAAAGGGAACTGAACACTCCACGCAGGTCTTGCCGCAGCCAAGGTCAATGTACACCGCCGCTCCCAGGTTGGGATGGCGCAGCGTGTTGGCGAGCAATTGGTTCAAAATCGTGACCGCCTCGCCATCGGGCATTCCACACCCGGACTCGTGGATGATCGGCACCACACCATCGACATTGGGAAATTTCTCACGCGAATAGATTTCGCGATTGGCGCGCCAGGCGATTTCGCGGACCTCTGTGGAAGAACACATACCCGAGGTCACGATGCCGACCAGGTTGCGAATGCCCGCTTCACCGCCGGGGCGCATGTAGCCGTCAAAGGTGAGCGAGGAAAGCTCGGGATCAAGCGGCTGCCGCCGCGGGTTGTCCTTGAAGTGAGGAATCAGCCGGGGAAGGCGGGAGCGCAGATTGGTGGAGTCGATCGGCTCGCCGGGTTGAACAGGACGGGAGGCGAGTCCGATAGGATCGCCGAGCGTAATGTACGGTGCTCCGCGCTTGATGGGCTTGACCGCAAAGCTTTGCCCGCGCAAGGTCCGGCCGGAAATGGTCAGCACTTTGCCAGCGTGCTTCAGCCGCGTCCCCTTCTCGACAAAATCCGCCGTGACCACGGCCACGTTGTCTTTCTCCGGACGGATTACAATCGCGACTTGATCGAGTTCTTGAGGTTCCATGAGAGTCATAGCGCGCCAGTTACGCGCGGACCGCCTCCAATTCCGTAGTTCGCACGTGCGACCCGTAAAACGCGTAGTGGGTTATGAAAACGTAGCACAGCATGGGCACGACCATGGCCAAGGCCATGCTGTGGGTCGACTGGAATATCAGGCCCATGGCAGGTGGAGCGCACGCGCCGCCGACAATCGACATGATGATAATCGAGCCACCCAACTTGGTGTTGGGACCTAGTTCCTTGATGCCCAGCGCGAATATTGTGGGGAACATGAGGGACATGAAGAAGCTGGTGAGGAACACGGCGCCCACGCCGATCCAGCCGGGCAGCAAAACTCCCACTACCACCAGCAGTGTATTGATGATGCCAAAGATTCCCATTAGCCGCGTAGGCGCGATAAATTTCATCAGGTAAGTCGCCGTGAATCTTCCCACGCCAAACGCCACCAGTGTTCCGGTAAGAAAGTATCCCGCGATCTTTTCCGGTTGGTGCGTGTAGTCCTGGATGTACTGGATGAAGTAACTCCAGGTTCCGACCTGAGCCCCCACGTAGAGGAACTGCGCGATGACGCCTTTGATGAAGTGGGGATGATGAAGAAGTTCAGCCGCGTGACCGCGCGAGCGGCCAACTTCAGGCTCGGCCTCTTCGGCAATCTTGGGAAACTTTGTCATCAGGATCAGCAGTGCCCAGATGAAGATCACGCTGCCAAGGACGATATAGGGCGTAACCACACGGAGTGTCTCTCCGCGCAGATAGTTTTCATAGGTCCCCGCTGCCTTGTACGCAGCAACTTGGTCCTTGTTCAGCTCGACGCCGGAGAAAATGAAAATGGTTCCCACCAGAACGCCCGTGACTGCCCCGACCGGATTGAAGGACTGAGAGAAATTCAGCCTGCGCTCGGAAGTCCGCGGGTCGCCCAATAGCGCGATGAAGGAATTGGAGCCGGTTTCAAGAAACGATGCCCCGCTGGCGATGACGAACAATGCGACGAGAAAGAATCCATACTGCCTGACGACTGCCGCCGGCCAAAAGAGAAATGCCCCCGCACTGTAGAGAAACAGGCCAATTACCAATCCCGTCTTGTAGCCAAATCTCTTCATCACCAGCGCGGCAGGGATGGCCAGTAGAAAATATCCCATGTAGAACGCCGATTGGATCAGGCCGGCCCTGAAGCGCGTGAGCTCAAATGACTTCATGAACTGCTTGATTAAGATGTCATTCAAGTTGCTCGGAATGCCCCAAAACAAGAAAAGGGCGGTGACCAGGAAAAACGGCGCCATGGTGCTGGGGGCAAACAGCGGGGGATGCTGATCCGAGTTGGGGTTTTGCGTCGCCATGCAGGCAGCTCCGAATTATACCGTGCTAGGTCTCCAGGTCCGTGATGTCCAAATGGCCCGTTTTCTGGAGGCGTTCAAAAATGGCCGCGGTTTCGCGAATTCCCTCCGCCAGGGGCGTTCGCACCACGCCGGGCAGGTCGCGATGCAGGGCGCTATCGTCAAAATCGTACGAGACGGGCAGCGCCTGCCCTTCCGCCTTCGCCAGCGCCTTCGAGGCGGGCAAGATTTCCCCGAGGCATTGCAGGAATTTGTTCATCTGCATCACATCGCCACGCAGGGTGTACGTTCTTGCTCCGGTCAAACTCGCCTCCGCGCAGCGCAGAAAGATACGCGCCGTGTCGCGAACGTATTGGAGGTCCAAACCGCCCGTAAAACGAATCGTGTAAGGCCGTCCCACCACCGTGGCTTTGATGGCTTTGGTCGGGCCGGAGGTCATGCCGCGATCGCGGCCCACACCGTAAACAGCCCCGGGGCGAATTCCCACGCTCGAAAGGCCATTATCCTGGAAATAAACACGCGCGTTGCCTTCGTTGCATTGTTTGAATACACCGTAATGTGTCCCCGGCAGCAGAGGGGCCCCTTCCGGCACAGTGCCACGGCCATACAACTCTTCGGGGCCAAAGACCGCGGCCGAACTGGCGTAAACGATGCTCTGCACCTGGTCGCGGTGCCGGCGCGCGGCTTCAAAAACGTTGAGTGTTCCGACCACATTGATCATCGCGCCGCGCACAGGGTCCGCAGCACAAAAGGGAACCTGAAGCCCTGCCAGGTGCAGCACGTGAGTGGCACCGTTATCCGCCACGGCGCGTTCGACATCCCTGGACTGCGTGATGTCGCCTTGAATGAGTTGAACGGACGACATCTGGTCCGGGGTGAGCAGCGCGGAAAGGCGCGACGTGTTGGTATCAATGTCGAACACGCAGGGCCGGTCGCCGCGTTCCACAAGCTCTTTGGCGATCCATGCGCCGATGAATCCCTTGGCGCCAGTAACGAGAAACCGCCGCTCGATGTGGGGAGCAGGGTTATTTGGAACAGATTCAACCATGTAAAGGCATTATATGCGTTAACGTGACTCAGTCAACGAACTGCCTGCTCCATTCCTGCGTTCCGCGGAGGGCGAATAATCACGAGCACGCAAAGGGTGGCCAGCAGTGGCACCGTTCCGGCCAGAAAGAACGCTGGGAAATAGGAGAATCGGTCCACCAGCCAACCCACCAGCAGGGTGAATAGCGCTCCAGCCACGCCCGCGCCGAGCCCGCTGATGCCCGTAACCGTTGCCACAACGTCCTGTGGGAAAAGGTCAGAAGGAAAAGTCAGGCCCATGGTTGACCAGCTCGCGTATCCCCACACCGCGAAGCTGATCAGGATCACAGCCAGGTATGGATTATGGGTGGTTGCTGCGGGAATTCCGGCAAGAATCGGCGCGGAACTCACGACGCACACCCATTTGCGCGCGCGGACGACGGTCATCCCGCGCTTGATGAGGAACCCCGACGTCAGGCCTCCCGTAAAATTCCCGATATCCGCGGCGACAAAGGGAATCCACGCGAAGGAGGCGATCTGTTTCAGGCTGAATCCCCGCGCGTCGCTCAGATACTGCGGCAGCCAGAAAACGTAGAACCACCAGATGGGATCTGTGAGCGAGCGGCCAAGAACGATTCCCCAGGTGTTGGGCTGTTTGAGCAAGGTAATCCACTTGGCCAGGCCCTTTTGCGAAGAGTCCGCCGCCGTGTCGTGGCCTGATTTGATGAGCGCGCGTTCTTCGGCACTGACGCGGGGATGACGGTCCAGCGGGCGATAAACCGTCAACCAAACCGCCAGCCAGATGAATCCCAGAAGTCCAGATTGCACAAACGCATATCGCCATCCGAAGAAAATGGCGATCCAAGGCACAAGAATCGCCGCTAATGCTCCGCCCACGCTTGAGCCGCTATCGAATATTGCGACGGCGACGCCGCGCTCCTTCGCCGGAAACCACTCGGCGACCGTCTTGCTCGCGCCCGGCCAATTGCAGCCCTCCCCGATTCCCAGCAGGAAACGGAATGCGCCGAAGGATGAAACCGAGTTCGCGAGCCCCGTCATCATGCTGATGGCGGACCACCAGACAATGGCGAGTGAAAGGCCCAACCGAGTTCCTACCAGGTCCAGCATCACTCCGCCCACAAGCCACATTCCGGCGTAGGAAAACTGAAATGACGAAATGATTCGCGCCAGGTCCGTGTGGCTGAAGTGCAACTCGCGCGATATCACCGGGGCGAGCACCGAGAAGGTCTGCCGGTCGATATAGTTCACCACCGTGGAGCCAAACAAAGTCCAGACAATCCACCAGCGAATGCGTTTGGAAGCCATAGGTCAGGGCCGGCGCGTAATGAATCGATTGTTGCGACGGCGCAAGAATTCGCCACACCATATCACACGCCGCGGAACCTTGTCGCGAGATATTCACGAGCGTCAAAGAGTCGTGCTCTTGCAGTTTGCTTTACTACGCCCGCTCATTTAGAGTATGCGGCGTCCGCACGGCGGGGAAAATCATCGATGGAGGAATCCGAATGCGTTCTCGAACCGCACTCATGCTCGCGCTTTCGCTCGCCGGAGTCTTGCGTCCAGCCTGGACGCAAGGGAGACCTGAGCCGCGACCTCAGGAGGAATTCAACATCCGCGAGCATTACACCAAGTACGAGTACCGCATCCCCATGCGCGACGGGGTTCACCTTTTCACTTCCGTCTATGTCCCCAAGGACACTTCCGTCGCCTGTCCATTCATGATTGACCGCACGCCCTACAGCGTCGGTCCCTATGGCGAAGATCATTACCGAACCACACTGGGGCCATCGGAGGCCTTTGCACGCTCCGGTTACATCTTCGTTTATCAGGACGTGCGCGGGCGCTACATGTCGGAGGGGACGTTTGTCGAAATGCGACCGCACATCGACGAAAAGCACGGCAAGCAGGACGTGGACGAGAGCTCCGACATGTATGACACGGTCGAATGGCTGATTCACAACATTCCCAACAACAATGGCAAGGCGGGAATCTGGGGAATCTCCTATCCAGGGTTCTACACTTCGGCAAGCATCATCGATTCGCATCCCGCGATTAAGGCGGCTTCGCCGCAGGCGCCCATGACCGACCTTTTCATGGGCGACGACTCCTATCACGGCGGCGCGTTCATGCTGGATGCAAACTTCGGCTTTTATGTGGGCTTCAAGCCGCAGGAAAATCCCACCACCCCAACCTCTTCCGTCCCCTTTGATTTCGGCACGCAGAACGCCTACGAGTTCTACCTGAAGATGGGGCCGCTTTCCAATTCCAACGCGCTCTATCTGCACAACCAGAATTTCCTGTGGACCGATCAGATGAATCACGACACTTACGACGATTATTGGAAAGCACGCAACCTGGCTCCGCATTTGAAGAACATACATTGCGCCGTGCTGACCGTGGGCGGCTGGTTCGACGCCGAAGACCTCTACGGTCCCTTCCGCGTGTTCCGCTCGATTGAACAGAACGATCCGGGAATCTATAACGGAATTGTGGAAGGTCCGTGGGTGCACGGCGGCTGGGGACGGCTGGACGGTGAGCATCTGGGCAGCGTCAGCTTTGGTTCGAAGACCGGCGCGTACTTTCGCGACCACATTCAGTTTCCCTTCTTTGAGAAGTACCTGAAGGGGAAGGGAAGCGAAGATCTTCCCAAGGCCTACGCGTTTGAAACGGGTACCAACGTGTGGCGCCAGTATTCAAGTTGGCCGCCTGCGAACGCCAAGCCGCATGTGCTCTATTTCCAAAGTCACGGGGGCCTGTCCTTCACTGCGCCCGAGGCGGCTCCCGATTCATTCGATGAGTACGCTAGCGACCCCAATCATCCCGTGCCGTTCATCGGTTATATCGCGCGCAGCGTGCCGCAGGAATACATGGTGGCCGACCAGCGCTTCGCCTCAACGCGCGCGGATGTGCTGGTGTACCAGACGGATCCGCTCGAAGAGGATGTAACGCTTGCGGGCCCCGTTTCACCGAGGCTGTTCGTTTCGACCTCCGGCACGGATTCCGATTTCGATGTGAAACTCATCGACGTTTTCCCTGCTGATTACTCTGAACAGGAAGAACGGC
>JASHTY010000388.1 GCA_030040315.1 Terriglobia bacterium | reverse complement strand
AGTAAAGGCTCCGCGCCGATGACCTGAATTTTCTTGCGAGCCCGCTTGATGCCGGTGATAACTCCGGAAGCGAGCCCGCCGCCTCCGATAGGTACAACGATGATTTCCGGCAATGGCTTAAGGGCACTCAATTCCCACCCGAGCGAACTGTTCCCCAAGATGACATGCGGGTCGTCGTAGGCGCTGGCCACGTAGGCTTTCGGATGCTGCTGGGACAATTCTGCAACTCGCGCGGCCCGGCTCGTCACACCCACGTCAATCAGGTCGACTTGAGCGCCATATTCGCGCACCGCGTCAATCTTGACCTGCGCTGAGGTCGAGGGCATCACCACGATGCAGGACTTGTTCAGAAGTGAACACGCATAAGCGAGCGCCTGGCCGAAATTCCCGCTGGACGCAGCAATCAGGAGCCTTTGGGGCACACGCGATGCCACACTGTAGGCGGCCCGGAACTTAAAACTGCCCGTAAGCTGGAAGGTTTCACTGGCTAGGATTACCTTCGCGCCCAGCCGCTCTTTCAGTCGCGGGGCGTCGATGATAGTCGTAGGGCGGATAACCAGCTTACTGCCTCCCGAACGGCTCTTGGTGTAGTTCAATTTGACCTGCGGTGGTTGAATTGTTCGGCAGGGACAGGTCTCGTCCAGCGGCCCAAAGCCCTCAGGTAACGGATCGTGGCTGCCGAATGCCAAGGCAGCCCTATGGCCCAGGCACCCGCGAGGCGCGCCCCTATGCCAAAGTTTAATACTGTACCACTACCCCGCGTCGGACCCTCTGGCAATGTGAGGTTGAATAGGCGAGTTATCCAATGTACAGTTTGGGCACAGAGTACAGTCGAGACGGTGTCGATAGGTTTAGGGTGGCATGCCAAATGCGCCCGTACAAAATGGAGGAACCCTTATGAAGCTCCGGTTGACGACCGTAAGACAGGATCGCCAGGGCCATCTCCTCCTGTTCATCGCCGCCCTCCTAGTGGTTTTCCTGCCGGTTGCGCCTAGCACTTTTAATGCGCGGCCCCAGCAAGCCCCCTGCTGCGGACCGATAATCCCTGCGGGCGAACGGCTTGCAGCCATTCTTGACGGCATGAATGTGGAATCACTCTGGCTGGCTCAGGAGCACGTGAATTGGGAGACCGGAGAGCCGGACCGAGGCGGTGAAGACGAGGGACCCGGGCACCACACGCATTGTAGTGCCTTCGCGGCAGCGGCCGCCAAGCGGCTAGGCGTGTACCTGTTGCGACCCCCTGAGCACGGCCAAAAGCTGCTCGCCAATGCGCAATTCGAGTGGCTAGGGTCCGCCGCCGCTCAGAAGCAGGGATGGCAGAGTGTGAAGGATATGCGCGAGGCCCAGCGGCTCGCAAACCGGGGAAGTCTGGTGGTGGTGACGTTTCAGAATCCGGATCAGAACTTACCCGGGCACATTGCCGTGGTTCGCCCTTCGGAGAAATCCTTTGAAGCCTTGCAGCACGATGGGCCGCAGATCATTCAGGCCGGCATCCACAACCATGCCAGCACCGTGGTCAGGATCGGCTTTCTGAATCATCCGGGAGCCTGGCCTGACGGCGTCCGCTATTACGTGCATACTTTGCCGCAATAGGCCGAACGTCCGCGGGACGCGATTTTCCTTGCATTTCGCCCGCTTCAGTAGTAAGTTGCATCAGTTGGCTGCTCGTTCAGCCCAGAGTTAGGCAATGTTGAGATTCTTCAAACGCGAAACGATGTGCGGCCGGCAAGGCAGGCCGTGCCGCATATTGGTGTTTGCCCATCGGCATGTCGTCGGTATCGTCACCATCGCGACAAATCCAGGGCACGGAGGCGGAGGGTAGAGTCCAGAACAAATAATCAGGATTCTACGACCCGCCCCAAAAAGGCGGGTTTTTTGTCTTAGGCTCGAGAATTGAGCACGAGCGTTAAAAATGCTGAGATTCTCCAAACGCGAAACGATGTGCGGCAGGCAAGGCAGGCCGTGCCGCATATTTGTGTGCGCCGATGGGCATGTCGTCAATAACACCATTGTGGCGACAAATCCAGGGCGCGGCGGGGGCGGATAGAATCCACAGGACCATCGGATTCTAGAAAAGCCCGCCCTGAGAAGCGGGCTTTTTTATTGCTCTTTGACAATTGAAAGGCAAAGCAGTACAGGGCGGCAATGCCGCAACCAAAACGTGGCATGGGCATCCTGCCCATGACTGGTCACGGGCGGGACGCCCGTGCCACGAAATCCTGCCAAGGCGCGGTAGCCAAGTGGAAAGGCATCTGCCTGCAAAGCAGACAACCTCGGTTCGATTCCGAGCCGCGCCTCCACAGTGGTCAGCACTGGTGTGCGGGCGGGTCTTATAAGCCTGTAATTGCCCCGGATCAGGGTACACGGCAGAGTTCGATTCTCTGGACCACTACCAAGTTTTGCCTCCGTCGTTCAATGGATCAGGACACCACGCTACGAACGTGGAGATCGGGATTCGAGTTCTCGCGGGGGCGCCAGACTTTTGTATCGGCGGGCGCGTGCGGCCAACCGGACAGGCCACCAGCCTCCTAAGCTGGCGATATGTGAGTTCGAATCTCACCGCGCCTTCCATGCCGGGCTCATCGAACGTCAAGTTTCCGATTAGCGCAGCATCGGGGTTCAAATCCCCGGCCCGGTACCACTCCTGGCTAGTTCAGTGGTAGAACGCGCGGCTGTTAACCGCGAAATGGGGGTTCGACTCCCTCCTCAGGAGCCAGAATTTTGACCCGGATGGGGGGGCCAAGATGTTACCGGCGGCATACCCGCCTTTTAAGCGGAGAAGTCCGGGTTCGAATCCCGGTGGCCCCACCACGTTGCGATAGCTCAGTGGCCGAGCCGCTGATTCGTAACCAGCAGACCGGAGTTCGATTCTCCGTCGCAGCTCCACGGTGACTGAACCCAAACGGTGCGGGATCTGACTGTGGATCAGGTTTTAGCGGGTTCGACTCCCGTCAGTCACCCCAGAGATTTGCCCCGTTAGCTCAGACGGTAGAGCGCCGGTCCTACAAACCGGATGCCGGGAGCTCGAAACTCTCACGGGGCACCAAGTTTGGGAGACGGATCATATGGAGTGCGGTAGCTTGCTACCGCTTTGGCCTTTGCCAGCTTGCTGGCGCTTAGCCGGAAGCGAGCTTCCGGCTAAGAAAGCGGCAGCGAACTGCCGCACTCCAAAGTAACATTTGGGCGCGTGGTGATAACGGGAGCACTCCGGTCCTGCAAACCGGAAGTAGGGATTCGACTTCCCCCGCGTCCACCAAGTTTGGCGGTCATGGTTCAGTGGCAGAATCCGACATTGCCAGTGTCGGGGCGCGGGTTCGATTCCCGCTGACCGCTCCAGGCGGCGTTTGTATATAGGGTGTGCCTCGGCCCTCCAAGCCGAAAAAGCGGATTCGATATCCGCACGCCGCTCCAGATTTTCGGCCAAATATTTCGGGATGTAGGGTAACTGGAAGCCCACCTGTCTTGGGGACAGGGCGGTGGAGGTTCAAATCCTCTCATCCCGACCAGTTTTGCGGGAAGTGGCCTAGTGTTGAAGGCGCCGGTTTCGGGTACCGGAGATCGCGGGTTGAAATCCCGCCTTCCCGACCAATTTGATGCGGGGTTGAGGAGTGGTCCCTCGGTGGTCTCATAAGCCACACAGGCCGGTTCAAATCCGGCCCCCGCTACTATCTTCCTTGATGTAGCGCCCACCTTCAGGTCGGCATGCCGAGTTAAGGCTTGGCGCTACGCTTGTTTAACGGTCTGTTAGAGGAGTCCGGTCGTCCTCGGTTCCCTGTCACGGAACAGATCACGGGTTCAAATCCCGTACAGACCGCCATAATTCGCGGCCTCGTCGTCTACCGGTTAGGATGGGAGACTTTCAATCTTTCGAAGTGGGTTCGACTCCCACCGAGGCTGCCACGACCGGGCGCGTCGTCCAACGGACAAGGGCCGAGGTCTTCTAAACCTCAGATGGTGGTTCGACTCCACCCGCGCGTTCTATTTTAAGGAGCATGTTGGGGAAAGGACTATGAGCGACACTCTGGTTCTCGACAAGCTGGGATTCCCCGTGGCCTTCGTCTCCTGGCAACGGGCGGTGAATCTGCAGTGGCAGGACCGCGCTGTGGTGGTCACGGAGGACGCCAGGCGCGTTCTCCGCTCGCCCTCGTTCGAGATGGGAATGCCGCGCGTCATCAAACTTCGAGACCACATCAGCCGAAAGCTGCGGCTGAGTGTTCCGATGACTCGCCGTAACATCGCCATCCGCGATAACAGCTCGTGCCAGTACTGCGGCGTGGTGCTTGAAACAGCGGACTACACG
>JASHTY010000387.1 GCA_030040315.1 Terriglobia bacterium | reverse complement strand
TGGAACCCGGAGTTGGCAAAGTGCAGGCCTCGGGGTCCACGACCGTGACGCCGCAGGACTCGACGACCTATACCATCACCGCCACCGGTCCGGGCGGCACGGCGAATCAGTCTGCCCGTGTTACCGTGACCATCCCGCCACCGCCGCCGGTTGAACAGACGCCCCAAGTGCAGGAATCCGATGAGGACATGTTCTCGAAAGCCGTCAAGGATGCTTATTTCGACTTTGACAAATCGGATATTCGCGCCGACGCGCAGCAAACCCTGGGCGCCGATGCGGACTTCCTGAAGCAGCACGCCGGCTTCAAGTTCACCGTTGAGGGCAAGTGTGACGACCGCGGAAGCGAAGAGTACAACCTCGGTTTGGGCGACCGCCGCGCCAACGCTGCCAAAACGTTCCTGGTGAATGCCGGCGTATCCGCCGATGGAATCTCCACCATTTCCTACGGTAAGGACCGCCCGGTTTCATCCTGCGACCAGTCTGCAAAGTCCGAAGACTGCTGGCAGCAGAACCGTGTCGCTCACCTCGTGTTCGGCACTGAATCCAAGTAAACGGAAATCGCCGGGAGCCCTCGCGGCTCCCGGCTTCTTTCCACCCGTCGTTCCTTGAAGGCGCTTTGCCCGTTCAACAAGTGTGTCAAGCGCCAGGTACGCGTGTTTCCACTCCAGTCTTGATATCCCCCTTAGCCTCCCTTCATTCCTTGGCAAAGGAGCCGCACTCGCGGGCCATTTCTGAATTCCAAATTCGAGGGTCACGGTACTCGCGCTTCAGAACTCCATAAACTCGCCATAAACTCGCCGCGGTTGACCGCAAGCGCGGCGAAAGGTTAAACTGCAGTGTGTGACATTTTCTTGAGCGAGGACTCAACACATTGAAAAAACAAACCTTACTGGCTTTGATTTTTCTGGCGCTGCTAGGTACGCAAGTCACCCCCGCCTTTGCGGTCAGCAAAGAGACCCTTCAAATCATGCAACAGCTGGACGCGTTGCAGGCGCAAATCCAAACCCTTCAGAAAACCGTCGACTCGCAGTCCGCCGTGTTGAAGGACCTGGTGGGTAAGGCCAGCGACACCGTCAACAGCATGAAATCGACCGTAACCGATCTGCAGGGTTCCGTGCAGCAAAGCCTGGCTTCCACCAACGCTCGCTTCGACTCCATGACCACCCAGATGCAGGCGCTGAGCGAAAGCCTGGAGGAAGCGAAGTCCCGGCTCTCCAAGCTGGGCGACCAGTTGGCGCAGACCCAGAATTATCTCCAGACCATGTCGGCGATGAACAACCCCGCTCCCGGAAGTACCACGGCAACTCCCGGTACCGGTACACCCCCAACCCCCGGTGCGCCCCAGGTGCCCGACGCCGATGCGCTTTACTCGCAGGGTATGAGCTATTACAACGGCGGTCAGTGGGACCTGGCGATTCAGGCTTTTCAGCAATATTTGCAGTATTACAAGGACACCGATCGCGCCTCGAATGCGCAGTTCTACATCGGCGAGTGCTATTACAGCCAGAACGATTACAGCAAGGCCATCGACGCCTATGACGCCTGCATCGAAAAGTACCCCAACGGAAACAAAGCGGCGGCCGCTCAACTGAAGAAAGGCTTCTCACTTCTGGCCATGGACCAGAAATCCGCAGGAATACGCGAACTACGCTCCCTGATCCAGCGCTTTCCGGATTCACATGAGGCCGACTTGGCGAGCCAGCGGCTGAAGAAGTTGGGAATTACCGTCCCCGCGCCGGCTGCCGTGCATAAGAAAACTTCCTGAGTAGTTGTGCTCCCTCCCGTGTTATTGTATGGCGCGTCCTGATGGGTGGCGCGGGCATTCATGGGGCGAGCACCCCGTTCGGAATGTCCCGATGCAGGTTCAGCCAATTGACATTCTTAAGGAGTTAATCCAATGTCCGGCACAGTGAATCGAGTCATCCTGGTTGGACGTTTGGGCAAAGACCCGGAACTGAAGTACACGCCCAGCGGTGCGCCCGTGGCCAAATTCAGCCTTGCCACCGACGAATCCTTCAAGGACAAGAACACGGGCGAGAATCAGCAGCGCACGGAGTGGCACAACATCGTTGCCTGGAACAAGCTCGCGGAAATTTGCGGCGAGTACTTGACCAAAGGAAAGCTTGTCTATATCGAAGGCTCAATTCGCAGCCGGCAATGGCAGGACCAGTCCGGAAACAAACGCACGTCATACGAAATCATCGCCCGCAACATGCAGATGCTGGGCTCGAAAGGCGACTCAGAGCGGGCCGGTTACGGTAGCACGGATCGCGCCTCCGCCGAACGCCCTGCCGCAGCCGCTGCTGCTGCCCCATCGGAACCATCCTCTCCACCACAGTCTGAGCCGGAAATCAGTGACGAGGATATTCCTTTCTGAGGCCCTTTCCGGAAGAGACGAATTCCAAACCTGAGACTGGAAACCAGTTCGTCCGCAGATAACTTATTGCGGCGGAGGGGGGGGTGGCTGCTGAGGCGGGCCGTGGTGGCGGTGACGCTCATCGATGGCCTTCACAAAGTCATCAAATTCCTGCTGCTGTTGTGGATTCAGTATCGCCCTTATGCGCGCCCGCGTCTCCATGTGAATGGCCTGAAATTGCGGGTCGGTCTGCTTGTGCAGGTCACGATTCTTCTGCGCCGACTCTTCAAAGATCTGATTCAATTGCTGGACCTGTGCATCGGTAAGGTTCAGGACCTTTTTAAGGTTCTGCACGGCCGCTTGCCGGTTGAACCCTCCTGGATGCACCAGACGGCCGGTGTTCCACAGAAAGTAGTAGACACCCACGCCGCCCAAGACGGCTCCAAGAATAAAGGTGCTGATGAAATAGAGGTATACCCGGCGGGTCATTTCACCTCATGCGTAGCTGCCGGCGCGGGGACTTCCTCAGGCGCCAGGTCCGGAGCATCCTGCAAGCTGCTTTCCCCAAACGGATCGGCATTGGCCATTTGGGCTTCCGGCCCGGACAACTGAATATCCGCAATGGACAACCCGCGAACCGGCCCCGTGGCGGGCAGGACTATGGCCAGCAGCGCCAGGAAAGTAAGCACCACCGTTGCGTAGACAAACCGCCGGCCGGCACGCTCAAAGAATTCCGCCACGCTTGGCGCCTTGCTCAGCTCGCCGAGCTGACGCACCAGACGCTCCGCAAATCCAATGGAGGGTTCCGGCTCCGCCTCGCGCTTCATCAGGCGGAACCCCGCGCCCACCACGCGCAGGTCGCGATATTCCCGCGCGCAGGAAGGGCATTCCGCCAGGTGCCGCGTGACTTCTGCCGATTCCGCACCTTCCCACAAATTGTCCAGTCGTTCGCGTAGATAATCACAATTCATGACCTTTTGTTTTCCTCCCGCCACTGGCGCAGGTCTTCCAGCATGCGCTTCCGGGCGCGGTGCAATCGAACCTTTACTGTGGTCGGCTTCAAATTCAGGATCTCCGCAATTTCCTCCACGGAATAATCCTGCAGTTCCTTCAACAGCAAAATCTTCCGGTCGTTCTCGGGAGCGCGCTCCAGGAGTTTTTCTACCAGGTCCTTGAGCGCCAGTTGCTCCTCATGGTCCAGCGCGTCCTCGGGCTGACTCTGCGCGTTCGCCTCCAGTTCCTGCTGGCTCTCTTCACCCATCTGCCAGTAGAAGCTTACGCGGGAAGCGCGCTCATGCCGCAGGTAGTCGTAGCAATGGTTGGTGGCGATGCGGCTGAGCCAGGTGACAAATGAGGACTGGAAATTGTAACTCCGAATCGCCCGGAAAGCCTTGATGAAAATTTCCTGGGCGAGGTCCTCCACCTCATCCCGCCTGCGTACCAGATGATAAACCAGCGAGAATACCCGCTGCTGGTATTTCTGCACCAAGGGTCCGAAGGCCTCCGGCTCCCCCTGCTGCGCC
Source organism: Terriglobia bacterium (assembly GCA_030040315.1). Lineage (GTDB taxonomy): Bacteria > Acidobacteriota > Terriglobia > UBA7540 > UBA7540 > Bog-366. The sequence goes on along the minus strand of JASHTY010000387.1, from coordinate 6,108 downwards.
CGCTTAATCCACTGAATTTCCTGGGCAAGCTGTGCGCCGGAGTTCTCCATCGTGTATCCATCTTACGCCCACCCTCATAGTTTCCGACGAGGGAAAAGCCCTGGGGGTTACAAGTACGCCCGGCCCAAATTTTAATGTAATTCTAATCAAGAATTTAGTTGACCACTTGATAACTTTATGCAAGAATGTGCCCATGATAATCGGAACAAGACTTAAGAAGCTGCGAGAAGAACGAAACCTATCGCAAGGTGATATAGAAAAGCGTACGGGCTTATTGCGCTGTTACATCTCCAGAGTGGAAAACGGGCACACCGTCCCGTCACTTGAGACTCTGGAGAGGTTGGCGGCGGCGCTCGAACTACCCCTCTACCAGTTGTTCTTTGAGGGCGATGAGCCGCCTCCGCTGCCGAACCTTAGCAAGCGTCATTCGGCTGAGGAACTGAGCCTTAACCCTGAACAGGAAAAGGAACTGCGATTCTTCGAGAAGGTGCGGAGACTGTTGACCCGCATCGATGAGAAAGATCGCCAGCTCCTCCTGTTTATGGCCCAGAAACTGGCAAGCCGCTAAGCTCTTATGTTTCAATGCACTGGAGTGGTGTCTCTGACCCGTCATGGACGCCAAGGGTGGGTTATTCCCATTCGATTGTGCTGGGGGGTTTCGACGTAATGTCGAATACCACCCGGTTCACTCCCTTTACCTCATTGACTATCCGTGTAGCCATTCGTTGCAGCAGTGTCCCCGGCAATTGCGCCCAGTCGGCGGTCATGCCGTCTTCGGATTCCACAGCGCGGATGCCGATGGTTGAGGCGTAAGTGCGGGCGTCCCCCATCACTCCCACGCTGGAAACAGGCAGCAGAACGGCAAACGATTGCCAGAGCTTTTCATAAAGTCCTGCGGCCCTTACCTCTTCCTGAACTATTGCGTCGGCTTCGCGGACGATCCGCAGGCGGTCAGGGGTTACCTCTCCGATAATCCTGACGGCAAGGCCCGGGCCGGGAAACGGCTGCCGGCTGACCAGGAAATTTTCTAATCCAAGCTCGCGCCCTACCGCCCTTACTTCGTCCTTGAAAAGCTCACGCAAGGGCTCTATCAGCTTGAACTTCAGGTCGGAAGGCAAGCCTCCGACATTGTGGTGGCTCTTGATAGTGGCCGCCGGACCCTTTACGGAAACGGATTCGATTACATCCGGGTAAAGCGTTCCCTGCACCAGATATTCCACGTCCCCAAGGGCTCGCGCTTCCGCTTCGAAAACGCGGATAAATTCATCGCCGATAATCTTGCGCTTGCGTTCAGGGTCGGTAACTCCCTCCAGCCGCGCCAGAAAGCGAGCCGAAGCGTCAACAGCTTTCACCTTCAGGTGCGCCTGCTCGTGCAACTTGCCGCTGACCTCAACGAATTCGTTCCTGCGCAATAGGCCGTTATCCACAAAGACGCAGGTCAGCCGGTCACCGAGCGCGCGCCCCACTATGGTGGCCGCGACGGCGGAATCGACCCCGCCGGAAAGCGCGCAAAGAGCGTGCTTTTCCCCTACCTGTTCACGGATCTGCTGAACCGTCTGCTCAATGAACGAACCGGGAAACCAGTTGGGCTTGATTCCCGCAACCTCCTGGACAAAGCGCTGTAGAATCTCCCTGCCCATGGTCGTGTGCCGAACTTCGGGGTGGAACTCCAGCGCATACATCTTTGCCTGCGGGTTCTCGATGACGGAAATGGCATTATGCGTCCGGCCGGTTATCACAAATCCCCGGGGAACTTCAACCACGTGGTCGCCGTGGCTGTTCCAAACCTTGAGCGGTGAAGGAAAACCGGCGAGAAGCCGCGGTGAGGCATTGATTTCCAGTTCCGCGAAGCCGTACTCGCGCCGCGCGGCGGGTTCCACCTTGCCACCCAGCTTGTAGCACATCCACTGCAAGCCGTAGCAGATGCCGAGTGTGGGCAGATTGAGCTTCAGCACGCGCTCATCGCAAACCGGCGACGCGGGGTCGTAAACGGAAGACGGCCCGCCGGAGAGAATCAGCGCCTGCGGCTTCATTTCGACTAGTTTCTCATGCGCGAGGTTGCAGGGGACGATGACCGCATAAACTTGCAACTCACGAACCCGCCGCGCAATGAGCTGCGTGTATTGGGAACCAAAATCGAGGATGACGATGGGGCAAGGGTGAGTCATAGAAGTGGTTAATGGTCAAATTCCTTGCAGCCGCCTCACGCAAAACAGATCAGCTCGGGACCCTCTACTTCCTACTTTGTAAAACGAGGATGACCACAAGGACGATCACCAGGACGGCCACAATCCACCCAATTTCGCCGTGAAAATGCGGCCTGAAGAGGAATGCCACCAGTTTCATATTTCACCTCGCGCCATTCGAAATCCATGATAGAAGCTGCTCGGTTCACTTGATTGTTACTTCGCCACGATACTGACCAGCTTGCCGGGCACCACGATGATCTTCTTAACCTGCAAGCCGTTCAGGTGTTGAATAACCTTCTCCTCGGCTTGCGCGCGCGTGCGGATTTCTTCCTCACCGGCGCCTGCGGGCACCTGAATGCGCGCACGCAGCTTGCCGTTAATCTGGACGGGGTATTCGATTTCATCTTCAGCCGCAAGCTCCGCGTCGAACGCCGGCCAGGAAACCTTGAGCAACGGCTGAGAATGACCGAGCGCCTCCCACAGCTCGTCGGCTACGTGCGGCGCGAAGAGTGAAAGGGTTATAACCAGAAACTCCAGGGCAGTTTTGTGGGCTGCAGGGCGGATTTTCCCTGCCTCCACTGCCGCGTCGAGTTCAGTCAATTCGTTCACCAGCTCCATGGCGTTCGAAATGTCGGTGTTGAAGTGCCAGCGCTCTTCCATATCCTCAGTGATGTGGCGAAGCGTCTGATGCGCCTTGCGCAGCAATCGGCGCTCCTCCGGCGTGAGTGAGTTCCCGCCACCCTGCGCCAAAGCCTCAGCTTTTACGCCTTTCAGATTCTCGGCATGCTTTGCCACCAGGCGATATACCCGCCCCAGGAATCGCGAAGCGCCCTCCACGCCCGCGTCGTTCCAATCCAGATCCTTTTCCGGTGGCGCGGCGAACAGCACGTAGAGCCGCGTGGTGTCTGCGCCGTACTTGTCGAACATTTTCGTCGGGTCCACCACGTTGCCTTTTGACTTTGACATCTTGGCGCCGTCTTTAATCACCATGCCCTGCGTGAACAGACGCGCCACGGGCTCGGAGAAATCCACCAGGCCGATATCGCGCATGAATTTAGTGAAGAACCGCATATAAATCAGATGGAGGATGGCGTGCTCGATGCCGCCGATGTACTGGTCTACGGGAAACCAGTATTTGACCACGTCCTTGTTGATGGGCGCGGTCGAGATCTTGGGGTCGGTGTAGCGATAAAAGTACCAGGACGAATCGACGAACGTGTCCATGGTGTCCGTCTCGCGGCGGGCGGGCTTGCCGCACTTCGGACACTTCGTAGTCACGAACTCGGGCACATCGGCAAGTGGCGAGTGGCCGGTGCCGGTCAACTTGACGTTCGGGGGAAGCAGCACCGGCAAATCGCTTTCGGGCACGGGCACAATTCCGTCGGTATCGCAATAGATCATGGGGATCGGAGTACCCCAGTAACGTTGACGGGAGATTCCCCAATCCTTGATGCGGAATTGAATGGTGCCCTTGCCGAAACCTCTCGTCTCCGCGTCGCGAGTCATGCGCGCGATGGCTTCCTCCGATTTCAGACCTGTGTAGGGGCCCGAAGCCACCAGACGCCCATACTCTTCGGTGGCGTGCAGGGTCTCGGAAGCTTCCTGGTCCGGCGGCGTCCCCACCGGCACAATCACGTTTTTGATCGGCAGATGGTATTCGGTGCAGAATTCGAAGTCGCGATTGTCGTGCGCGGGAACGGCCATGACGGCCCCCGTGCCGTATTCCATCAGCACAAAGTTGGCAAGCCAGATGGGAACTTGTTCACCATTAAACGGATTGCGCGCCATGAAGCCCGTATTGGCCCCCACCTTGGCCAGATTCACATCCACGCGCGCGCGCACGGAGGAGGCCTTGATGCGCTCAATTTCATCGCGCAGGCGCGTCGGCTCCTTGGAATTTGCGAGCAGATCATCCACCAGCGGATGGTCCGGGGCAAGAAACACTGCCGTGCACCCGTAAATGGTGTCGATTCGCGTGGTGAAAATGCGCAACGGCTTCCAAAGGTCAGCTACCGTGAAGTCCACGAACGCGCCCTGCGACCTGCCGATCCAATTCTGCTGCATGGTCACGACGCGCTCCGGCCAGCGCACCATTTCCTTCATGTCATCGAGCAATTGGTTAGCGTAAGCCGTGATGCGCAGGAACCACTGCTCCAGATCGCGCTCCACCACGGGCGTGTCCTCATGCCGCCAGCAGCAGCCGTTCACCACCTGCTCATTGGCCAGCACGGTTTCGCATTTTGGACACCAGTTCACTCTGCTCTTCTTGCGATAGGCGAGCCCGCGCTCATACATCTTGAGAAAAAACCACTGGTTCCAGCGGTAGTATTCCGGGACGCATGAAGCGATTTCACGCCTCCAGTCGTAACTCACGCCCAGCCGCTGGAGTTGCGCGCGCATGCGATCAATGTAAGAGAAGGTGAATTCAGAGGGATGCCGCTGACTCTTGATCGCGGCATTCTCCGCGGGAAGGCCGAAAGCATCCCAGCCGATGGGATGCAGAATATTAAAGCCCTTCATCCACATGTAGCGTGCCAGCGCATCGCCGATGGAGTAGTTGCGCACGTGGCCCATGTGAATGTCGCCCGAAGGATAAGGGAGCATCTCGAGCACGTAATACTTCTTGCGCGCGGGGTCGGCTTCCGTTTCGAAAAGCTTCAGGTCAGCCCAGCGCTTCTGCCACTTGGGTTCGATGGCCTGCGGATTGTAAATGGGATCCATGTTTAGATGGCTGTCCCTTGAATCTTGAATGGCAGCAGCCTTCGCTAACAGGTCGCTTTCGCTCCTGCCAGCTTCCGCATCATGCGAATGTTCCGAACATCATCACCGGGCTTGTCGACGGGCGTTTCGCAAATGAACGGAACCGAACCAAGCTGCGGATGGCGCACGATACGGCCGAAGGCAGCAGCTCCAATATTCCCCTTGCCAATGTGCTCATGGCGGTCAGCGTGCGACCCGAACGCCGTCTTGGAATCATTGGCGTGAATCACGCGCACCTTCTTTAATCCGATGGTCGAATCGAGCTTCTTAACAGCGGCCTGCAAACCCTCGTGGGTGTGAATTGCATAGCCGGCCGCAAAACTGTGCGCCGTATCGATGCAAGCGCCAATCGGCAGTTCCCTTTCCGCTCCGGCGATGATTTCAGCTACTTCTTCGAACGTGCGACCGATGACCGTTCCCTGCCCGGCGGTGTTTTCAATCAGGATGGTCAATCCGTCGAGCTTCATTCCGGCAGCCGACTGGAGGAGCGACTCCACACACGTCGCGATGGCTGCCGCCGGCGCTGCCCCCTTGGCGCTTCCGGGGTGCGTCACCAGATAATCCGCGCCCAGCGCCAGTGCCCGCTCGAGCTCACGGCGAAAGGCGGCAATGGAGCGCTCGCGAATAACCGCGTCGGACGATGCCAGGTTAATCAAGTAGTTATCGTGAATCACCACCGGCGAAAGCCGATGCCTCTGCCGGGCCTGCTGGAATGACTCGCACTGTGCCGGAGTCGGGTCGAGCGTCCGCCATCCACGTGGATTTGCGGAAAACATTTGAAACGTATCGCAGCCAATTTTCTTCGCATGATGCGCGGCGTTCTCCAATGCTCCTGCAATTGATGTGTGTACGCCCACCTTCATGGAATTTCTCCGCAAGCTTAATCCTTCATCGTAACAGACGGGTTCGAAAAGCGTCAACGAAGGTTAGTGGGTGAGTCTCTTAAGAGGCAGGCGAAATCCCGGAAGAAGTGGCGACGTGAGGTCATCATCCACGGAAAGGTGAGCAGCCAGCTCAAACCCCTGAGGGCTGCGGCGATAGATTTCTGCGGCGGGACCAGAAGTATCGATGATCCAATACTCCTCCACTCCTGATTTTCCATACAGCTTCAATTTGGCGGTGCGGTCCACACGCGCAGTGCTTTCCGACAGGATTTCAA
>JASHTY010000386.1 GCA_030040315.1 Terriglobia bacterium | reverse complement strand
CATCGAGCCGTGCCCGTTGGAAAGCACGAAGCGATCGCGATTCGGCCACGAGGGGTTTGAGGGATTGTGCTGCAGGAAGCGCGTCCAAAGCACGTACGCCATGGGCGCATCGCCCATGGGCATGCCGGGATGGCCGGAATTCGCCTTCTGCACGGCGTCTACAGCAAGGAAGCGAATGGTATTGATGCAAAGCTGGTCGAGCTGTGACGCACTCAGCCCCGGAACCGTGGTCGAAGTGGCAATTTGACTTTCCAAAGGAACCCCCCGCGCGAATGAGTTCAATTATTAACGCCAGACAATAAGCCCTGCTGATTCCCGGCCCTGCGCCGCGGAATCACCCGCACCAATTGGATGCTCCCTACACTCCGAAGGGAGCAGTCTGCCGAATCCCAATATTATAATATATGTCTCGCGAAATCTTCGCTGCCAATTCGTTGCGGGAAGATGAAGCTTTGGGAAAGGTTAGAAACAATTTAACATGCGCTCCGCTGCATTCGTTAGAACCGCCGCAGCGGGAAGGAGTAAAACAATATTTCTCATCACTTACCTCTGGATTCTGGCCGAGCCACCCCTGGCAAACGCCTTTACCTGATCGAGTGTGGCCATGGTCGTGTCGCCCGGATACGTGGTAATCAGCGCGCCATGCGCCCAGCCGAGCTTGATTGCCTGTTCCGGCTCCTCGCCCGTCATCATTCCGTAGAAAAACCCGGAAGCGAATCCGTCGCCGCCGCCTACTCGATCGTAAACGTCCAGCTCGGCAGTTGGAGCGAGGTATGTCTTGCCGTCGATCCAGGCCACGGCGCTCCAACTGTGCCGGTTGGTGGAATGAACTTCGCGGAGTGTGGTGGCCACAATCTTCACGTTGGGATGCTTCGCAATCACCTTATCGATCATGCCGAAAAAGGCCGTGGGGTCGAGCTTGGATTTTGCCGCTACTTCCGGCCCGGCCACTCCCAGCCCCATCTGTAAATCCTCTTCATTGCCGACCAGCACGTCAACGTGCTTGACGATGCTCGAAATCACCGATAGCGCGCGCTCCGGCCCGCCCCAGATGTTCCACAGCTTGGCGCGATAATTCAAATCGAAGGAAGTGACGGCGCCCGCAGCCTTGGCTGCCTGCATGCCCTCGGCGATCAGTTGGCCGGTGGTTTCGGAAAGCGCGGCAAAAATACCGCCGCTGTGGAACCATCGCACGCCCGCGCCAAAAATCGCCTTCCAATCGAAATCGCCGGGCTTGAGCATCGCTCCGGCTTCGTTGGCGCGATTGTAGAAAACCACTGGAGCACGCACGCCCCATCCGCGGTCACTGTAAACCGCCGCCATGTTGGGGCCGTTGACGCCGTTATGCTTGAAGTGCTTGTAGAAAGGCTTCACTCCCATTGCGCGCACGCGCTCGGCAATCAGGTCGCCAATGGGATAATCCACCATCGCCGTCGCAATGCCGGCATTCATGCGGAAGCAATCCGACAAATTGGCGGCGCAGTTGAATTCACCCCCGCTGACGTGAATCTGGCATTCAGTGGCTTTTCGAAACGGGATGATTCCAGGGTCAAATCGATGGATTAGGGCTCCCACGGAAAGGAAATCCAAAGCGCCAGCACCAGGAATGTTGAGACCGTATTTCATGTAGGATTCCTCTTTGTATGAAGCCCCTCACCCTATCACCCCTTCACCCCTCTTCCCTCTCCCCGGGGAGAGGGAAGAGGGGGAGGGGAGTCTGGGTGAGGGGTCTTGTCGAAACAACGATCGCGCGTGGAATTCCAATTGCCGGCACTCAGCTCTCAGCTATCTACACGTTGTACTGCCCTGACGCCACCTTGCCCCCATGGCCAGTCCAGTTGGTATGGAAGAACTGGCCGCGAGGCTGGTCGATACGCTCGTAGGTATGCGCGCCGAAGAAGTCGCGTTGCGCCTGGAGCAAGTTGGCAGGCAGTCGCGCCGTGCGGTAGCCATCGTAAAACGCCAGTGCCGTGGTGAATGCCGGCGTGGGCACTCCGCCCTTGACTCCGGAAATCACCGCGCGCCGCCATGCCGCCTGGTATTTCTTCAATGCCTTTTTGAAGAATTTGTCGAGCAGCAGGTTGCTGAGCTTCTTGTTTTTGTCGTAAGCCTTCTTGATTTCGCCCAGAAAAACGCTGCGGATGATGCATCCCCCGCGCCACATGAGCGCGATCCCGCCGAAATTCAAATTCCACTTCTGATCGCGAGCCGCCTCGCGCAGCAGCATATATCCCTGAGCGTAAGAAATGATCTTTGAGCAATAAAGCGCGCAGCGAACGTCTTCCACAAGTTTCTTCTTGTCGGGCAGCTTCTTTGAATGCCGCGGACCCTTGAGAATCGCCGAAGCTGCCACACGCTCATCCTTGATAGCCGAGAGGCAGCGCGAAAACACCGCTTCGCCAATCAGTGTGACCGGCATGCCGAGATCAAGAGCGCTCAGGCAGGTCCACTTGCCTGTGCCCTTTTGCCCTGCCGTGTCGAGAATCTTGTCGACGATGGGCGTGCCGTCCTCGTCTTTCTTGGCGAAAATCTGGCTGGTGATATCGATCAGATAGCTGTCCAATTCGCCTTTGTTCCAATCGGCAAAAACCTGGTGCAATTCGTCGGGAGTGAGGCCCAAAACGTCTTTCATCAGTTGGTAAGCTTCGCAGATCAACTGCATGTCGCCGTACTCGATTCCGTTGTGCACCATCTTGACGTAGTGGCCGGCGCCATCCTCGCCCACCCAATCGCAGCAGGGCGTGCCGTCTTCAACCTTTGCGGCGATGGCCTGGAAAATGGGCTTCACGTGCGGCCACGCGGCGGGATTGCCGCCCGGCATGATCGACGGCCCGTGGCGCGCGCCCTCCTCGCCGCCGGAAACGCCGGTCCCGATGAAGAGCATTCCCTTTTCAGCAAGGTACTTCGTGCGGCGCGTGGAATCCGGCCAGTGCGAATTGCCGCCGTCAATCAGGATGTCACCCTTTTCCAGGTGGGGCAGAATCTCTTCAATCATCTGGTCAACGGCGTCGCCCGCCTTCACCATCATCATCACGCGGCGCGGCGGTTTGAGAAGCTGGATGAACTCCGCCATGGTGTGTGCGCCCACCACTTGCGTCCCCTTTGCTTCGTTCTTAAGGAAATCGTCAACTTTGGAGACGGTGCGATTGAAGACGGCCACCCTATAGCCGTGGTCGTTCATGTTCAAAACCAGATTCTGGCCCATCACCGCCAGGCCAATCAGTCCAATATCGCAGCTTGCGTTCGCCATGTTCCCTCCGTTCAGTTTGTGGTCGGTCATCAGTTGTCCGTGATTTCCGCCTCATGAATCGGGCGGCAGGCGAGACCGATGAATGAGAACTGAAAACTCAAATTTTCCATTCTAACCAAAAGCCGCAAATCGTGGGGCGCAAAGTTGTGCGCGTGGGGGGAGCCCTCGCAACAGCCCTCGGGGTAACCACGAGCGTCGCCCCTTTCAAGTTAGCGGGCACCAAACGCTTGACAGTTATTGCAATCCGCCCGTACAATTTTTGATTCGCCTGCCGCTGGCGAAGATATCAAGGTAGCGCATGGACAAAAAGAAGGTTGAATACTACAAGAAGCGCCTGCTGAGCAAGCAAGGCGAGTTGTTGCGCCTGGCGACCAGGTCGGAACAGGATGGGCGCGAGGCAGACGAAGAGGCCACACAGGATATCGCCGACAAGGCTGCGAACTCCTACACAAAGGAGTTCCTTTTCCACCAGAGCGATGAGCACCGCCGCCTGTTGCAGCTTGTGAACGAAGCGCTGGAGCGCACGCGGGAGAGTACGTATGGCCAGTGCGTGGCGTGCGGGGAAGAGGTGCAGCAGAAGCGGCTGGAGGCTGTTCCCTGGGCGCGCCACTGCATCGAGTGCCAGGAAAAGCAGGACAAGGGATTGCTTTAGGATCAAATGAACTTCACTTCGTGAGGTTGCCTTCTCCCCAGCATCTGTACCAGTTCTTCGAGCCCGCGTACTTCTTCGGGAATTTCTGGACGCCGGCCTTGCTGTCGTCTTTCCTACCCAATGCTGTCTTTGTAAATGCGAGTTGAGAAGCGACGGTTGGCTGCGCATCTGCCGGGCCTGCTGGTCCGGTCTCACGCCCTGGAACGGCGCCGCGTGCGCGCGCTGCGGCTTGCCGTTTGCTTCCCGCCGCGCCCTCGACTCGGTTGTTCCGGAATGCGCTGACTGCCGGTGTGATGTGCCGGGCTTTGATGCAGCTCGCAGTTTTGGGCTCTACGGCGGAACCCTTCGCAGGGCCATCGTGCGCTTGAAATTTGGCGGCGATGAGCGTTTGGGCATACGCTTGGGAGAGTTGATGGCCCTGCCGTGGGCGATGCTTTCGAATGGCCACAATTGCGGCGAGACGCTCATCGTGCCGGTTCCGCTCCACCCCTCGCGCCGGCGTGAACGCGGCTACAATCAATCGGAACTGCTTGCGGCGGGGTTGGCGCGGAAACTCAAGCAGATCGTGGCGGCGGAGTCCCCACGCGTGGTCCTCAATGGTCTTCACCGCAAACGTCAGGCGCCTCCTCAAACCGGTCTTAGTGTGGCAGCGCGTCGCGAGAATGTGCGCGGAGCCTTCGAAGTGGTGAACCCTGACCGAATCCGTGGCCGGCGGATCGTCGTAGTTGATGACGTTATGACCACCGGAGCGACGGTTTCAGCCTGCGCCCGAGCGTTGAGGCGGGCGGATGCTGCACAGGTGCTGGCCGTAACGCTCGCTCGCGCCACGCCACAGTTTCCTGATCTAATGCCCGAGGACCGTGACAACACAGTTGACGGACTACGCCACAACTGGACATAATAGGCTCCAGAGCGGGCGCTTGTCATGCCAGTTGGGCCCGTGGGTGACACCTCATGTCGGAGGATGGCCAACGTAGGGTTCTGCAGGAGCCGGTGCTGGTGCTCAACGCTACGTACGAGCCCATCAATGTCACCGCCGTCCGCCGCGCCATCGTCCTTGTACTGAAGGGCGTGGCCACCACGGAAGAAGAAGACGGGTTCTTTATCCATTCCTCGAAACTCTCTTACCGGGTCCCCTCCGTAATCAGGCTGGTGGAGTTCCGGCGCATTCCTTATCAAACTCGCGCCCTCTCCCGCAAGAACGTGCTGTTGCGCGACCGTTATACCTGCCAGTTCTGCGGCCGCGTGATGCCTGCGCACGAACTCACGCTTGATCATGTCATTCCGCGATCGCGCGGCGGCCACACGGATTGGGACAATTTGGTGGCGTGCTGCCACCGCTGCAACAACCTGAAGGGCGACCGATTGCCCGATGAGGCGGGCCTGCGCCTGCTGCGGCCGCCCCATCCCTTTACCCTGCACACCAGCCGGCAAATCATGCGTATGATGGGCCGCGCCGATGAGCGCTGGCGCAAATACCTCTTCTGCTGAGGGCCAGCAATCTCCAATTCAATTTAGGGAGCGATGACTATGGAGAATACTCCGCCGTTTGACCCTGGCAAACGCCACACCTTTCGAAAGTTTCTCGGACTGGGAGCGGGAGTGGCGGCAACGGGTCTTCTGATTCCGAATTCAGTTCCAGCGTTCCCGCAGAGGCCCACAAATCCCGCGCCGCCGTTGGCCGGAATCTTCGATGTTCGACTTTTCGGGGCCACGGGAGACGGGAATACCGTCGACACTCCGGCGATCAATCAGGCGATTGAAGCCGCCGCAGCGGCAGGCGGCGGAACGGTGCGATTTCCCGCGGGCAATTATCTGTCCTATTCAATTCACCTGAAAACCAAAGTAAACCTGTATCTCGAGCAGGGTGCGACGATTGTTGCCGGCGATACGGGCCCGCAGGGAAACTACGATGCGGCTGAGCCTAATGAATGGGACAAGTATCAGGACTTCGGCCACAGCCACTGGCACAACGCGCTGATGTGGGGCGAGGGAATCAGCAACGTTTCCATTGCCGGACCCGGACTCTTGTGGGGCAAGGGTTTAGTGCGGGGGCGGGGTGACACGGGAGCGGGGGTGGGTGACAAAACCATCAGCCTGAAGAATTGCCACAACGTCACGATTCGGGATGTCTCGGTTCTGCACGGCGGGCATTTTGCCATTCTGGCCACCGGTGTTGATAACCTGACCATCGACAACGTCATGCTTGACACCAATCGGGACGGAATGGACATTGACTGCTGCCGCAACGTGCGCGTTTCAAACTGCACGGTCAATTCGCCCTGGGACGACGGCATCTGCCCCAAGAGTTCGTTTGCATTAGGCTATTCGCGCGCCACCGAGAATGTGACCATCACCAACTGCTTCGTCACCGGCGGATATCAGGAAGGCACGGTTTTGGACGGCACGTGGAAAGAGTTCGAAGTCGGGGTTCGCGTTCCGAAGACTGGAAGAATCAAGTGCGGAACCGAGTCGAACGGCGGCTTCAAGAATATCACCATTTCAAACTGTGTATTTGAAAAGTGTGGCGGCCTGGCAATCGAGACTGTTGATGGCGCGCTGGCGGAGGACATCTCAGTCACCAACATCACCATGCGCGATATCACCAATCTGCCCATCTTCATGAGGCTTGGCAGCCGGATGCGCGGACCTGAAGGTGTCCCTGTGGGCCAACTGCGGCGCGTGAACATTAGCGACGTGGTGGTTTCCAACACCGCCGCGAAGTTTGCCTCACTCATCAGCGGAATTCCCGGCCACCGGATCGAGAGCGTGCGGTTGAGTAACATCACGGTTCTGCATCCGGGCGGGGGAACAAGCGAAGATGCGGCGATCAAGCCCGCAGAAAAGGAAAATGGATATCCCGAGCCCACCATGTTCGGCACGCTGCCCGCGTATGGCTTTTACATCCGACATACGAAGGGCATAGAGCTGAACAACATCGATCTGCACTTTGAGAAGGAAGACCTTCGCTCGCCGTTCGTTCTTGAGGACGTCCAGGGTGCGGACTTCGTCCACGTCAAGGCGCAACGTGCATCGGGCGCGCCGGGTATTGTCCTGAGGAACGTCGATGACTTCAACGCTTGGCTTAGTAGGCCGCTTCCCGAAACGCATTTGGAGAATGTGACTGAAAAGACGCTTTGAAGCTGTTTCGGATTGTGCAAAGCCAGTGCTCGGTTGCATTAAAAAACGCAATTTTATGGAATCCGGGAAGGGCGGGGTTTCAGCCCCGCCGGTACGCAAGTTGCGACGAAGCGGGCCTTTAGGCCCTGAAGCAATGCGGCTTCAGGGGCTAAAGCCCTAAAGACGGCTGCGCACTTGACGGCGGGGCTGAAGCCCCGCCCTTCCATTACAGTGCGAATAAGAGCGGTTATATGAGCAAGCGAGCTTTAGAGCATTAGTCTTTGTCGTTGGCACATCGCCGGGATTTCGAGTACACTGAGCGGGAATCCGAGGGTTGAAGGGTCTAGTCACTCACTCTTCAGCCGCCGCATCGCGGAGAGGTGGCCGAGTGGCTTAAGGCGGCGGTTTGCTAAACCGTTGTACGGGCCAAAACCTGTACCCAGGGTTCGAATCCCTGCCTCTCCGCCAGACTTCATCAAATCAATCATTTCTCACACACAGCTGACGCAGGCATGAAGCTGGTAGCCACGGCACGACCTTTTTGCCGTGGGCTCGGGCTTCCTTCGAAGAACCCACGGCATAAAAGACATGCCGTGGCTACCCGCCAATCACTTCTCAGACACAACTGCCGTGGGCATGAAATTGTCCAGTGCTTGAACCGCCGGTTTTTCGACCTCGGGATCGAGTTGAATAGCGACCTTGGCTTTTCGCAGGTCGTTTCCG
>JASHTY010000385.1 GCA_030040315.1 Terriglobia bacterium | reverse complement strand
CATCGAGCCGTGCCCGTTGGAAAGCACGAAGCGATCGCGATTCGGCCACGAGGGGTTTGAGGGATTGTGCTGCAGGAAGCGCGTCCAAAGCACGTACGCCATGGGCGCATCGCCCATGGGCATGCCGGGATGGCCGGAATTCGCCTTCTGCACGGCGTCTACAGCAAGGAAGCGAATGGTATTGATGCAAAGCTGGTTGAGCTGTGACGCACTCAGCCCCGGAACCGTGGTCGAAGTGGCAATTTGAGTTTCCAAAGGAACCCCCCCCCGCGCGAATGAGTTCAATTATTAACGCCAGACAATAAACCCTGCTGATTCCCGGCCCTGCGCCGCGGAATCACCCGCACCAATTGGATGCTCCCTACACTCCGAAGGGAGCAGTCTGCCGAATCCCACCATTATAATATAGGTCCCGCCAAATCATCGCTGCCAATTCGTTGCAGGAATATGAAGGTTTGTGCAGAGGTTAGGGACAAATAAGCATGGACCGGCGCGGCTCTATTCGACCTTCCAGGGGCGAAAGGAGTAAAATAGAAGTTGGCGAGGTTTTGCCAATGTGCAAATATTCCACGGTCGGAATTGTTCTGCTTTCTCTGATTGCCTTCTCGCAACCCCCACTCGCGCGCGCAGCTCAACAAGACGACACTTTCGATCCTGTCGAAGCCTTAACCGTCAGTCCCGTCACTGCGTCGGATCTCAGCGTGGCTGACGGTACGGTGGTCTTGAGGGTTTTCGTTTCAAAAGATGGGACTGTTCATGATATCAACGTGGAGCATGCCCTTGCTTCAGTGACGAAATCGACAGTCGATTCCGTGAGGGCGTGGACGTTCAAACCCGCCACGATGCGTGGCAGGCCCATCGCTTCCGTCATTACGGTTGTAGGGGTCTTCAACAATGAGTGTGTATTCACACCAGCGCCCAAATCCCCGATCTCTCATCCAGGGGAACCTTCAGACGTGGCGAGCGGATTCCAACCCGCTGACGTCCTTTTTGCAAACCTTCCGATTTGTCCGTTAGGAGGAGGGCCAATACTCTCGGCGAGCATTGTGATTGAAGCCGGAATTGGTGCGGCAGGCACTTTGAAGAGCATGCATGTGCTTCGCGACACAGCGCCCTTTACGGCTCCTGCCGCTCAATCACTGAAAGATTGGAAATTTACGCCAGCACGTTTGAATGGGACCGCAATTGAATCGAAAGTCATCCTCGCGTTTTTCATCCACCAACTCGCGCCGACCAATCGATAGCTCTCGACCTTGGAGGGCAGGCCTTACCTCTGGATTCTCGCCGAGCCGCCCTTGGCGAAGGCCTTCACCTGATCGAGCGTGGCCATGGTGGTGTCACCTGGATAGGTGGTAATCAGCGCGCCATGCGCCCAGCCGAGCTTGATTGCCTGTTCCGGCTCCTCGCCCGTCATCATTCCGTAGAAAAACCCGGAAGCGAATCCGTCGCCGCCGCCTACTCGATCGTAAACGTCCAGCTCGGCAGTTGGGGCAAGGTATGTCCTGCCATCAATCCACGCCACGGCGCTCCAACTGTGCCGATTGGTGGAATGAACTTCGCGAAGGGTGGTGGCGACAATCTTGACGTTGGGATGCTTGGCAATCACCTTATCGATCATGCCGAAAAACGCGCTGGGATCGAGTTTGGACTTTGATGCCACTTCCGGCCCGGGCACACCCAGCCCCATTTGCAAATCCTCTTCGTTGCCCACCAGCACATCGACGTGCTTGACGATGCTCGAAATCACCGAAAGCGCGCGCTCCGGCCCGCCCCAAATGTTCCACAGCTTGGCGCGGTAGTTCAAATCGAAGGAAGTGACAGCGCCCGCAGCCTTGGCCGCCTGCATGCCCTCCGCGATCAACGGTCCGGTGGACTCCGAAAGCGCCGCGAAAATTCCGCCGCTGTGGAACCAGCGCGCACCTGCGCCAAAAATCGCCTTCCAGTCGAAGTCGCCGGGCTTGAGCATCGCTCCCGCTTCGTTTGCGCGATTGTAGAAAACCACGGGAGCGCGCACGCCCCATCCGCGGTCACTGTAAACCGCTGCCATGTTGGGGCCATTCACGCCGTTATGCTTAAAGCGCTTGTAGAAAGGTTTTACTCCCATGGCGCGCACACGCTCGGCAATCAGGTCGCCGATGGGATAATCCACCATCGCCGTCGCAATGCCGGTATTCATGCGGAAGCAGTCAGACAAGTTGGCGGCACAGTTGAATTCACCACCGCTGACGTGAATCTGGCATTCAGTTGCTTTACGAAATGGGATGATTCCAGGGTCAAATCTGTGAATGAGCGCACCGAGCGAAAGAAAGTCGAGTGCGCCGGAAGGTCGGATTTCGAGTCCGTATTTCATGAGAGAATCCTTTAATACAAGGTTGTGCCCGAAGTTCTGTGGCAACCGGCCACTCAACGGCGCTTGAGCGCCATGGCTTGGAAGAAACCCCTCACCCTATCACCCCTTCTCCCCTCTTCCCTCTCCCCAGGGAGAGGGAAGAGGGGGAGGGGAGTTTGGGTGAGGGGTCTTGTCGAAACGACGACCGCGTTTGGAATGACAATCGCGGGTAGATTCCTGCTTGCTACCTACACATTGTACTGTCCCGAGGCCACTTTGCCGCCGTGCCCCGTCCAGTTGGTGTGGAAAAACTGGCCGCGAGGCTGGTCGATCCGCTCGTAGGTGTGCGCGCCGAAAAAGTCTCGCTGCGCCTGGAGCAGATTTGCGGGCAGCCGAGCCGTGCGGTAGCCATCGTAAAACGCCAGAGCCGTGGTGAATGCCGGCGTGGGCACTCCGCCCTTGACGCCATGAATGACGGCGCGCCGCCATGCCGCCTGGTATTTCTTCAGTGCCTTCTTGAAGAACTTGTCGAGCAGCAGGTTGCTGAGCTTCTTGTTCTTGTCGTAAGCTTTCTTGATTTCGCCCAGAAAGACGCTGCGAATGATGCATCCCCCGCGCCACATGAGCGCGATGCCGCCGAAATTCAAATTCCACTTCTGATCGCGAGCCGCTTCGCGCAGCAGCATGTATCCCTGCGCGTAGGAGATGATCTTCGAGCAGTAAAGCGCGCAGCGAACATCTTCCACGAACTTTTCTCGATCGGGCAACTTCTTCGAATGTCGCGGGCCCTTGAGAATCGCCGAAGCCGCCACGCGTTCTTCCTTGATTGCGGAGAGGCAGCGCGAAAACACCGCCTCGCCAATCAGCGTGACCGGCATGCCAAGGTCAAGAGCGCTCAGGCAGGTCCACTTGCCCGTGCCCTTTTGCCCCGCCGTGTCGAGAATCTTATCGACGATGGGCGTCCCATCCTCATCCTTCTTGGCGAAGATCTGGCTGGTGATGTCGATCAGGTAACTGTCCAGCTCGCCTTTGTTCCAATCGGCAAAAACCTCGTGGAGTTCGTCGGGAGTAAGGCCCAGAACGTCTTTCATCAACTGGTACGCCTCGCAAATCAACTGCATGTCGCCGTACTCGATGCCGTTGTGCACCATTTTGACATAATGGCCGGCGCCGTCTTCGCCCACCCAGTCGCAACAGGGTGTACCGTCTTCAACCTTGGCGGCGATAGCCTGAAAAATCGGCTTCACGTGCGGCCACGCGGCGGGATTGCCGCCCGGCATGATCGATGGCCCGTGGCGCGCGCCTTCCTCTCCGCCGGAAACGCCGGTCCCGATAAAGAGCATTCCCTTTTCGGCAAGGTACTTCGTGCGGCGCGTGGAATCCGGCCAGTGCGAATTGCCGCCGTCAATCAGGATGTCACCCTTTTCCAGGTGGGGCAGAATCTCTTCGATCATCTGGTCAACGGCATCGCCCGCCTTCACCATCATCATCACGCGGCGCGGCGGCTTGAGAAGCTGGATGAACTCCGCCATGGTGTGCGCGCCCGCCA
>JASHTY010000384.1 GCA_030040315.1 Terriglobia bacterium | reverse complement strand
AAGCCGGGCGGCGGAGGGAAGCTCTGTTCGACGACGGGAAGCAGGCGCGCCACGTCTGCGTGCGCCTGGGTCAGAGTGACTCCGGGCTTGAGCCGGGCGATTGCTTCGTAGCTGTAGTTCCCCAATTTGGTTTTGGCGCGGTCAAAACGCAGTGGAATCAGCAGGGCAAGGTCGCGCTCATCGCGGAACCGGAACGTTTGCGGCAACACTCCAATGATCTGCCGCAGCTTGCCGTTCGCGGTGAGGGTCTTGCCAACCACTCCACGGTCGCCGCCGAACTTGCGCTGCCAGTAGCCCCAGGTCAGCATCACCGACTCCGGGCTGCCGGGGGAATCGTCCGCGCGAGTAAACGCCCGGCCGAGCACTGGCGAGACACCTAGCACTGGAAGAAGGCCATCGGTCACCTCCAGGCCCGGCACGTGCTCCGGCTCTCCAAGGCCCGTGACGTTCATGGAGTAGCCGTTGTGTAGGCCGATGTCCTGGAAAGTGCGGCCTTGCTCACGCAGGATGAAGTAGGTCGAGGGGGAGATGCTCAGATTCTTGAGCCCCAGACCGGGGGCGGTAAGCCGCACGGCTACAAGCTTCTCCGCGTCGGTGTAGGGCAAGGGCTTCAACAGGACGCCCTCCACCACGCTGAAGATCGCGGTGTTCGCGCCAATGCCAATGGCCAGAGTCAGCACGGAAACCGCAGTGAACAGGGGTGCGCGCCGGAGCCTTCTGAGAACTTGCCGGAGTTGAGCCGTCAAAGATCGCATCTCCTGCCTCCTGCCAGCGCCATAGCGCATTCATGCTGCGTCGCCACACATTCGTGTTAGCCGCGCATAATCCTAAGTTCTGTTACGTCAGGTCACCATGACAAGTTCCAACCGTCCGACGGCAGAGAGATCCTGCTAGCGCGCGAGCGCGCCAAAGGTGCGCGTCTGGCGAAATGGCTTTGAGGTCACCAACCCTTCGCTTTCCTTAATTACCAGAACGTGATCGGCGGGCGGACTCTCGATGGTTTGAGTTTCTCCGGCGGGCCAGTGAATTTCCAGCCGGTCAACAGAAGTATGGGTGCCCAGGCCGAAGTGAAGGCGCAGGTCACTCGAGGAAAGATAGCTGCCTCCGCTGCGCACCGTGTCGTATTGTAACAGGCTACCCGCAATTACCTTCACTTCCGCTCCGATGCCGTCGCGGTTGCTCTTCGTTCCAATCGTTTTGATCAGAATGGAATGATTGGGATTCTTGGTGGCATGTCGCAGCAGGGCCGGCGGGCCGTTCATATTGGAAACCATGATTTCCAGATCGCCGTCGTTGTCATAGTCCGCCGTGGCCAGCCCCCGGCTGACGCGGCCCGGGGCAAACCCCGGTCCCGACTGCAAACCAACTTCCAGGAACGTCCCGTCCCCGCGGTTGTGAAACAGCAGACTCCGCTCAGCGTAAGTAATGCCGGACTGATACCGGTCGATTTGGGGAAACACCTGCCCGGTTGCCAGCACGATGTCCTTCCATCCGTCGTTGTCGTAATCCAGAAATTTGGCGCCAAATGTGGTGAACAGCCAGCCGACGGCGCCAAGACCGGCACGATAGGTCAGGTCGGTGAAGGTGCCGTCGCGGTTGTTGTGATAGAGGTTCTTCGTGTCGTCGGAAAAGTTGCCCTTGACCAGGTCGCCCCAGCCGTCGTTATCGTAATCCGCGAAATCGACGCCCATCCCGGCCTGCTCCTGGCCTTCGCTGCTGTAAGCTACACCGGCCTCCGCGCCGACGTCGGTGAACGTGCCGTCGCCGTTATTGTGGTAAAGCGAGCTGGGAGTGGAATCGTTGGCCACGTAGATGTCCGGCCGGCCGTCGCGGTCATAGTCGCACCACACGACGCCCAAACCGTAGTACTTGCTATTGTCGATTCCGGCGCGCTCCGTTACATCCGCAAACGTACCGTCGCCGTTATTGTGAAACAAGAAATCGCGCCCGCCAGGCAATCCGCGCGGACCGCAGAAGGTCGCGATGCCGCGGTAAGTGCAGTTGGGAGCGCTGCCCATGGCTCCCAGCTTCAGGATATCGACGTCAAGATAATCAGCGGCGTAAAGGTCCAAATGGCCATCGTTATCGTAATCGCCGAAAGCGCACCCCATGCCCCATCCGCCGCCCCGCACGCCCGCCTTTTGAGTGACATCGGTGAATGTTCCGTTGCCGTTGTTGCGATAGAGAACGTTGCCGCCGTAGTAGGTGACGTACAGATCGTCAAAGCCATCGTTATCGTAATCACCCACGCAAACGCCCATTCCCCAACCGGTATGGCTCAGGCCCGAACCGGCACTGACGTCGGTAAAGGTACCGTCGCCGTTGTTGTGGTAAAGCCGTGATCGCGGGGTGTCACCTTTTTTCCATTCTTCGAAGGTCGAGCCGTTCACAAGGAACAGATCGGGAAAGCCATCATTGTCGTAATCGATCCAGGCGATGCCACCGCCGCCCTTCGCTTCAATGATGTAGCGTTTCTCGTCGCCGCCGCTGGTAAGTGAAAAGTGAATTCCGGATTGCTCTGTGACCTCAATGAATTGCTCGTTTGAGGTGCGCTCAGACAACGCAGGACTCGGGGGAGACTGTGGCGATTGCTGCTTGGCGGGAAGACCGGGGAGGCGAGCTTCCACAGACCGGCCGGCGGATGCCGCGAGCGACAATCCCAAGCTGAGGCCCAAGGCCAAGCTCAAGCCGGCCCAGCCGAATGCCACCGGTCGCACGCGGGTCATCCGCAGGCGACGCAGATCCAAGTCGGTTCCTCCGTTTTCGCTTAAGGCTTTGACGCCGCGGCAGCGATTCCAGGTACCTGGTTCCGTGATTGTAATTGCTTGCACACACCGAATTCACGGGCTGCAGCAACTCGGTTTCCAGTCTGCTCGTAAAGCCGTGCCAGAGCATAGTGGGCTTCGAGGTTATCAGGAGCCGCTTTCAGGGCGGCAGCGAACTCTGCTTCCGCCTCGGAGAATCGCTGTTGCTCCGCGTAAATGCGGCCCAGGCCGTAATGGGGCTCATACGCCGAAGGGCTTAGCGCGGATGCTTCTTGAAACAATTTCTCAGCCTCCGGCAGCCTGCCGTTTTTGAGTTCGATGTTCCCTGCCAGCCAGCGTGCTTCCGGAAACTTTGGACTGGTTTGCCCTTCGAGGTTGTACTCGGTGAGCGCCGCCTGAAGGTTGCCGAGGCTTTGATACGCAACTCCCAAGTCGTAGTGCGCCAGGAGCAAATTGGGGTTCAGTGACAGCGCTTTCTTGTACTCCTCAATGGCGGGCAAAGTCTGGTTTTCGTCCTCATAGGCGCCCGCCAGCAGCAACTCCGCCTGGGCATTGTCCGGATCAAAGTGAAGATAAGTCTCAAGATACTTGGCCGCTTCGGGATACTTCCGCTCGGCGAGTTCCAGCAGTCCCATATCGAAGTAGTTCTGGCGGATGTTGGGATCGAGCTTGATCGCTCGTTGCAGGGCGCTGCGCGCTTCCTCATTTCGCCCCTTCTTATAGAGCGCGACACCCAGCAGTTCCTGCAGATCGGAGGAATTCGGATACTTGCCCACTGCCGTGCGCGCTTTCTCAAGGGCTGCGTCCAATCGTCCCGTCTGAAGGTCTGCCCTGATTCGCTGGGCCAGCAGATTGGCCTGCGCGGCGAGGGTATCAGTGGCCCACAGGTTTCCGAAGCGTAGCAAGATGGCGAAAAGCAGAAATAGCGCCTTCATTCCCCGATGTTACGCCGTTGATGAAGAGCGCGTCAACGCGGGCAAGTGGGAGTGGAAAGCGATTCGGCTGGTAGCCGGACTTGTTATTAAGATACCCATCCATGCCCGGGCCGGCCTTTACCAAAAGCCGCCTCACCGCCCCAGACCCCGGTTCAGAATATCGATCCGCTGCGAACTCTGACAATTTTACCGATTGACGGCATCACCTGTTTAAACTAGATTATTACTTTAAACTGATTACTTGGCTTCGAGAACTACCTTTCGCACGACTGCACTCCTTGGCGTCTTTGCTCGGTCTTTGGGACAACTTGTCATAGAAGGGAGGATTTCCGATGTCGCAATGTAAGCGGGCGATAATCGCGATTCTGGGGACACTTCTAGTGACCTCCACGGCAATGGCCCAAGTAGACCGGGGGACGATTACCGGCATAGTTACCGACCCGTCAGGCGGCGTTGTTCCCGGTGTTCGACTAACCGTCACAAACGTCACGACCGGGGTCGTAAATTCCGCGACTTCGAACGCCAGCGGCGTTTACTCAATTCCGCTGCTTCCAGTGGCCGTATACGACCTGACCGCTGAAGCAAAGGGCTTCCGCCGATTTGAACATACTAACGTCATCGTGAGCGTCGGTCAGACGACGCGCCTGGATTTTTCACTGTCTGTTGGGCAAGAAACTCAAGTGGTGCAGGTCACGGCTCAAACTAACCTGCTCGATCGCGAGACTTCTGATACGGGAACCACCGTCAACGCCCAACAAGTCGAAGAACTTCCCTTGATCGCCGAGGGAGACCAGCGGTCACCTGCGGACTTCATGCAATTGGCACCGGGCGTGACGGGACGGGGCCCCTCGAATAACAACGCCGAGGGCTACAGCCGTACGATGAGCACGCAGGTAAGCGGCAGCATGGTGGCCAGCACCACCATGATGATTGACGGCGCGGATCTGCTGACGGATGCGGGGTTTGAAGGCGATTTGCGCGCGCTGCAGATTCCCCCGGACGCCATTTCCGAGTTCAAGCTGGAGTCTACTAATGCCTCCGCCGAATATGGACGGTCCGCTGGCGGGACGGCCGACTTCGAAGTCAGGTCGGGAACCAACAAGATTCATGGCACGGCCTATGAATTCCTGCGCAACAATGCCTTCAACGCCATTCCGTTTTTTGAGAATTCGGGGACGCCTGGGTGCAATTCCAGTGGCGAGTCAGTGGCCTCGGGCGGCACGAAGCAGTGCCAACCCCCGTATAAACAGAACGAGTTCGGAGTCACCGCGGGCGGGCCGATACGGAAGGATAAGGCCTTTGTCTTCGGCTGGTACGACGGCTTCCGGCTGGTCCAGGGCGTATCGACCGGCACGGCCACCGTGCCCACGGCCCTCATGAAGGAGGGTAACTTCACCCAGTGGCTTGCTACCGCCACGCCGTCGGACCCCAATACGGGTACTCTCTACGACCCCACGACGCACACCACCTGCGGTCCGATCATTTGTGGCAACATAATTCTCAGCTCAACTGATTTCTCCGCTATCTCCACGAAGATCCTTCCCTATTTTCCAACGCCCAACGTGAACCAAACTAGCGGGCCTGCCGCCGCGATCGTCAACAACTATTTCAGTACCGTCGGAAACCCTGAGACGATCAACATGTACGGATTTAAGGGCGATTACATCTTCAATTCCAAAAACCGGATCAGCGGCGTATACGATTACGGAAACAACACCACCCCCCAGATCGGCGAAATTCCCGCCCCCTTGGGGGGAGGTTCCCAGCCCAGCTACAACAAGACGCGCAACGTGCGAATCAACTACGACCTGATTGCCCGGCCGGATCTGGATAACCACGTCTTGTTGGCATACAACCTCTGGGGTAGCGGCACGGAGCCCGTCACTAGCTACGGCGGGAAGTCGGATTGGGTGGACTTCCTCGGGCTGAAAGGATTCGACCCCACCTTCAAGACGCAGTTTCCCCAGATCGTCATCGGGGCCAACGGTGAATCCTTCAATGGCGGTGGCGGTGAATCGCTGACCACTGAAAACAGTGAGGAATTCTCCGACACGCTGAGCTGGATCAAGGGAAAGCACTCACTCAAATTCGGTTTTGAGTACATCAAGAATGCCCTAAACTCGGTCAGCACCGGCCGCAGCGCGGGCTGGTTTGAGTTCGCAGCCTCGACGGTCGGCAATCCCAATGACTCGACGACCGGGGTGCCGTTCGCCAGCTACATGCTGGGGGATACAGACCGCACCCAGTCTTACGTTTACACCCAACCGGGTTACAACCGCAGCGGGTACTTTGCCGGTTTCATGCAGGATGATTTCAAGTTCAGCAAGAAACTCACGCTCAACCTGGGCATCCGGTGGGATCTGTTCGAACCCGACATTCATAAAGATGGAACCAAGTCGTGGGAAGACCCCACGCTGGTCAATCCTGGCGCGCCCGGCGAGATGGGGGCGATGAATTACGGGTTCAGCGCCCAATATCCGTCCGGCGTAAAGACCCATTACCACTACTTCTCGCCGCGCATAGGCCTGGCTTACGCCCTTAGCGATAAAACCGTAATCCGCGCGGCCTGGGGCGTCTTCTTTGCTCAAGGCAATGCCAACCGGCTGGATGGAACTACTTACGTTCAGGGATACAACCTATCGCCGACGGTCGGCACCATCAACCAGGAAGCCGTGGCCTTCCAGTGGGACCAGAACACGTTCCCCACATTCACCCCTTCACTCACACCCACAGTGGAAAACGGCCAAGGTCCCTATATGACGGACCCCTCAGATGGCGTCGCCCCCTACGCGGAAAACCTTCAAATCGGTGTGCAGCGCCAGTTGCCGGGCCAAATTACGCTAGGTGTTAATTATTTGGAGAATACCGGAGTCCATTTGGCGAGCCTTCTGATGCCGACCACGCAGATGCCTCCCCAATACCTATCACTGGGCAACATTATGGATTGCAACGGGACAGTGTGCACCGCAGCGGAAATTGCCAATCCTCCCGCTGGTGTTACACCCACGCCGTTGCTCAACGCACCGCTCAGCGATCCCCTGGCCCAACAGTATTTGTCGGGGCAACCTATCGATCCGGCTACTGGGAATCACAGTCCCTTCCCCGGGTTTGAGGCGCTCTGGAATGCCAATAACCCGAGCAACCTGATTCTGGGCAAGGCACTCAGCATCAACCCTCAATACAACAGTTTGGATCGCGGCTACGAAGGGGTTGCGACTTCCACCTATAACGCATTGCAAGTCAAGGCGGAAAAGCGCTTCTCCAACGGTCTATACCTGCTCGCCTCCTATGCCTGGTCGAAGACGCTGACCAATGGCGGACAGATCTTTGGCGTGTTCTCCTCGGAATTCGGGTCAGACGATCCCTGGAACGCGCATTCACAGAAAGCTTATAGTTTTGAGGATATGCCCGATATTCTTTCCGTTGCCTATGTTTATGATCTGCCCGTGGGTTTGGGCAGGAAGTTCATGAACCACGGCGGAGTCGCCAACCAGATTATTGGCGGTTGGAAGGTTTCTGGCGTCGATCAATATCAGTCCGGCCGTCCGCAAAACATTGAGGCCCCTGTAACTTCCGGCGGGTTGGAGATGATGGATGGCTTCAACACTCCGAACCTCCTGCAGGGTGTTTCCGCGAAGTCGCCGCAAGACCACGCCAAGGGCTTCAACCCTGCTGTTGATTCGCAGTTCAATCTTGCCGCCTTTCAGATCCCCTGCCAATTTTGCTTCGGAACCTTGACGCCTACCGAAGCCACGGTCAGAAGCTTCGGCTACTTTGATGAGGACCTTTCTGTCATGAAGGATTGGGCCATCAAAGAGAGGTTCACGCTGGACTTCCGGGTGGATGCTGTAAACCTGCTAAACCGTGTAGAGCTGAACGCCAGTGGCGGCAACCAGGGCGCTTACGCAGAGGAACCTCTCTGTTGTGGCGCGGGATTCGGGATGTTGGGGAACCAGAACAACTGGCCGCGGGCTCTTCAGTTCGGCATGAGACTGAAATGGTGATGGACAGAGCGGTCAGGTGATAGCTTTAAGGCACAAGAACTGCGGGCCGGCTGGTGGTCAAAAACCAGCCGGCCCGCTTTTTTGTTTGCCCTCAGCGGGGCCGGCAACGGTTGATCTTAACGCGCGCGCTTTGCTATCTTCGACAATGATGGTGTGAGTCGCCTTTGCCTGAAAGGTTGCAGCACGGCGGCGGCGAAAAACACTCCGATATGAGTCGGAGGCAATAATGCGAACCAGATTTCTGCTCGGATTCATTCTTTGCTTTTTGCCTGTCTCGCTTTCAGCTCAATCAAATCGCGAGGTTGAGGCTGAATCGGACATTCAGGCTGCCAAACAGGCCCAGGAGGCGGGTGACTACGCCCGGGCGGTGGCCGGCTACCAGGCAGCCGTCAAATTGATGCCGCAAGTCCCGGAACTCTCTGTAAACCTGGGGATTGCCTACTACCTCCAAAAGGATTATGACAAGGCCATCGCCGCTCTTTCGGAAGCCCTGAAGCGAAAGCCCGCGCTGGAAGGGGCCAACCTGTATTTGGGTATGGCCTATATCCACAACAGCCAATTTGCGGCTTCCATCGAACCCCTGAAAAAGGCCATCGCCCTGAATCCCAAACTTCGCCTTGCTTACATCAACCTGGGTGAGAGCTACAATGAGCTCGGCAAGGACGAAGATGCCGTACAAGTGCTCCAGCACGCCGAAAGGGTTTTCCCTGACGACCCTGAAGTGCTGTACAGCCTGGGGAGCCTTTACTACCGGCTCATGTTCAAGACCTACGGCAAGATGGCACAGGTCGCTCCCAATTCCTATCGTTACGATCAGGTGATGGGACAATCGTTTGAAGAACGCGAGGAATATCCGGCTGCCACTGTCGAATATCAGAAGGCGATCAAGGAAAACCCCCATGCTCCAGGTCTTCATTACGCGCTGGGAAATGTACTATGGCTTCAGGGACACTGGGCGGAGGCGCGCGAGCAGTTTGAAGCTGAACTGGCGATTTCCCCGGAAGACTACCAGTCAACCTGGAAATTGGGAAACTGCTACTTGCAGGACCGGCAGTATGACAAGGCCCTTCCCTACCTGCAAAAGGCGATTCAGCAGAAACCAACCCTGGGAGGGGCCTACCAGGATTTGGGCAAGCTGTACATGGAAACCCACGACAACGACCACGCGCTCTATTACTTGAAGAAGGTCGTGCAGATGAATCCCGAGGAACCGACCCCTCACTACCTGCTCTCCATGACTTATCGACGCCTGGGCAACGTGGAGGAATCGCGGGCCGAGATGGGAATGTTCGAAAAGATGAAGAAGGAGTCGGACGAACGCCGCATGCCGCCGGACGCGATGTTCGCTGGCACAGACCAGTCGACGGGAAAAAGCCAATCACCAAAGACGCCGAATCCTCCCAATCCGCAGTAGAATTGCCCTTCATGCCTTCCCTGCCCATGAAAGGACCTGGAATGAGAGTTCTCGAAAAATGGTCCAGGCTTGCGTGGGTCGGCGCGTTGTCCGTGTCCATCCTCGTGTCACTAGCGTTGCTCCCATGCGCCGGGGCGGTGCAGGCGCCGCAGCAGGATACGCTTTTCAAAAAAGCTCATATTGATGAGGACGCGGAAAACTTCGCCGCCGCCGAAAGTGATTACCGCCAGATTCTGGCCAGCGACCCTGACAACTCGGAGGCGCTGAAGCGCCTGGGCGTGGTCGAGCAGACCGAACTCAAGTTCCGCGACTCTATCGAACACTTC
>JASHTY010000383.1 GCA_030040315.1 Terriglobia bacterium | reverse complement strand
GCTGGCGACAAGCTGATCGCCACCGCCCGCAATCCACAGCAGCTCTCCGATCTGGTTGAGCGTTACGGCGACAACATGCGCGCCGTTGCACTGGATGTAACCGATGAGCGTGCGGCGATTGCGGCCGTCCAGTTAGCGGTTGACGTGTTCGGCCGCCTCGATGTGTTGGTCAACAACGCCGGCTATGGGAACCTTGCCGCGATCGAGGACACGACCATTCAGGACTTCCGCGCCCAACTTGAGACCAATCTCTTTGGCGTGGTGAACCTGACCAAGGCGGCCATCCCGGTGATGCGACGTCAAGGAGCGGGCCGGATCCTCCAGTTCTCCTCAGTGGGAGGACGCGTCGGCCCGATCGGTCGCGGCGCGTACGCGGCCGCCAAGTGGGGTGTCGAGGGCTTCTCGGAGGTGCTCGCCAATGAGGTGGGACCGCTCGGGATCAAAGTCACGATCGTCGAGCCCGGGGGCTTCCGCACGGACTTCGCGGGATCCTCCCAAACCATTCTCGCGCACAATCCCGCCTATGCCTCGACGGTCGGAGCCGTCGCGCGGTTTCAGCGCGAGTACGATGGCGCGCAGCCCGGCGACCCGAAGAAGGCGGCTGCGGCCGTCCTGTACATCGCGCGTCTCGATGAACCGCCGATGCGGATCTTGCTTGGGCGTGACGCCGTCCGTGCCGCGGCGGAAGCCGAGCGTACGCGCGCCGAGGCCGACAGGAAGTGGCGGTGGTTGAGCGAATCCACGGATTTCATCGACGACGCCGGACGGACTTCCAATCCTGCCTCGCAATCATCCTCGACCAGCGGTCGCGCCGATCTGAAATCCAGAACTTGGCTCATTACAGGCGCGTCGAGCGGGCTTGGCTATGCCCTCGCCGAGTTCGTGCTGCAGCGCGGCGATCGCGTCGTTCTGGCAGCGCGATCGATGGACAGCATGAGCGGTCTCGCCGCGCGTTACCCGGATAGGGCGCTCGCGGTCGGACTGGACGTGACGCAGCCACAGCAGCGGATCGCCGCGGTCGAGCGGGCGCAGGCGCACTTCGGCGGGATCGATGTGCTTGTCAACAACGCCGGCATCGATTTTTTCGGCGGCGTTGAGGAGCAGCGCGAGGAGGACTATCGAGCGCAGTTCGAGGTCAACTTCTTCGGTGCCGTGGCAATGCTCCGTCTCGTCCTGCCAGGCATGCGTCGCCGGCAATCCGGGACGATCGTGAATATCTCGTCCATGGACGGGATTGCGAGCCTGCCCGTGAACGGCTACTATGCGTCCAGCAAGTTCGCGCTCGAGGGCATCACCGAATCCCTATGGCAAGAAATCGAGCCGATCGGCCTGCGGGCCTTCCTGGTCGAGCCCGGCTCCTTTCGTACGGGAATCGAGCAGCGCACGCGCTTTTCAGGAGAGCCAATCGAGGCGTACGAGGCAACGTCGGGTGCGTTCAGGAAGATGATGACGACCGTTTCTCCTGACATGTTTCCGGGCGACCCCGTCCGCGCCGCCGCTGCGATCTATGAGGTCGTGGCATCGGAAGCTCCGCGACATTGGGTGGTCCTTGGGAGCGACGCGCAACGAAGGATTGGGGCCAAACTCGATATGCTCCGCGCCGAATTTCAGGCGGGCGCCGACTCGGCCCGAAGCACCGACTACCCTGGAAGCGCGAAAGCGATTCTCTGACCAGCGCCGACCGCCGGACCAAAAGGCAATCGTGGGGAGAGTTTCATGAGGGGCGATGGTTCGTCGAACGAGGAAAGACAAGAAACGCGCGGAGATATCGAACCGACCGGACAGAAGGGACTAGCGACGGCGTCTTCGCGGTTTCGCTGACGCTCCTCATCCTCGAGGTACGACCTCCTGAAGGCGGCGTGTCCCAACTCGTGCATGGGCAGGCCGATAGTAGACGGACCGGACGACGGCGCTCGCGAGGCGAAGCTAATCTAGATGACGATGCGTCAGCCGCCAAGCAACGAGCGCCCGAGCACGCGTCAGGGCGTTTGATTACTTCCCGCGGCTGGCGAAAAGCAACAGCCGGCCAGGCTCGTCGATTCTATTCCTGCCTCTCACCACAGAAAAGGATTGGCCGGTGACGCGCGCCGACGGTCCCGAAGACTTCTAAATAGCCGGATTCGTCAATGAACTTTGTGTATCAAGACCCCGTTCGAGGGCGTCCCGCATATACCCGCACCGACTAGGTGCGCGGGGCGCGTCCGATGATCTGGCCAGTCTTGCGGGCCATGAATGACCATCCTGTTACGAGCGGCATACATCTGGCACACGATGCCGCGTCATATCATTCAATTATTGGGAGTTATTAAAGGTACGACTGATCGATGGCGAGTCGATCAATCAAGCTATGCGCGCGGAGGTATTCCGGTATGTTTAGATTGCTGGATGCTCCACATTTCGTGCATATGACAACTATAAGTTTCACAAAATTGACAAAAGATGAGAACTCGCATCCAACCCGTTGCGGAGACGTTCGGCCTTGACCAGTTGGAGTTCCGCACCGACCGAAAGAGCGCCGACTTCGTGAAGCAGTGGGTGATCGCCAATCATAATGCTCTATTCAGCATCGATCTCACCCGAGTTGGCGGGAATGTTCTGGAAAGTCAGATCCTCAAGAAGACCATTGCCGGCGCGCCGCAAGCAACCGTCCTTGCGCCAACCGCCAGTTTCCTCATCCTTCAGAAATGCGAAGCTTTCCTCGACCAACGTTACGTTAAAACCCGCGATGCATTTGACATCCACCTTCTCGTCCACCAGGGCTCAGCACTGGACGAGCACCTCCTGGCACATCTTGAGGATTTCACCTTGATCAAAGAATTCGATCGTGAATTCATCACGGGTCGAATCGAGAAAATCGCTCCAAAGCTTTGCACCGTTGAACTTCGCGCCGTTCTGCCCCTACCCGTATTTGAAGAGCTTGCCAAAGAAGAATTCGAACCGATCCGACACTCGCTACGGACTGGTTTTCACATTGGCTGGGGGAGAAGGCTCGATGAATTGGACAGACGCCCTAACCGAAGAAGCACGGCGAGACTGCCTTGTGCGGACCGACGCCCTGGTCCGCAACTACGGGCTCTCCGAATCTGTTGTCCGCAACGCTTTGCGCCGGTATGAATCCCGGGGTCTGGTCGAGCGAGTTTCGACAAAGATTTACATCAACCACTTCAACCAGCACTTCCTGCCCCGCGATCTGGTCAATATCCTCAGATCACGATCTTACATTTCTCTCGAGTCCGCACTCGTCGAGCGCGGTGTCACCACCCAGAACCCCTCAGTACTCACTTGCGTGACGCCCGGCTATCCGCAGACGTTTCGAAGCAAATCTGTAACCGTTGTGTACCGTAAGATCTCTCCCGAGCTCTATTGGGGATTTGAGGAAAAGGCCACCCGCTATCATAACTACCTGATTGCCGAACCTGAGAAAGCCCTTCTCGATTGGATCTATCTGAACCGTCAGGAAGGACTTCCCACACCCCTGGATGAATTCAATTTGCAATTTCTCGATTC
>JASHTY010000382.1 GCA_030040315.1 Terriglobia bacterium | reverse complement strand
CGGCAGATCTGGATCGCGCCGGCAAAGAACGCCGCCCATGACCCGGTTCCTCGCTTGCCGGAAAATCTCCAATATCGGGGCGAGGCACTTTTTGCAATCGCGCACGCTGGAGGTTCTCTTCTGAGTCTCATGAGTGAGCTCCAGGCTCGCCCATCAAGCTCGGGAGACCCTTGACCGCCAGAATCTCGAGTCGCTGTTGGACCGGAAATCCTGGGCGCCTCAAAAAATGCGATTTCAAACTCGGTTGTGTGCGAATTTCGGGGCGCAGGTCAGCACCACGCCCCGAGAAGTTTTGGCGAGGCACAGAGAAGTGGAGTTGAGCTTATTGAAACCTGTTGAACCGTGCTTTTACGGAGGGGCCAAAGTGGATGAAGTTGCGCTGTCAGCCAGGCGATATCGATTGGCGGTCTTGCCCTGCGGATTGGCGGCGCGCAGCTCGATCAGCCGCTTCAAGAGGGAAGGAATCTGATCTTTCTCATCCGTCCTGCGAAGCGCGACAATGAGATGGTAGAGCGCCTGCTGATCGTTTGGATCGCGAGCCAGCGCCGCACGGCTGTGTTTGATTGCCTCTGCCGTATCGCCGTTCTGCAAATAGATGGTGGCCAGCAGGTCCTGAGCTGCCACCAGCTGTGGATCAAGCTCGACCGCTCGCATAGCCGCCTTCAATTGCTCCTCGGAATCCCTGCTGCCCGCCTGTTTGTCTTCTCCCAAAAGCGCTTCCGCCAGAAGATACTGCGCGTAGGCCTCGTCCGGGTGCGCTCTTACGGCTGCACGAAACCTTTCCAGAGCCTCGGCGGAATTGTGCTCCTGTGACTGAACCAGCCCTTGAGCAACATCCACAAATTGAAGTCTGGGATCGATTCGACTGGCCGTGTCAAAGTCATCGGCAGCTCGAGTGAATTCACCAAGCTGGGTCAGCAGGATCCCGCGCGCGAGGTATAGCTCCGGCTCATTCTGCACCTGGGAAAGACCGAAGTCGATCATATCAATGCCTACTTGCGGCGACGCATGGTCATAGGAAAGCATGGCGAACCGCAAATAGACGGGAACGTCCTTTGGATTTTCGGTCAGCGCCTTGCGCAGGAGCTCGACGGCGCGCGCGGTGTCGCCCGTCGACTCGAGAATGTCGGCAGCCAGCGCAAGCGCGTCATCATAGGCAGGCGTCACATCGATCAGGGTTGCAAGCGTCTTGAGTGCGTCGTCGGGGCGATGTGCATTCCATTGCGCCAGGGCCAGATTGTAGCGCGCGCTCTGGCTGGCCGGATCCAACTCGAGCGCCTCGGAGAAGATGCTTACAGCCTGTTCGTTACGATCCAGGGTGGCCAGACAGATTCCGTAGTCATTCAGAGCTCCCGGCTCGCGCGCAATTGTGTCTGTCGCCTTCTCGAAATGAATCACTGCATCCGGGCAATTGTCCTTCCTCGAGTCAATCACGCCGAGAAAAGCATGTGCCGTTTCGTCGTCGGGGTGCTGTGACAGGATTCTCAATAGCAGCGGAGCTGCGCCCGCATCTCCCAGTTCGAATTCAGTTTGCGCAGCGCCTTCCAGCGCGGGCAGATAGTTGGGCGACAACCTCAAGGCAGTCTGGTAGGCAGTAAGCGCCTTGGGAAGGTCGCCTGTCCCGGCAGTCGCCATTCCCCGCAGCGTCCAGATTCTGTAGTCGCCGGGATTTCGGCTGAGCTCCGTCGCGCAGATTTGAAGCGCCTGACTGAAATCGCGGTTGCGCAAGGCATCCGCGATTTGACCGATCGCTGCTTGCGCCGGCTGGACCTGCGCGAATCCCCGCTGCGCCCACCCCGACGCGACAAATAGAGAGATTGCGAGAATCCGGGTTAGAGATCTTCCTTGAGGGCACGGCAAGCGGGACATGCACGGCTTGTCCATCTTGAAGACCATGGGAAACGAATCCAGGTTCGAGCCTCAATCCAAATTGCGGCCGGTCTGTGACGGAGCCGGCACGTTATCAAATGAGAGGTCTTGCCGCCGATCGAGCGGCAAGCGGGAATTCGTATCCCCATTGTATGCCGGGTCGCCGGCACGCTTCGGGCTTCCCGTGACCTGCCGAATAGGAAACAGGTTCCGGGAAGCCCGGTGAGCTGCGTGCGAATTGTGCCAACCCCGCCCTGGTTTAGAAAGTTACCCTGGCTGCGAGTTGCAGGTAACGCGGAAACATCGTGCCCGTGGTGGTGCCGAAGTTGGCGCTCGTGTCGTTATAGTTAGTGTCCACCCCGTTCAGGTTGACGCGATTGAACAGGTTGAAGACATCCAGGCGCAATTCCAGATTGAAGCGCTCGGCTAATTGAGTGCTCTTCTTCGCGGTGAAATCGGTGTCGGCATAGCCGGGGTTGCGGAACAGGTCAATCTTTTCGTTCCCTTCAGTGCCGGTGGCGCTAAAGGTGGGCTGGGCAAACTGAGCGTGGGTGATAATGCCCGAATCGGGGTTGCCGGTGTATTCATATGCTTTGCGATCGGTCTTCTGCTTGTAACTGACGACATCGGGGATATTGTAGTTGTCTCCGTCAGCCGAGTAGTTACCGCTATTGTCAGCGAAGGCGAAGTGCCCGGCTGCCAGCTCGCTCTGATAGTTGGCCTGCGTTACCGTTACCCCGGCTGTGTCCTCAAGGCTCAGCGGATTTCCGGAGTAGACAAAGAAGGGATTGCCGGACTGCAGGATCGTTGTTTCAGACAGATTGAAGCCGTTCGTCAGCCTGCGCACCAGGCCATTGCCTGACCTCAGGCCGGGAATGTCGTAGCCAATGCCCATCGAAAAGCGGTTGGGCGCATCCCATGGCGACGGGCTGTAGTACTGGTTGAAGTTGTATGAGGTACCGCCTCCTCCCACATACCCCTCCGGATAATTGTTCCAATCATCCTTTGCGGCCGAATGCGTGTACGAAGCGGTAAGGAAGCCATGCTCCCCCACCCTGCCCTTCACGGCGAGGATGAACGCGTAGTAATTCGAATAAGCGGAGTTGAACGCATAATTGATGGTGCCGAAGCTGGTATTGAGGCGAGTTTGATAGCCCGTTCCGTCATGACCTGGGGTAGTCGGAGTGCTTGGAACATACCAATCGCCGTTCGAGTCAAACACCGGATGCTGAATCAGGTCGCCCGGAAAGATGTTTACATCCACGCCGTAGGTCGTGTTGCCGACATTACCCCCGGCCGAGATGAGATTGTAGCCATGCGATCCCTCATAGCCTGCGCTGGCTACCAGATTCGGCGCGAGTTGATGCTCCAATCCGACTGACCAATCGACCGCATCCGGCGCGGACATTGCCGGATCAGTTCCACCCACGCTGTTCTGCGCCCCGGCAATTCCGCCCTTGGCATCCAGCGGGTGGCCCACAAACGCCGGCGCCGGGAAGCCAAAGGGAACCGTGTTCTGCGTCCCGTAACCGAAGATGGGCGCCGCCGTGGAACCATTGTTATAGAACGTGGGCACAATGAAGCCGGGCGGATTGCCCTTCAATCCGTTCTCGGC
>JASHTY010000381.1 GCA_030040315.1 Terriglobia bacterium | reverse complement strand
CCCTTAGCAATCAGCGGCATTGCCGTGACGGGCGCCAATGCCCCGGATTTTGGCCAGACGAATAACTGCCCGCCCAACGTGCCCTCCAATGCCTCGTGCACGATCAATGTCACGTTCACTCCCTCGCTGGTGGGCGCGGAGTCCGCCTCCATCACCATTACCGACAACGCCGCCGGCAGTCCCCAGACCATTACCCTGAGCGGCGTGGGCTTGGGTGCCGTTGCGAGTTTTTCACCAGCCAGCCTGAATCTGGGAAGTGAAATGATTCAGATACAGAGCCCGGCGCAGATGATCACCCTGAGCAACCTTGGTACCGGCACCCTGGAAATTACCAATATATCGATTACAGGGCCCAATGCCCCTGACTTTAATCAAACCAACACTTGTGGAACTTCGGTTGCGGCGGGGGCCAGTTGCTCGTTCACAGTAACCTTCACACCCTCGCAGGTTTTTGGCGAGTCCGCCGCACTTACCATCGCGGACAATGCCCCCGGCAGCCCGCAGACGGCCATGCTGACCGGAGTCGGGACGGGCGGTTTTGGCGTAAGCGGCAATCTCAGCGTAGCCCGCGACTTTGCAACAGCTACGGTCCTCAATAACGGCATGGTTTTGATTGCAGGCGGCAACAACGGAGGTGCCTTAAACGATGCAGAGCTCTACAATCCCGCTACAGGAACCTTTACGACCACTGGCCCCCTGAACACGGCGCGCTACAGCCACACTGCAACGCTGCTAGACAACGGAATGGTTTTG
The DNA here is from genome assembly GCA_030040315.1 of Terriglobia bacterium. GTDB lineage: Bacteria > Acidobacteriota > Terriglobia > UBA7540 > UBA7540 > Bog-366. Next base: position 7,406 of record JASHTY010000381.1, on the reverse strand, counting down.
GTCGCGGGAGGCGAGGGCGCCAACGGCAACGCGACCGCCGCGGCAGAGTTATATAATCCTGCTTCGGGAACCTTCAGCACTACTGGCAGCCTAAACACTGCCCGCGAAGTGGCCACCGCGACCCTACTTCCGAACGGCATGGTGCTCATTGCCGGCGGAACAGGCCCCCCCGGTTTTTTGGCCAGTGCGGAGCTCTACAGTCCAGCCACCGGCACTTTTTCGTATACCGGCAATCTGGTGACGGCCCGTGACTTTCAGACAGCGACGCTTCTAAACAACGGCACGGTGCTGGTTGCGGGCGGCCAGTATGAATCCACCCTTCTGTCCAGCGCCGAGATCTACAATCCCGCCACGGGGACATTCTCCTCGACCGGAAACATGAGTACGGCGCGCAGAGAATTTACAGCGACGCTGCTCAACAATGGCACGGTGTTGATGGTAGGCGGCGAGAGCTCGACCTCCAACTCTTCCATCCTGAGCAGCGCTGAGTACTACAATATCGCGAGCGGAACCTTCACAGCCACAGGCAGCCTTAATACCGCGCGCTTAAATCACGCTGCAACGCTCCTTAACAATGGGATGGTGCTAGTGACCGGAGGTAACAGCGGCAGCGGTCCCATAACCAGCTCGGAGCTTTACGATCCCGTCGGCGAGACCTTCAGCGTTACCGGTAGCATGCAGAAAACGCATAGCGCTCAGACTTCGACCCTGTTGCCGAATGGCCTGGTGTTGATTGCTGGAGGCAATAGCATCAGCGGAATCTCAGCCGTCGCCGAGTTGTACGAACCCGCCACATTTACGCCGCCCAACCTGGTTTCCATCGCAGTGACTCCGAGCACTCCGGCAATTCCACTCGACACCGCGCAGCAATTCATCGCCACGGGCACGTTCAGCGATAGCAGTACCCAGCAACTTGCTTCGGTCACTTGGAGCTCCTCGAACCCCTCAGCGATCAGCGTCACGGACGACGTTACCGATTTGGGAGCGGCTTACGCCTGGCAAGCTTCCGGCTCGGCCACCATCAGCGCCTGTACGGGCTCGATCTGCGGCTCGACGTTGGCGACGGTGGGTCCGCCCGCACTGGTCTCGATCGCGGTGACCCCGGCGAATTCCTCGATTGTCGTGGGCGCTACGCAGCAATTCACGGCTACGGGAACTTACAGCGACGGCAGCAACCAGAATTTAACTTCCTCGGTGACCTGGAGCTCATCGGCTCAGGGCGTGGCCTTCATCAATTCCGCAGGACTCGCGACCGGCGTGAGCAATGGCGGTGCGACGATTACCGCAACCTCCGGCGCGGTGCAGGGCTCAACAACCCTGACGGTCACCGGGCCAAACCTGGTTTCGATTGCCGTGACGCCGGCGAATCCTTCGATTTTGCTGGGGCAAGCGCAGCAATTCACGGCCACGGGCACTTACAGCGACACGAGCGCTCAGAATCTGACGAACGCCGTGACGTGGAGTTCTTCAGCAATCAGCGTCGCGACGATCAGCAATACCACTGGCACGCAAGGCTTGGTAACTGTGGTAAGCGAAGGCGTCACGACGATCCAAGCCGCCGCGGGCGTCATCAACGGCTCAGCCACCTTAACTGTTGGCGGTGGCTTCGGGGTGACCGGCAGCCTGAACACCCCTCGCTTCTATCAGAACGCAACGCTGCTCAACAGTGGAATGGTGCTGGTCGCGGGCGGGGCGGATGACCTGAACGTTGATCTTACCGCCAGCGCCGAGCTCTATAATCCCGCCACCGGAACGTTTACGCCCACCGGCAGCATGAGTACGCCGCGATACACATTTACGGCAACGCTTTTGAACAATGGATTGGTTTTGATGACCGGCGGCTGCATATCGAACTGTACAACCACTGTCGTTCTCACCGCCACTGCGGAACTCTACAATCCGGCCACTGGAACCTTTGCCCTCACTGGTACGATGAACACCGGGCGAGCCGGTCATACTGCAACGCTTCTGAATGACGGCGCCGTGTTGATCGCTGGAGGCAATGTCTCCGGCCCCAGCGCGGAGCTGTATGATCCGGCTACTGGAACGTTCACTGCCACCGGGGCGATGAACGTGGTGCGATTTGCGCACACGGCGACGCCGCTGAACAACGGTATGGTGCTCATCGCAGGAGGTCTCGCCATTGCCGACAATTCACCGATCGCCAGCGCCGAGCTTTATAATCCCGCCACGGGTACTTTCACCGTGACCGGGAGCCTGAACGCGGCGCGATCCAATGGCACGGCGACGCTGCTGAATAATGGCATGGTGCTGATCGCGGGTGGCGTTGGGGCCAGCGCAGATCTCGCCAGCGTCGAACTCTACAATCCCGCCACGGGTACTTTCGCCCTCGCCGGCAATTTGAGCGCTGCGCGCGACACTCAGACAGCCACCTTGCTCAACAATGGCACGGTCCTCATCGCCGGTGGCGAGGACTACAACGGCAATTCGTTGTCGAGCGCGAATCTATATGATCCGGTCTTGGGCACGATTTCCTCTACCGGCTCGTTGAATTTTCCACGCGACAATCAGACAGCGACGCTGCTGGCAAACGGCCAGGTGCTGCTGGCGGGCGGTTATAACAGCGCTACCGGCATGGTCTCCGCCGCCGAGCTGTACGAGCCAATTAGCTTCACTCCGCCGAACCTGGTTTCAATCGCCTTGACGCCAAGCAATCCAACAATTCCTCTCGACACCGCGCAGCAATTTATCGCCACGGGCACGTTCAGCGATAACAGCACCCAGCAACTTGCTTCGGTCACCTGGAGCTCGTCCAACCCCGCGGCGATCAGCGTCACGGATGATGTTACCGATTTGGGAGCAGCCTACGCCTGGCAGGCCTCGGGCTCAGCCACTATTAGCGCGTGTACGGGATCGATCTGCGGCTCGACATTGGCAACGGTTGGTCCGCCCGCGCTGGTCTCGATCGCCGTGACGCCGGCGAATCCTTCCATCGCCGTGGGCGCTACGCAGCAATTCACGGCTACTGGAACTTATAGCGATGGCAGCAACCAGGATTTGACTTCCTCGGTCACTTGGAGCTCATCGGCTCAGGGCGTGGCCTTCATCAATTCAGCAGGACTCGCGACCGCGGTCAGCGACGCCAGCGCCACGATTACAGCCACTTCCGGCGCGGTGCAGGACTCGACGACGCTCACGGTTACCGGCCCAACATTGGTCTCAATCGCCGTGACGCCGGCGAATCCTTCGATTCTGCTGGGGCAAACGCAGCAGTTTACAGCCACCGGAACCTACAGCGACAGCAGCACGCAAAACCTAACCAACGCGGCGACGTGGAGTTCTTCTGCGACCAGCGTGGCAACGATCAGCAACACCTTCGGCTCCCAGGGCCTGGCCACAACGACGGGTGCAGGGATGACAACGATCCAGGCAACCGCCGGCGCCATCAACGGCTCAACCACCCTGACCGTGGGCGGAGGCTTCGGCGTGACCGGCAGCCTGAACACCGCGCGCGAGCTTCAAACGGCCACGCTGCTTGAAAACGGGATGGTGCTCATCGTGGGCGGCTGCTGCGCCCCGAACGCAAGCAACGTGGCAACTGCGGAGTTGTACAATCCCGCCACGGGAATATTCACAACCACCGGCAGCCCGAGTTTCTCGCGCCTCGACCACACGGCGACCCTGCTGAACAATGGAATGGTGCTGGTCGTAGGCGGGCAGGACAGCAACGGCAACGCGATTGCCACTGCCGAGATCTACAATCCGGCTTCCGGGACCTTTAGCACTACAGGCAACCTGAACACCGCGCGCTACGAGCACACCGCGACTCTACTTTCGAATGGCATGGTGCTGGTGGCCGGCGGATATAACCCCAACGAAAACGAATTGGCCAGCGCTGAGGTCTACGATCCTGCCACCGGGACCTTCACTGTGACCGGCAGTTTGAACACCGCGCGCTTGCTTCCTACGGCGACGTTGCTGAACGACGGCACGGTGCTGGTGGTGGGCGGCTTTTCAGGAAGGCAGGTTTTGGCCAGCGCCGAAATCTACAATCCCGCTACCGGCACATTTTCCTATACCGGCAATCTGAACGTCGCGCGCGCCGTCCACACGGCAACGCTGCTGGATGGCGGCATGGTGCTGATCGCGGGCGGCGAAGAGGAATCGACCCACGGCGCCAGGACTTACACTTACTTTTCCAGCGCCGAGCTATATAATCCCGCGACCAGCACTTTCACCACCACCGGCAGCCTGAATACCGCGCGCTCCTTTCAAACCGGCACGCTGCTAACCAACGGTACGGTGCTCATTGCCGGCGGAACCAATAGCACCGGCTCTTTATCCAGCGCGGAGATTTACAATCCCGGCTCCGCTACCTTTACCTACACCGGCAGCCTGAACACTGCACGTGCCTATCAGACCGCCACGCTGCTCACCAACGGCGCCGTGCTCATCGCCGCCGGGAACAATACACCGGGGTACATGGCGGGGTTGCTTGCAAGCGCCGAGTTGTACGAACCGGTTACGCTGACGCCGGCGAATCTCGTCTCCATTACCCTCACTCCGAGTACCCCCACGATTCCCCTTTTCACCGGGCTGAGCTTCACGGCCACTGGCACATTTACCGGCGGCAGCATGGAGCAGCTTGCGTCCGTAACCTGGAGTTCCTCCAATTCCGGGGTCGTGAGCGTCAGCAACGACTCGACGGATTCGGGTGTGGCGTACGGGGAGGCCGCCGGCGGCCCTGCCACAATCCAGGCCTGCGCGGGTTCCGTCTGCGGCTCGACCCCGGTCACGGTGAGTGCGGCGACGCTGGTCTCCATATCAGTCTCGCCGGCGATTTCCTCGATTCCTTACGGCAGCACGCAACAATTTTCCGCCATCGGCACCTACAGCAACGGAGCCACGCAGAACCTGACCACGACGGCAACCTGGACCTCCTCGAACACCAGCGTGGCGACCATCAGCAATTCTCCGGGCACGCAGGGCCTGGGCACAGCCGCCGCGCTCGGAACGACGACCATTCAGGCTACGGTAGGTGCGCTTTTCGCCTCCAGCAGTTTGACGGTCACCCCGGGTTTTGCACTGACCACCGGCATCCTGAATACCGAACTCTCCTTGCAAACCGCGACCCTGCTGAATAACGGCATGGTGCTGATTGCCGGGGGCCAGGATGAGAATGGCAACATCCTGGCCAGCGCCGAATTGTATAATCCCGCAACTCAAACCTTCACCCTGACCGGCAGTCTGAACACGGCACGCTGGGCGCACACCGCAACGCTGCTGGACAATGGAATGGTGCTGATTACGGGCGGCAGCACGAATGCGTCGATCGTGGGCACACCCAGCGCCGAGCTCTACAATCCCGCCACCGGGATCTTTACTGTCACCGGCAGCCTGAACACCGCGCGCGCCTATGCCACCGCGACTGTACTCCCGAATGGCATGGTGCTGGTGGCAGGAGGATTTGACTCGACCGGCAACCCCTCCTTGACGGCCGAGCTGTATAACCCCAGCACCGGCACCTTTGCCTACACGGGCAGCCTGAACGTCGCGCATAGCGAGCATACGGCGACTCTTCTGACCAACGGCATGGTGCTGATTGCCGCAGGGCTTACCACGGGGGGCGGCCCCACGGCGACTGCCGAGCTATATAATCCTTCCACAGGGACGTTTACCCTCACCGGCAACTTGAACAATGCGCGCTTGGACCATACGGCTACCTTGCTGAACAATGGCATGGTTCTGGTGGCGGCGGGCATTAGCCTGAACGCCTCCCCTTATGACCCCGTAGCCGCCGCCGAGTTGTACAATCCCGCTACCGGCACGTTCACCACCACGGGCAGTCTGAACACCCCACGCTGGTTTGGCACGGCGACGCTGTTGAACAATGGCATGGTTCTGATCGCCGGAGGCGAAATCACGGGCGGCGCGGAACAGACCGCCAGCGCGGAACTTTATGATCCGACTGCGGGCGCCTTTACCGTGACCGGCAGCCTGAACTACGCGCGCTACCAGCAAACGGCGACGCTGCTGCCCAACGGCATAGTCCTCGTGGCCGGCGGCTATAGCCTCATAGAGTTCGACATGGCCACTGCGGAGCTGTACGAACCGGCTACGCTCACGCCGCCAAACCTGGTTTCCATATCGGTTAGCCCGAGTAGCCCCACGGTGGCAATAGATGGCGCACAAACGATGACCGCGACGGGCACATTCAGCGACAACAGCATGCAACAGCTCGCTTCCGTCACCTGGAGCTCTTCCAACAGCACCGTGGCGACGGTCAGCAATGATGTGACGGACGAAGGAGCGGTATACGGAATGGCAACGGGCATGGTGACCATCAGCGCCTGCACTGGCGCAGTGTGCGGGTCGACAACGGTGACGCTGGCAAACCCGGAAGCAAGCTTCTCTCCCTCCACCCTCACCTTCGGCAGCCAGACCCTTGGCGTGCCGAGCGCTGCTCTCAGCACGACCTTGAACAACCCGGGCAACGCTCCACTTTCCATTAACTCCATCGGCTTCATCGGGACCAATTTCAGCGACTTCAGTCAGACTAATAATTGCGGGTCCACTCTGGCGGCGGGAAGCAGTTGCACGATTAATGTAACCTTTGCACCTTCGCTATCCGCAACCGAAACAGCATCGCTCTATCTCGCCGACAACGCCGCAGGAAGCCCTCAGTCGTTGCCCTTGAGCGGCACGGGCACCTCCTCACCCGTCAGCCTATCCTCTACCGACTTGACCTTCCCAGGTGAGCCCTTAAGCACACCCAGTCCATCCCAGCCGGTCACTCTTACCAACACCGGCAACGTAACATTAACGATCACCAGCGTGACGATTAATGGAATAAACCCCGGGGACTTTAGTCAAACCAACACCTGTGGAACTTCGGTTGCGCCGGGTGGAAATTGCTTGATGGAGATTGTATTCACACCCACAGCCCTGGGAAGCAGGACGGCGACATTGAACATTGCAGATACAGCCTCGGGCAGCCCCCAGACAGTAGCCTTGACCGGGACGGGCACGGCGGGATTTGTGGTAACCGGCAGCCTGAACACACCACGCCTCCGGCACACGGCGACGATGCTGAACAATGGGATGGTGCTGATCGCGGGGGGCGAAGGCACCAGCGGCGCCCTGAGCAGCGCGGAATTGTACAATCCCGCCACCGGAACCTTCACCGTGACGGGCAGCCTGAACACCGCGCGCTTCCAGCACACTGCAACGCTGCTCAACAACGGTTTGGTGCTGATCGCGGGTGGTGACAATTCGACCGGTCAGCTTGCCAGCGCGGAGCTCTACGACCCCACGACCGGAACCTTCACGGTGACGGGCAGCCTGAACACCGCGCGCCTTTATCACACCGCAACCGTGTTGAACAATGGTTTGGTGCTTATCGCAGGGGGCATAGGCCAGAACATCCTTGCTTCGGCCGAGCTGTA
>JASHTY010000380.1 GCA_030040315.1 Terriglobia bacterium | reverse complement strand
GGGTGGGGACCGCGCGCGCGCGGCGAAACTGCTCGGCATCGGCAAAACCACCATTTACCGCAAGCTGAAGGAATATGGAATTGAATTGGGCGCAGCGGAGGCGTGAGGCGATCCGGTGTTTTCGAAATGCCCCTCGCGATTTGCAATTCTTTATTCAGTCGTGCTTACAATCAGAGATGAGCGACTCGCTTCCTGGGTGAATTCGAAGCTGAACTTCGGGAGATTTCCATGAGCACTTTTGAAGATCATCCCCGCATTACACCTTTCCTGTGGTTTGATTCGAATGCCGAGGAGGCGGTGGACTTTTATCTTTCGATTTTTAAGAACTCGCGGCGAGTGGGTGAGCAGCGCACGCCGGAGGGCGGCCGCGGACCCAAGGGCGGCGTTCTTACCATTTCCTTCGAACTCGACGGCCAGAGATTTACGGCTCTTAACGGCGGACCCATGTTCAAGTTTACGGAAGCAATTTCCTTTGTCGTTCGATGCAATGACCAGAAGGAAGTGGACGAATACTGGTCGAAGCTTTCAGCGGGAGGCAGCGAAAGTCAGTGCGGCTGGCTGAAGGATAAATTCGGGCTTTCGTGGCAGATTGTACCCGCACGGCTGCCCGAACTTATCAGACACCCCAAAGCCATGCAGGCCATGCTGCGAATGAAAAAGCTCGACATTGTTGAACTTGAACGTGCGGCCCAATCGTAACTTGTTACAATCTGGCAATGGCGACGATTGCGCTGGATGCCACCTACAGTGTTGATGCGCAGCTTAACGGCATCGGCGTATATTCGCGCCGGCTGATCGAAACGCTGCTTACTCTCAATACGCGCCACGAATTTCTGATCTGTTATCGGTTGTCGCGGTTTGGCAGGCGCCGTCATTTCCTTAAGCCAGAATCGCTCCCCGGAGCCCGGGCGCGATTCGCGACGCGGATCTTTCAGGAGCCGCTCACATTTTGGCTTCCCTGGCAGGCCCGGATCTTCCACAGTCTTGCGCAACGCCCGCCGGCATTTCACTTCGACAGGGAAATCGTGACCGTCTTCGACATCTTTCCTATTACCGGTGAGAACTACTCTACTTCCGACTTTCGAAAAAAGTTCTCGGCGCTGCTTCTGCAGGCGGTGGGCCGGGCCACACGCGTAATTACTGCCTCCCACGCAACGGAAAAGCTGCTTGTTTCGCACGCCCAGGTTCCGCCGGAAAAGATCAGAGTCATTCCTCTGGGCGTCGAATTGCCCAAGCGCGTTCTCTCGCCTGAGGAGCGCCTGAGGGAGCGTGCTCACATCCTCGGCAGCGAGGGAGAAATGATTTTGAATGTGGGAGTCATTCAGACCCGCAAGAACACTCTCAACACGCTCAAGGCGTTGAAGCTCCTTTCCCCCAAGTACACCTTGGTCCTCTCAGGGGGTAGCGGCCATGGGAGCGAGGCCGTTCATGAATTCATCCGTGGAGAGTCCCTGGAGAATCGAGTCAAGCTGCTCGGCCATGTTGACGATGCCCAATTGGGGAGGCTCTATCAGGCCGCCAGCGTGTTTTTGTTCCCATCGCTCGAAGAAGGTTTTGGCATTCCTGTGCTTGAGGCGATGGCTGCGGGCGCGCCGGTCGTGACGTCCAACGTTTCATCCATGCCCGAAGTGGGCGGCGATGCTGCCCTGTACGTTGACCCCCATGACCCCGCCGACATCGCGCAGAAGGTAATTCAAGCTGTTGAGGATTCGACGACGCGTGCAGGTCTGGTGCAAAAAGGGCTCGAGCGTGCGGGCGAATTCACCTGGGCGCGAACTGCGCAAGCGACGCTGGCAGTCTACGACGAGGTTTTGTAAGGCTTCGCGCACCGCGCATTTGCTCAAGTTTAGTGGTAATCTGGCTCTCGAAGGATATATTTATGGCCACCAAAGCCTTGCTCACCATCGAACAATACGCGGCCCTCGACGAACCCGTGGGGATGTGCTACGAACTCAGCGAGGGGGAGTTGATCGTGACGCCTTCCGCAGACTTTTTTCACAACGATCTCCGCGACGATTTGATTTCGCGCCTGCGAAACTTTCTGGCTTCTCACCCGGTAGGGAGAGCGGTCAGCGAAATGGACGTGCGGCTGGGTGAAGGCGTCGTCCGCCGTCCTGACGTTGCATTATTCCAGAAGGGCCGACTTGAGGGTGTTGATTTGACCCAAGTCCCTCTGCCCGTTGCTCCCGACCTCGCTATCGAAATCGTTTCCACCCACGATCGAGCCGATGACCTGAATCTGAAGGTCGCGCAGTATCTTCAGACGGGAGTTCAGACGATATGGCTCTTCTACCGCAGCACTCACCTCGCTTACCGGTACATTCAGGGGAAGCGCGATCCCGAAGTGCGGAGCGCGCAGGCGGGCGACAGATTTGAAGAGCCAGAATTGCTCCCGGGATTTTCCCTGCCGCTTTCGGATATCCTGAAGTAACTGCTACGTCCCCGTGCTGCTGTAGTTCGCCACGCCTCGATTCCAAACCACAACGGCCAGCAAAGTGAAACCTGCCGCAACCACCGGTACGAGATGGAAATAAAGCGTAAACGCGGTTCTCCCCAGGAAGTGCGTGGTCGGATAGAACGTCGCGAAGCCAAAGGGGATGATCCAGCTCAGCAGGAACTGGATGAAAACGTTATAAATCGTCAGCGGGTAGCGGCCGAAGTTGAGCATGTTGAACACCGGCGGCACAATTCCCACGCGGTCTTCAAACCAAAACGACACCGCCGTCAGAATCAGAAAGACCGCCAGATAAATCCCCGCCCCGCAGATCACCGTAACGGCGAACCATAGAAAATCCATCGCGCCCAACTCGAGATGCATGCGGCGAACGCAGTAGCCCACAACCAGGATGCCGGTTACGACTTCCTGCAACGACTCCAGGCGGAATTTTTCAAAGACCACCTGATAGAGGGTTGAGACCGGGCGCAGGAGCACGCGATCGAACCTCCCCTCGATGATATAGAGTTCGCTGAAGTCGTAGAGATTCCAACTGACCACGTTGAAAAACCCCAGGGGAATAAGCGAGAAGCCGTACAGGAACATCACTTCATCAAAGGACCAGTCCTGCAAGCGCGGGATTTTGGTGAAAAGCACCAGCACAAAGCCGAAGCCCAGCACCGTCGCCGCCATCGAGGAAAAAAAAGCGATGATGAAGTCAGCCTTGTACGCCAGGCGCACCTTCGCGTATTGGGCGAAGTAGCGAGCCAGCAGCCGCCAGTGCCTCTTCATATTCGTCTCGCGTTGCAGAGTCGCATCTACCCGCCCTGAATAATCAACTTCCCCGTTGACCAGCGCCACAGGCCGTCGCCAATTGCCATCAGCGCCACGACCCAGAACACCTGAATGCCCATAGCGCGCACTAAATCAATGCCGTGCAGCTTGCCCAGGTAAATGAGCATGGGGATATAGCTGATGTATTGGAACGGCATGAAATCGAGAATTTTTTGTGCGATGTGAGGGAAGAACGTCATGGGCAATAGCAGGCCGGAGAAAAGCTCCAGCAGAAAAAATTTGGCCCGCAGCAAGCCCAGAATGGACTGCAACCGCAGCGCGAACGTGCCTACGGCAAAATTGATGGCCGCGACGATCAGGAAACTCAAACCGATGCTCATGAGAAATGTCAAAAAGCCTCCGAAACTCGCGGGAAGCCGCAAGGGATAAACGAGAAACAAAATGAGCGCAGTGGGTACGGTCAGGAGGGCAAGGCGAAACACCGCCTCACCCGCCGCGCGCGCCACGTACATGAATTGAATGTTTACCGGTTTGATCAGGTCCATCGCCAGCCGGCCTTCGATAACCTGGTAGGCGAGGTCCTGGTCGATATTGTTGAAATAGAGCGAGCGGATAATCCACCCCACGCCGATGTAGGTGAGCAAATGTGCGAAGTCGAAGCCCTCAATGGATGCGCTGTGCTCGTAGATAGCCTTCCAGATGAAGTAGTATACGGACACATAAATAAAATAGGTGACAATTCCCGTGTAGTAGCGCAAGCGGTAGGCAAGCGTATTGACAAACCCCACGCGGGCGAATTCGAAGTGGAGCCGCAGGAATTTCCACAGCGATGATGCCGGCACTGGGCCGGGGACCGGGCGCGCGACTTCCATTTGCGGCATCAGGCCACCTCGCCCTTCAGGTAGATGCGCTTCACGATTTCTTCAATGGGTTCTTCTTCTACCAGCAGATCGCGCACTTCAAGTGTATTCACAATCTGTCGAATCACGCCGGCGCTGGAATGCTTTGCGCGATCGAAACGAATCAGGTAGGTGAGGTCATCGACACGCTGGCAGACGATGCCGTCGGTTTCAATCTGCGCCAGGCGCGGCACCTGCGAGCGGTCTTTCAAGAAGAATTTCACCTGATTGTATTGTGCCAGGCGGTTTTTCATCTGTTCCAGGTCGCCATCAAACAGGATTCGTCCTTTGTCGATGATCAGGATGCGCTTCGAAAGTTCCTCGATGTCCGAAAGGTCGTGGGTGGTCAGCAGAACCGTCGTGCCCTCGGTGCGGTTGATTTCCTTCAGGAATTCGCGAATGCGCTCTTTGGCCACCACATCCAGCCCGATCGTGGGCTCATCCAGGAAGAGGAGTGGAGGATTATGGAGCAGCGACGCGGCCAGGTCGCAGCGCATGCGCTCGCCCAGGCTCAGCTTGCGGACGGGCGTGTGCAAGTATTCCTTCAGGTTCAGCAGCTCGCTGAACACGTCCAGGCGCCGGCGATAATCCCGCTCAGGGATTTCATAAATTTCCTTAAGCAGCTTGAATGATTCGATGACCGCGATATCCCACCAGAGCTGCGTGCGCTGGCCGAAAACCACCCCGATGTGTTTTGTGTAGTGACGGCGCTGGCGATAGGGAACGAAGCCGTTTGAAATCACCTTCCCGCCCGTCGGGGACAAGATTCCGGTGAGCACCTTGATGGTGGTGGACTTTCCCGCTCCGTTGGCGCCGATGTAGCCCACCATCTCGCCGGGTTCGATGGAAAAACTCACGTGATCGACGGCGTGGACGGTGAGGTATTCACGAACGAAGAGGTTCTGCAAGGCGCCCAAAACGCCCTCGCGGCGGCGAAAGGTTCGAAACTCCTTGGTCAAGTCCTGGACCTCGATAATCGGCGGCATGAGATGAATTTCCCCCGGCGCGAGCGGAAGTTACCGCCAGGCTCAGTAGTTTGGATTCCAGCAGAGTCCCTTTTGTTACAGGGTCAGCCTCAAGTATCAGGAAACGAATTGTCGGTCGGGCCCTAACCTGTGTGTGCCCTTCGACTTTTGACCTTTGGCTCTCGACGTCATGCCATCATCACTCCCCAATCACTTTGATCAGTACTCTCTTGCGGCGCTGGCCGTCGAATTCGGCGTAATAGACCTGCTGCCAGGGGCCAAAGTCGAGCTTGCCGTTGGTGACCGGAACAATCACTTCATGCCCGACGATAAGATTCTTCAGGTGGGAATCGCCGTTGGTCTCGCCCGTGCGATGATGGCGGTAATCAGCGCGGAAAGGCGCCAGCTTTTCCAGCCACTCATCGATGTCCGCAATCAGTCCGTCCTCCGCGTCATTCACGTAAACGCCGGCAGTGATGTGCATGGCTGAGACCAGGATCAAACCTTCCTTGATCTGCGACTTGGCCAGCGCCTTTTCAACCTCGTCCGTGATGTTAATGAACTCGCGATGTTTTTTCGTGTTGAACCACAGGTATTCAGTGTGTGATTTCATGTTTTGCCCCTCCGCTGGAATGGTTATTCGCGTTGCCAGCTTCGAGTCTCTGGAGGATAGCAGAGTTCGCAAAATCGCGTTTCGACAAAGAACAACTGGTCCGCGCCGTTCCCCTACATTCGACTTATGGTAGGCTTAGGCGGCGGGAGCGACGCTCCCGCAAAATTTTCCCACACGGAGAAGTCCGATGAGAGCCATTTTTCGAATCGCTTATGCTGCAATCCTGATTTTCGTTTTCACCAAGGCGGCATTTCCGCAGCTCGGCATGTTTTCGAATGACCAGCGCATCGAATTGACGCGCGAATGGAAGGGAGACCGCTTCCCGGACGGACGTCCCAAGGTGCCCGAGTCCATTCTCGAGGGTCTGAAGGATGTGGATGCGGAGGAAGCCTGGGGCGAGTTGCAGGCACACGGGTACAAATATCAGTTTGAAGGCGGCTGGCGCGAGATCAACCCCGGTGGACGAATGGTGGGCCGCGTGTTCACGGCTGTCTTCATGCCACTGCGTCCCGATGTGAATGCGGTGATCAACGATCGCGGCAAGACCGAAGGACGTATTGGGGCGCAGAATTCCTGGCCGATTGACATGCTTTCTCCCGGCGACGTGCTGGTGGTGGACCTGTTTGGAAAGATCAAAGATGGAACCTTCGCGGGCGACAATCTCTCTACCGCCATTTTCGCCAAGAGCCACAACGGCCTGGTGGTGGATGGCGCCGTGCGTGACGTGACGGGCATCTCCGAAATCAAGGGTATGCACGTTTTTGTTCGAAACTTTGATCCATCGGCCTTGCGCGACACAACGCTAATGGGAATTGAAGTTCCCATCCGCATCGGGCAGGTTACGGTGCTTCCCGGCGACGTAGCTGTAAGCGACCCTGAAGGAATCACCTTCATTCCGCCCCAACTCGCTCAGGCAGTAATCGACCGCGCCCAGATGATTCATCGCGTGGACGAGTGGGGGCACGAAATGCTGCGTGAGGGCAAGTACACACCGGGGCAGATCGACCGGAAATGGACCAAGCCAATGATTCAGGAGTTCAATAAGTGGCTGGAGCAGAAAGGTTTGACCCTGCGCATGCCGGAAGAGTAGGAGGCGAGCGCGGCAACACGGGCGCGTGGTTATTCTTGAGTTGGGAGAACGGGAAATCATGGAAAAGTCGGATGAACTTCTCCTGAATCGTCGTGGCATGTTGAAGGGCTCAGCGGCCGCGTTGGGAGGCGCGCTGGTCGGCGACGAAAACTGGGAAGCCTACCCAAAGGGCGTGAACACCAACTCCGGCCCGTCGGCGTTGAAGATCACGGACCTGCGCGTGGCGTCGGTGGTGAAGCCCGGACCAAGTCCCTGCCCGATCATTCGCATCGACACCAATCAGGGTGTTTATGGCCTGGGCGAGGTGCGCGATGGCGCCAGCGCCACGTACGCGCTTATGCTCAAGAGCCGCATTCTCGGGGAAGACCCGCTTCAGGTGGATTGGCTCTTTCGCAAGCTCAAGCAATTTGGCGGGCCCTCGCGGCAGGCCGGTGGCGTTTGCGCCATCGAAATGGCGCTGTGGGATATCGCGGGCAAAGTTTACAACGTTCCTGTCTACGTCATGCTGGGCGGCAAAGTGCGCGACGAGATCCGGGTCTACGCGGACACGACGGAATCAAAGGACCCGAAGGTCTACGCGCAGAGAATGAAAGAGCGCAAAGACGTGATGGGCCTGACCTGGCTCAAAATGGATTTGGGAGTCAACATGGTGGCCGATCAACCCGGCACGGTGACGGTGCGCCCCGGGCTGAGCGCGTGGGAGAAGTCGCAGGTCCCCCATCCTCTGCTCGGCATGGAAATCACTGATAAGGGAATCGCGATGCTGGAGGAGTACGTCGCAGCCGTGCGCGATGCTGTGGGCATGGAGATTCCGCTTTCCATGGATCACCTGGGCCACCTGGGCGTGAACTCGATCATTCGCCTGGGTAAGGCATACGAGAAGTACAACCTGTCGTGGATGGAGGATGTGATCCCGTGGGAGTACACCGACCTGCTGAAACAGATTTCCGACCAGAGCCCCACGCCCATCCTGACCGGTGAGGACATTTACCTTAAGGAAGGTTTCCGAACTCTCTGTGAAAAACATGCGGTCGGCAAGATTCATCCGGACCTCGCAACTTCCGGCGGCATCCTGGAGACCCACAAGATCGGCGACATGGCCTGGGAATACGGAGTGCCCATGGCCATGCACTTCGCGGGGACGCCCGTAAGCTGCATGGCCAACGTTCACTGCGCCGCCGCCACGCTCAATTTCCTGGCGCTTGAAAACCATTCACTCGATGTGCCTTGGTGGAGCGATCTCGTCGAGGGCGTGGAGAAGCCCATCGTCAATCAAGGGTGGATTACCGTACCCGACAAACCCGGGTTGGGAATCACTCTCAATGAAGATGTGGTGAAGCAGCACCTGAAGCCCGGCACTGGGTACTTCGAGCCAACGACCGAGTGGGACGAACAAAAGTCCTACGACCGCACGTGGAGCTAGCGCTTCCTGGAAATAAGCATTCGGGCGGTGGAAGGGCGTGGCTGAAGCCCCGCCCTTCCATGACTCCGAACAATTCGGCTTGCCAATGCGTCTAATCGCTTTGGACGCGTCAACCTTGGCAAAATCCGGCGATTTGTGTAGTCTCAAAACAGAATGTCTTCGAAAGAGAAATTCATCGCGGGCCTCGTGCAGATGTCGTGCTCGCCGAGCCCTGACGAAAATCTGCAAAAGGCTGCGGGGCTGGTGGAGGATGCGGCTCAGCGCGGTGCGGAGATCATCTGCCTGCCGGAACTTTTCCGCTCCCAGTACTTTTGCCAGCGCGAAGATGCAGCGTTTTTCGATCTTGCCGAGCCTGTGCCTGGTCCGACCACCGAAACGATGAGCAAGATCGCCAAAGCGCGGGGCGTGGTGATTCTCGCGCCGGTTTTTGAGCGCCGCGCCGCGGGCGTCTATCACAATAGTGCGGCGGTGATAGACGCAAGCGGGGAAATCGCGGGCCTCTACCGCAAGATGCACATCCCTGATGACCCGTCTTATTACGAGAAATTCTATTTCACGCCGGGCGATCTGGGCTTTCGAGCCTTCTCAACGCAAGTGGGCCGC
>JASHTY010000379.1 GCA_030040315.1 Terriglobia bacterium | reverse complement strand
GTGGGGCTGCTTTCCTTGATGAAGGTCATGGTGCCGCCGCCTTCCGCGCTGATGGCTTCCATGGTGGCGGGATTGAAAGCCACGGTATCCACGCCCATACCGGTGGGGAGAGTCGTAATGATGTCGCCGCTTGTGGCATTCACAATTACCACGGTGGGTGAGGGCTGTCGGTAGTACGCAAACAGCACGTGATTCTTGGCGTCCAGCGCCAAGCCGCTTCCGCCCGTGCCCTTCGAGCTGACGTCATAGTGGGCTGTTACCTTCAGATTTTTTACGTCCACCACCGCGATATTGGCTTTGTTGGAGATGTTCACGTAAACCGTCCCTTTGCCGTCGCTCACGGCCTGTTCCGGCGCTCCGCCCACGTCCAGCGTTCCCACAACGGTGCCGTCCTTGGCGTCAATGATGGTGGCATAAGGCGGCTGGTGGCTCAGCACCCAGATGCGCGCGTTGAACGGATCGAACAAGATTCCGTCGGGGCGGCCGTCGACGTCGATGGTCTTGATCACCTTCAGGGTGCGCGCGTCCCACATGGTGATGGGCTTGGTGGTGGAGAAACCGTGGTGGGACTTGGGATCCACCGCGGCGCCACCGGCACTCACATTCGGAATCGTTCCCACCGGCTCCAGTGTATCCAGATTGAAGGCCGTCAGTTGCCCACCCTCGCGGCCGCCACGGGGAATATACAAACGGCGCGCTTTGATATCCGCGGAAATGTAGTCAAAGCCGCCTTCACCGCCCACCTTGGCGGTCTTGAGCACCTTGTAAGGACCCGCGGTTGAAGCCTCCTGGCCGA
Organism: Terriglobia bacterium; assembly: GCA_030040315.1. Lineage (GTDB taxonomy): Bacteria > Acidobacteriota > Terriglobia > UBA7540 > UBA7540 > Bog-366. Next base: position 2,628 of record JASHTY010000379.1, on the reverse strand, counting down.
AACCCGTGCCCCACAGCATTGCAAGCACTGACGCAAGCAACACCGCCGGAAACAATCGTCGCATTAGGTACCTCCTCCATTTCCGGTGAAGCCCACAAGCGCAACGGGGGAGAAGTATACACCCCTGAACAGCTGTCCGCGCCTCGCATTTTGTCGCGAACTTCGTCACGTTGCGTGTAGGATACGGAGGGCTGGGAACCGAACTCCGGCGATTTGAATCCAGCTTCAAGGCTTAGGTCGAGCAAAGGAAATTTGAGGAGGCACGATGCAGCTCCATGCGTGGGAAAGCGTAAAAAAGGAAGTGGTAACGGACAAGTTTTGGAGAAAGCTGGTGTATGGCGAAAAGGTCATGGTGGCGCACCTCGGGTTGGCCAAGGGTTGTCTGATCCCGCTCCACCATCACGATGCAGAGCAGATCAGCATGATCCTGACCGGCGCGCTGAAATTTGAACTGGAAGGCAAGGAAGTGATGGTTCGCGCCGGTGAGGTGCTGGTGATTCCTTCAAACGTTCCGCACAGCGCGCTGGCCGTCGAAGATTCCACCGGCATCGACGTGTTCAGCCCGATTCGCTATGACTGGTTGAATGGGACGGACAATTATTTGCGGAAATGAAACCGGCGGATTTTCTCTGAAGCGATCGATGAAATGGCTACGAGTTGCGTGCATCGTTCTCGAACTACGACACTACCCCCACTCGCGCTTCAGGTATCCTGCTACTGCCAGTGCGCAAGAATTTCCCAACGGCTCAACACAGAAATCTCCTCCTGCGTCAATCGTCCTCTAAGAGCACCGTCATCCGTGATTACGACGCGATCTGCTCGAGTGGCGATCTCAAGGATTGAGTCATCGGTGGGGCCGAACATTGCGAGGTCATCACGGTTCATATTGACGAGCTCAACCAGGTGTTCCTGTAGCCGCAGGCGGTTTAGCTCGGCCTGAGCATGCTGCCAAAATTCAGCGGTCCTTGGTTCCTTCCACTTGGCTCTGGACTTTATTAAGCCATGGATTTCCGCGATCACGTGAGGCGAAGTGTGGACGGGCTTGGCTGAATCCAGATACCACTGAAGAGCGCGTCTTGCGTCTTCCTCTGGAGGCGTGTCCATAAGGCATGTAGGAAGCGCAATGTCCTTATTCTTGCAGAACCGCCATAGCAGAAATTCAAACAAGGTGTTTGTGTCAATAACAGGACCGGGTGGCAGTTGCAAGGGGAAGGGGACCATACGTCAGCGACTAGCGAGCGCCGAGGCCTCATCGTAGGGAGCCCAGGGAATATCGTATTCTTCGGCCAAAGTGCTCCTCAACTGTGCGAGTTCCAGCTCGAGGTGATCGTTGGAATTCCTAAGTTCGCGGCCGACTTGGTCAGCCGCCGTGAATTCCATTCCAACCCGAAATGGCATGAATTCGCTCCGGAACTTCGACCAGAAGGGGTAGATTGCCGCATGGTTCGGAACTCCACCATTGTTTACGATGACCTCCGCGATAACCTCGTGGAAAGGGACTGCAGGATGGACGATGGTCATGGTCCAACCCGGTGCTTCGCTTTCCACGGCTTGAAGAGTGTCGGAAACTTTTCGCCGAAAGTCAGCGTTGGCAACTAAAGCGTCAAATGCTGCGCGACAGGCGTCGCGTAGCTTCTCGCGTTGTGCGTCCCGGCGCTCGATGGCTTTCCGGGTTTCCGGTTTAGAGTTTATCAAATCCTCCAAATTCGGCACGCTTCTATAACCAACCAGGATGCGGATAGGACGAATGAATTCCAAGTCGCGGCTGTGCCGACGAAACGTCCAGTTCCCCCTCTCCAAAAACGTCGCCTCAATTCTCAGCCCTTCGAGGAGGGGGTTGATGACGCTGTAGATCCAGGCCTTTCGACGCTCTCGTCCCGATTTCACATCTGCCATTTGCGGCACCTTCAATCGGCCCTAAGTTCGTCCAGATTATGTGGCCGCTCGACTTATCTCAGATTAGTTGGCAGTTCCCGGTAAGTCAAGGCAGGCATTGGTTTCATTCCACTTGAATCACTCCAGCTCGGCCTGGATTTTGAACGCATAAGCCTGAAGGCACGGCTTGTGCTCGGCGAGTGAGGATGGAATTGTGATCTTCAGTGTTGCTCCGTCTTGGCGCCATTTCAGGTCCTGATCGACTCCCAACATTCGAATCGTTGTGCCTGCCACGGCGCGCACGGATTGTACTGAAAAGGTTTCGTCCGGCCAGCCCATGCTGATCGCGTAAACGTGGCGGCCATCTTTGCTGGAAGTAAACCAAACGTTGTTCCCTTCCTGAAAGACCTTTCGCGGCCGCGTGTTGTAGATCGCTTCGCCATTCACGCGCAGCCACTCTCCGGCATACTTCAGGCGTTCCACAGTTTCGGGCGGCCACTCGCCGCTCGGCATGGGACCGAAGCCGACTTCAAAATTCCCTCCCTTGGCAGTGATCCCGATCAAACTCTCGACGATCCACTCTGCAGGCTTGTACTGGTCATTCGGCCGATAGGAAAAGGCCGTGCCGCACGGGTAAATGACTTTCCAAAATCCCTTTGACGGGCCGCCGGGGATTTGCCGCTCGGGAGTGTAGTAGTCGCCGTATGCGCCGATGCCGCGCCCACGAATAATCACATCCGGTTGCAGCTTGCG
>JASHTY010000378.1 GCA_030040315.1 Terriglobia bacterium | reverse complement strand
AGCCATTGTTGATCAAATAATTCAGCGGACCGCTCTGGTACTCGAATCGCAAGGCGGGAAGGTCCGCCCTCTCCGCCTTATGAATGTCAACCGGAGACTGTTCTCTGCCCGTCTTGCAGGCGGCGTACGCGGGGTCCAGATCGCCCCAATGCGCGCTGCCGGCCGGGCCGTCGTAGCTCCAATACGTCTTCCACTGCCCGCTCAGAATCGAAGGCGCGAAAACGCACGCGAGAATCAGCATTGCAAAACTTGCTTTAATTCTCTTCAAGTGTCACCCCCCGGCGCTTCGCTGGCGCAATCTCCTGCAAGCTTTCTCGCTTCATGAGTATTTTCCTGAGCGTGGATAGGCGCCTGCCGACGAACCGCTCCATTCCCTCGGGGGCCGAACCGATTATCTCACCTGCCCTCGGTTTGTACAGTGTCGCCACAATGCCCACGGCTTGAGCGCTGTGGAGGCTGTAGAGTTTCATCCGGAAATTATGTGGATTGCGGGAAATCGACGCTTCGTTTATCATCAAACAATGGATGCTGAAGCCCAAGCCGATCTGGCGCTGTCCAGAATTGCTGCCGCGATGGGCGAACCAGCGCGTCTTCGCATTCTCCACTGCCTGCTGGATGGACATGCGCGCACCAGCACGGAGCTCGCCGCGGTTGCGGAGGTAAGTCCCTCCACCGCCAGCGTTCACCTGAATCGACTGCGCTCCGAGAGCCTGATCAAAGTGTCGGCGCAGGGGAAACATCGCTACTACCGGCTGCAGGGCGGCGAGGTTGCGCGCGCGCTTGAGGCGCTCAGCGTTTTGGCCGGCGGCGCGCGCCGCCGTTTCGTGCCGAGTACACCCGTTTACCTGAGGTTTGCGCGGACCTGCTACGACCACATGGCGGGAACGCTGGGGGTTTCACTCCACGATCAGCTTCTGTCCCTCCGATGGATTGCCGAAATCCACAACCGTCGCGGGCATCTCTATCAAGTCACGTCGTACGGCCTGGAAGGGCTCATGGGGTTGGGAATCGACGTTGCTGCGGCGCGGAATCTGCATCGGCGCTTTGCCTTCGGCTGCATGGATTGGAGTGAGCGGCGCGCCCACCTGGGAGGGGCAATAGGAGCGGCCCTCTTGAAGGTCGCATTGAAAAGAAAATGGGTGGTTCAGGAAGTTGGCAACAGGGCACTTTCCCTCACCAGCCTTGGCCACCGCGAGATTCACAATCGTTTTGGCCTTCAACTTTAAGGCCTTCCCTGCTCCAATTCAACTTGTCGCAGGTCCCTGGGTGATTGATGAAATCTAAACTTTCGCGCCGCGAATTTCTGCGCCCGCGCTTTGGCCTTTACCCTTGTTACGTCGTTCCCAGCAATCCATGGAAAAAGAAATCGACGTACGTTTGGGCCAGTTCATCCTGTTTGATTTGTCCTTCGGGGTTGTACCACTGGTAGAGCCAGTTGATCATTCCCAGCAGGGCAAAAGTAGCGAGGCGGGGTGAGATTTGGGGCGGCTTCTCGCTCAATTCCTGTACCCGCCCGATTAAATCGACCAGGTAATCGATGTAATGGCGTTTGCGGGCGTTGAGCTTTTTGCGCAGCGCGCCGCTGAGCGAGCGATTTTCGTGCAGGATGACGGTGATTTCCTGGTCGCGCGCGCGGACGATCAAATCGATGTGGCCGATGATGGTCCTGCGAAGCTTTTCGCGAGGGTCGGAGAGGTCCTTGAGAGGCGCCAGCACGGTTTCATCAAGAATGTCCATGCCGTAGTTCTGGATTTCATAAAGCAGGCGATCCTTGCTGCCCACGTAATGATAAAGTCCGGCCTTGGTAAGGCCCACGGCCTTGGCGATGTCCTGCATCGAAGCGCCGTCGTAGCTCTTCGCGTAAAACACGCGCGCGGCGACGCGGCAAATTTCTCGAAGCTTTTGCTTGGCCTCGGCAGCTGGGGGCATATGGTGCCAGAATTCTAGCTAAGCGGGCGAAGTGTAACACAACCGGCGGAAGATTTGGCGTTGAAGAGGGGCGCCGTAATGGCGCCAGCGCTTCACTAAACTGTCCGCTCGATGATTTTGTCGGGAGTCGCAATCAGGGCAAGATCGGCCATGCCCAGAAAAAGACCGTGCTCGACGACCCCCACGATGGAGTCGAGCTTCGCCGCCATCGCCGCCGGGTCATCGATCAGCAGGCCGGAGCAATCCAGGATCAGGTTTCCTTCATCGGTGATGTAGCGCCTTCCATCGGGTTTCATTCGAATCGCGGGAGTGAAGCCCAGTTCGCTCAGCGAGTTGGTAACCAAAGGAGCGGCCATGGGAATCACCTCGACCGGTAGGGGAAAGCGGCCGAGTCTTTCGACCTGTTTCGATTCATCGCCCACGATGACGAATCGCTTTGAGGCGCTGGCGACAATTTTCTCGCGCAAGAGTTTTCCGCCTCCCCCTTTGATCAGCGCGAGCTTCGGGGCAATTTCGTCCGCGCCATCAACGGTCAGGTCAAGACTTTTGCACTCCTCGAAGTTGACGAAGGGAATTCCGTATTCGCGTCCCAGGCGCTCACTGTCTTCAGAACTGGCGATGGCGCGAATCTTTAATTCCTGCTTCCGCACCTTTTCACCCAGGAGTTTGATCCAAAAAGTCGCAGTCGTGCCTGAGCCCAGCCCCAGCGTCATTCCGGATTCGACCAACTCGACCGCGCGTTGAGCAGCGAGCAGCTTCAAGCTCGCTCGTTCGTCACTTGCGCTTTCTTTGCCCATGGGTACGCTCCCAGATCCTAGGTTTAGATCCTCCCACTGATTCTGAAACGCTTCAACAAGATAAGTCGCAAACCTTAACAACCCCGGCCGGCGATCCACGGGCCCAGGGCTTTTGCGAGGTCAGCCTTGGAACGACAACTTGTGCTATAAACTTTCCCGGCTCAGGAGCCATGATGACGCGGAGAACAATTCTACAGTCGCCTCTGCTGCTGCGACTCCGGCACGTGTGGAGTAATTTCCTCAATGTCTCGGGCACCACCAGGATTGTACATGGCGATTCCTTACCCCGAGTAGCCGAAGAGGAGACGAGGATCATTCTCGAGAACACAAATCACAAGCTGGCGTTTGACCCCAAGACTGCGCAATTGCTTTCTTTGCGGGGCAAGATTGCTCCCGAGCAGGAATTCATTGTCAGCAGCCAAAGCGTCCCCGTCTTCGTGATCCAGTACCTGAACGAAGTCCGTGAATTCCGGCGGGTTTCCTCCCTCGAAGCCGGGAAGGTAAGTGTTGAATCCACCGGGCGGAAGCTGACAGCCATTTTCGCGCGCCTGGGGGGAGTGGATCTGGCAGCCACGGTGTCGGTCAGATTGGACGAACAAGGTCCGCAAAGCCGATGGTCAATCTCCCTTCGCAATCACGCCAAACTCGCAATCACGGATGTTCAGTTTCCTTTTGTCGTGGCTCCATATCAACTTGGTGGAGCGCCGAGGTCCGAAGCAATACTGCAGCCGCTCACAACCGGCAGCCTGGTGCAGGCGCCGACCCCACTTGACCTCGAGCCCGACAGCCCTCATGCCTGGCAATTCCGCCCGGAAAACTTTGACACGCATCATTACCCCGGCCTGACCTTCGCGCAATTCCTCGCTTACTACAACAACCGGGCAGGTATTTACATCGCGTGCGAGGACGACCGCGGCTCCATCAAGCTGATCAAGCCGGTCCACTCACACGTGGGAGGCGTTCGCCTCGGCATCGCTCACGTGGGAGACTGGCCCACGGACGGCGAGCATGACCTGGGTTACGACGTTGTATTGCAGACCTTCAAAGGCGATTGGTACGATGCAGCGGGAATCTATCGCGATTGGTCGCTGAAGCAACGATGGGCAGCGGTCCCGCTCCATAAACGAACGGACGTTCCGGATTGGCTGCTTGATTCGCCACCGCACATCATCATCCGGATGCAGGGCCAGGTGGATCACGGGCCAACAGAGCCGAATCGACAGTTCCTTCCATACTCAAAGCTGGTTCCCCTGCTGGAAAACATTTCGAAGCAGATTGATGCCCCCCTGGTAGGCGTCGTCATGTCGTGGGAGCGGCCCGGGCCGTGGGTGTATCCCAACAGTTTACCGCCGGTGGGCGGCGACGAGTCTCTGCAAGAGTTCACAGAACTTGCCCGGGCGCGCGGATGGCATGTGGGCAGTTACTGCAATGGGACGCGCTGGGTTACCGCGCACTACTGGTCCGGTTACGATGGCGGCGATTATTATGCCGCACAACAGGGGGAAAAGACGGTCTGCCGTATCCACGACCTGCAGCCCTGGGAGGAGAATTGGGGCCGCGCCTGGCGGCCGAGTTTCGCCTGCTGCCTTGGCGTACCCAAAACCCAGGAACTTGCCCAGGTTCTGGTTGAAAGACTGATGGACGACGGGTTGGACTGGATCCAGTTCCTCGATCAAAACGCGGCCTGTTCCACCTTTCCATGTTTCGCACCTGACCATGGGCACCCCGCCGGTCCGGGAAAATGGATGAACGGAGCGATGCAATCCCTGCTCGATAGTTTTCGAAAAATCGCCGATAACTGGGCCCAAGCGAGCGGAGGTAAACGTCAATTCGCATTCTCTGTTGAATCTCCGCCGAACGAGTTCTTCATGCCCAACTTTCAAGTCTGCGACCAGCGAATTGCGCCGCCCGGCCACCGCGACTATGGAAGCCTCTTCTTCCCGCTCTACTCGTTTCTCTACCACGAGTTCATCGTCATACAAGGCGGATTCGGTGTTGCCCCGCCGCCTTATCATTTGGAAATCCGCAGCGCCGTCAACCTCATCATGGGCGAAATTCCTGGCGCGATTCTGAGGGGAGACGGTTCGCTTTTGAATCGATGCGACAGCGACGCGTGGTGGTCTCCCTGGGATTCCTCTATGGGAAGCCAGGAAGACGCAATCGCGATGCTTCGGCGCACGGTTGCACTGCGAAGGGGCAAGGCACGCGATTACCTGGTATTTGGAAGAATGCTGAGGCCCGCCCAAGTCGACGAGATCAAGATAGTCCACTGGGAGATGAACAGCCAAGTTTATGATATTCCCTCCGTTTTTCACTCTGCCTGGCGCAGCCCGAAGGGAGGGGTGGGAATCGTTGCGGCAAACTGGACGAAAGACAAACAAGATTTAGCCATCTCCGATTCGCGGCTGGGTGCGAAGTTCACCGAATCGATTTCTGCAATCACCGTTGACAGCCGCCGGCGCGAAATCGAGCGGGGAAAGATCGCTCTGTCTCTTCCCCCATTGAGCTGCGCTCTGCTGGAAAGTGAGTGTGATGCTTAATCGAGATTCGCAGCTCTTCTGGCCCTAACTGACCCAATGCAGCACACACCAATAGAAGGATGGCTCCACAATGACACGAAAGCGTCGCTCCCGTGAATTCACTCGCCGCGAGGCGTTGATAGGCTTTGGGCTGGCGGCAGCATCGCCGCTCATTCCCGAAGCGAATTCGAGTGCGCAGGAACAATACGCCTCCACGTCTGAGGTGGTCATGCCGTCAAACGGCGTTATACCCAGTGGGCGAGATCTACCCTTCGATGATCATTGGCGTTTCCGCTTGGGCGATGTTACGGGAGCAGAAGTTCCGGGCTTTGATGACTCCCACTGGCGCGCTCTGGATCTTCCCCACGACTGGAGCATCGAGGATCTGACTCCCCCTTCTGAGGCGAGCGGTGAGGGCACGGTCTGGGTCGGCGGCAATGCGCCCACGCGCATTGGCCCATTCGACGTGGCGCTGAGCGCCGGGCAGGAAGCCACGGGCTGGGTGGTGGGGGGAACCGGCTGGTACCGAAAGCGCTTCACTATTACCTCCCGCGAAGCGCCGGAAGTTGAGATTCGCTTTGACGGCGTCTACATGAACTCAGACGTTTGGCTGAACGGGCAGCACGTCGGGCAGCACCCCTATGGTTACACCCCCTTTGCCTACGACCTGACGCCGTACATGAATCGCAATGCTGAAAACGTTCTGGCCGTTCGTGTCCGGAATGAAGGCCGGAACAGCCGGTGGTACTCGGGCTCGGGGATCTATCGGCACGTATGGCTGACGCTGACCGGAAAGGTACGCCTGCCATTGTGGGGAATTAACGTGACCACTCCTAAGGTGGGGACTGAGGTTGCGAGCGCTCAGGTTCAGGTGCGGGTGGAAAACCGCGGTCAGCAGAGTCAAAGCGTCGGCATAAAGGTACGGCTCATAGGGGCGCATGGAGACGCCGCGCCGCAGTGGGAGAAAACCGAAGATTTGCCGCCACAGGGCGAGAGCACGCTAAACGCCTCGTTTGAAATTCAATCTCCACAGCTCTGGTCGCCTGAGTCTCCCCA
>JASHTY010000377.1 GCA_030040315.1 Terriglobia bacterium | reverse complement strand
GCGAGCGCCCGCGCGGCGGCCAGGGCGAAGGGTCCGCCCGAACCGATGGCGACGATCCCGTCGTCGGGCTCAATCACATCGCCATTACCACTGACGAGGTAGGTGTTTTTTTCATCGGCCACCAGCAGCAAAGCCTCCAGGTGCCGAAGAGCGCGGTCCGTGCGCCAGTCCTTGGCCAGCTCCACCACGGCGCGGCTCAGGTTTCCATGATATTCCTCGAGCTTCTGCTCAAAGCGCGAGAACAGGGAGAGCGCATCGGCGGTGCTGCCGGCAAAGCCCGCCACGACCTTGTCATTGTAAAGACGGCGGATTTTGCGCGCCTTCTGCTTCACCACACTTTCGCCCAGTGTTACCTGACCATCGCCGCCCATAGCCAGTTTACCGTTGCGGCGGACAGACAAGATGGTGGTGCTTCGAATTCCGGGTGATTGTTTCACGCCAACCCCATTGAATGATTATAGCAGAAGGGGGATTGCAGCATTGGGCCTGGACGCACCGTTCACTACTCTGCTCCCTCAGCAACAAAATAGTTGGCGGGGTAATCTTCGTTGTAATGAGCATAATTCAGGAAGGTTTCGCCGATTCGTTCCCCATTCAGGGAACGATAGATGTGCATGGGGGTCTCAATTCCGTCGAAGGATTTGTAATCCGAATAGGCGATTGAATATTCGTCCCACGCGTCCTCTTTCACGTTCCTGATGCGGTAGGTGATTCGCGAAGGAAGAAGGGTTTGCCGATGCAAATCCAGGCGGATGCTGATGCCTCCCAATGCGGTAATCTCAATCCCCTGGGTTGGTACATTGTCCACAAAATCCACACTACCCACCTGGATCAGCACGCCCGGCTCATTGATGCGCAGCCGCAGCAGGTTATCCAGACCATAACGCGTGGAGAGATTCCAACTCTTCAACTGTTGATCAGGCTGGGCGATCAAGCCGTAGCGATCGAGCTCCCAGCCTTTGTCACCGTTGTTGATCAGGATGACAGGCTTGGTTCTTCCGTATGAGAACCGGCGCTTGTCAGGATATTGCATCCAGCTCTCGTAGGGTTCCAGGCCGGCAGTTGCGCCATCCTGAAAGAAAAAAACCCTGCCTTTTGAGGTGAGTGATTTGGCGTTTAAAAAAGCCTGCCCGCCCAATGCCTGAATCGTGCGGTCGAGCATCTGCCGTGCCTGGGGGTCGATGTGGGATTGAAGCTGATGGGCGGCGGGTTGCTGGGCGGGCAGCACGCCGGCAATCGCCCCAATTCCCAACCAGGTTCCCACAATAACGCCCAGGAATCGCAGCGCGTTCGACTTAGCCACAGAGAACGCTCCCTCCATTGATGTTCACCACCTCACCGGTCATGTAAGTGGCCATTGAGGACGCTAAGAACAGAATCGGCATGGCCACTTCCTCCGGCCGGCCAAAACGGCGGAGCGGAATGGCGGCAATAGCCTTACTCCGCATTCCCCGACTTTTCAGCACCGGCCTCGCCATGTCGGTCTCGATCCATCCCGGCGCCACGCAGTTCACCAGTATTTGATGCGGGGCGAGCTCCGTCGAGAGGCCTTTGACTAAACTTATTACTCCGCCCTTGGATGCCGCATAGTGAGTGTGAAAGGCTTCGCCGCGCTGGCCGGCCGTTGAGGAGACCACGATAATGCGGCCGCCACGCTGCTTGATCATCTGCGGGACCGCGTGATGGATAACCGCATAAACACCCTTGAGATTGATCGCCATCATCTCATCCCACTCCCGCTCGCTCATTTTCTCAATGGGCAAGGGAGGGAAATTCCAGATGCCGGCGTTGGCAACCAGGATGTCGAGCCTGCCAAATCGACGGATCGCGGCTTGAATCAGCCGCTTCGCGCCTGCCACGTTTGCCACATCGGCGCGGACGGCAAGCGCGCGGCCGGCGCCGCCGCACGCTTTCACCAATTCCTGCGCCTGCCGGGCGGCGCGCAGATAGCTAAAGATCACCTTTGCGCCCGCGTCTGCAAATAGCTTCACGGTTGCCGCGCCGATGCCCCTGGAACCTCCGGTAACCAGAGCGACCTGATGTTCAAGGATTATTTTCATTGGGCCCAGTTTGATCCAGCGAAAGAGATGCCAGGAACCTTTCAAGGATTGCGCAGACTTCCGGGACGTGTACGACTCCGACCTCCCAAACGATCTTCGTATCGATATTGCCGTAATCGTGCGAGACAATGTTACGCATCCCGCGCATTTTACGGAACGGGAGCTGAGGGATCGCGTTCCGCGTTGTTTCGTTAAGGCGGCTCGTCGCTTCTCCGATGATTTCGAGTCGCCGAATCACGGCATCTTGTTTTTCTGTGGCAGCCAAGAACTGAGCCTCTGTTGTGTCCCGCAAATAGGACGCAATGAGCCGCGCAGCTTGTAAAATGTCCTGAAGGCGTCCGAGTTGATCAGCTTCCATACAGGCAGACGGTCGTGGAGAGGATGTGATCCCGGGCAATGCGATTCGATGACTTCTCAAGGCATGAGCGGAGCACGAAATCTACACGAGTGCCAGCCGCCTCTTCGGCTTCGCCGGCCATTTCCAGCAACATTCCCGTGGAGACGGAGGCGGAATCGTCGAGGGTCACCAAAAGATCGATGTCACTCTCCGGGTGGACATCGCCACGTGCCGCAGACCCGAACACTTCGAGCTTGCGGATCGGGTACTTTTCGCAAAATGGACGCAGGCGTCGTATCAGTTCGTCGGCCGAGTGCGATTTAAGGATCATCTCCATTTGATCAAGATATCTCGTCTTTTCGCTCGTTGCAAGCAAGTGGCACAAAGCGGGACGCAATAGTCGATCTCACTTGTTCAGAAAGCGAGTGGACGTCCTTCAGAGTCAGCGCTTTGGTTTCGATGGCGGGATGGACGATCATTTCCGTCTGCCCCGCGCGCACGTGGTAGGTGTCCGGCTTGAGCACGCGCGCTGTTCCATTGAGGGTGATGGGCACAATTGGGACTCCGGAGAGAATGGCGATGTGAAAGCTGCCGGCTTTGAAGGGCAGCAATTGGCCATCGCGACTGCGGTGGCCTTCTGGAAAAAGCAGCACGGACTTTCCCGCGCGGATTTCCTCCGCCACCCGATTCATGCTTTTCAGGCCTTCACGCGGGCGATCGCGGTCTACGGGGATGTGCCCCGAGCGGCGCAGATGCCAGCCCATGAAGGGCATGTTGAACAGGGAACGTTTGGCGACAAACCGAAACTGAACGGGAAGATTCACGAACAATATCGGAATGTCCATGGCGCTTTGGTGGTTTGCGCAATAGATGGTGGTCTGGCGGGGTTGAACGTTGTTCAAGCCTTCGACCTTGACGCGAATCCCACTGGTTTTCAAAATCAGCCACGACCACGCCCTGGCGCATGCGTGCTGCCATCTGCCCCGGGCGTCAAAAAGCGAACCCAGCAGTGAAGCCGTGCCGCATACGGAGGTGTAGAAATAAATCAGCAGATTCGTGAAGAGGAGGGACCGCGCATAGCTCAAAAGGTAGCGGGCGCGGCTTTCCTGGTGGATATCAGGCCCGGCAATGGTTGCACGAACGGCCATGTTGGTGCTGGAGAGTATTCCAAGCCTCTGCAAAAAAGAGTCAAAACTGCTCGCCTTCACAAACGTAACTTCCCATCGCGCTGGGCGAGTTTAATGGCGCCGACGAGGAAAAGAGAGCCGAAGACCAGCACCACGTCTTCAGGTGAGCTCGCTTTGCAAGCCTGTTCCAACGCGAGGGTCGGCTGATCATTTATTTGCACCTTCGCGGGACGAAAGTCGAGGGCGGCCAGAATCTCCTCCGGCGTTGCCGCGCGCGGATGGTCTGGCCGGGTCAGGTAGATTTCGTCAGCCAGGGGGAAAATGCTTTGACAAATCTCCCGGATGGCCTTGTCCCGCATGGATGCGTATACGACGCGCACTCGGCGGCCGGGATACTCATTCTTGAGAAACGCAGCCAGCTCGCGCGCCGCGCCGGGATTGTGCCCGCCATCGAGTATCACCAGCGGCCTGTGCAGGATGGGTTCCAGGCGCCCCGGCCAGTTTGTGGCGCGCAGTCCCAGTGGGACGCTGCGGCGTGAAATTTCCAGCCCTTCGGTTCGCAGCCGCCATGCCGCTGCCACTGCCGCGGCGGTGTTCTTGACCTGGAATTCTCCCATCAGAGGGCATGTGAGCCCCGCGAAGCGGTCATGCCCAAGCGCCAGGTCAAACGTATATCGCCCCTGGTCGGAGCGGAGCTTGGAGGTTTCCGCGACGCTTTTCAGATCGATCAATTCCGCTCCAATTTCCTCCGCGCGACGGCGAATGACAGCAGCGGCTTCGCTATTCTCCACGCCGGAAATAACCGGACGGCGGGGTTTGATGATGCCCGCTTTCTCCCGAGCGATGGCCGCAAGGGTCGAACCCAGAAACTCCATATGATCGAAGTCGATGTTGGTGATCAAGGCGAGGCGCGGCTGAACAACATTGGTGGCGTCCAACCGGCCGCCCATGCCGACTTCCAGCACGACGAAATCCACTTTGGCTTGTGCAAAATGCAGGAAGGCCGTCGCGGCAAGGAACTCAAAAAAACTCGGTGGCTTCGCCAATTTCTTTGCGCTGACCAGCTTTTCGACGAGGGCGGCAACATCGGTGAAGGCGTTTGCAAAATCTGCGTCGGAAATCTCGCGGCCATCCACGCGGATGCGCTCGTTGACCCGCACCAGGTGGGGTGAAGTGAACAATCCTGTGGCATACCCAGCTTGCTGAAGAATGCTCGCCAGAATGGCGCAGGTTGACCCTTTGCCATTTGTTCCTGCCACGATGGCAGTGCCATAGCACTCCTGCGGTGAACCCAGTTCCGACAAAATTCCGGAGATTGTTTCAAGGCTGAATTTTCGTCCGTGCAGTTCCTGCCCCAATTCGGCGAGGTATGTGAGGCACTCGTTGTAATTCATGGGGAATCCGGTGGTGGCCGAGGATTGTTTTCATCCCCAGGCGTGCATCATGCGAAAGGCGCGGGCGATGTAACCCTTCAAGTCCTTGCGCGGGACGATGGCGTCAATCATGCCGTGCTCCAGGAGAAACTCGGCGCGCTGAAAGCCCTCGGGCAGCTTCTGGCGGATTGTCTGCTCGATGACGCGCGGACCGGCAAAGCCGATCAGCGCACCGGGTTCGGCAATGTTCAGGTCGCCCAACATCGCATAGCTGGCCGTAACACCTCCAGTGGTGGGATCGGTGAGCACGGAAATGAAGGGTTTGTGAACTGCGTCGAGCCGCGCCAGGGCGGCGCATATCTTGGTCATCTGCATCAGACTGATGGCGCCTTCCATCATGCGAGCCCCGGCTGAGCAGGAAACAATCACCAGCGGCAGGCGGCCCTCGATGCAGCGATCGATGGCGCGCGTCACCTTCTCGCCCACCACCGCGCCCATGCTGCCGCCCACGCATTGAAATTCCATGGCGCAAACAACTGCGGGTTTGCCTTCCATCAGCCCTTCGCCGGTCAACAGCGCATCTTTCATTCCCGTGACCTTTTCGGCGTTCTTTAGCCGATCGCGGTAGGATTTGGTGTCCCTGAAGTGCAACGGGTCCGTGGAGGTCAGGCGCGCGTCGTGTTCCGTGTAGCGGCCGCCGTCAAAAAGCGCCTCCAGCCGTGCGTGTGCGCTCAGCTTGAAGTGAAATCCGCACTTTGGGCAACATTGCAAGTTGGCCTCCAGGTCTTTCTTCCAGAGGGCTTGCTTGCATTTTTCGCATTTCACCCACAGGCCTTCCGTCTGGACACGCTTCTCCTTGGGCGTCTCCAGCGGCTGTTTTTGTTTGCTGAACCAGGTCATAGGTATTGGCCCGTCGATTAAATGAGAAATTTCGGCTGGCTCTGATGCTCAGTACTCGATGCCGCGCTGTGCGACGATTTCTTTTAGGATTTTGAATCGGTCGTCGCCCAGCATCCTTGCCGCATCCAGCTCGCCATAATGCCACGAACCCTTAATGAATTGTACCATTAAGACTTTCAAGCCCTGTCCCAGGGCGCGAAGTGCGGTTCCCCGCGCCGCCGTGGTTTTGCCTTTGCCAGGTCCCGTGTGAAGGATGATCAGGCCCTTCCGAACTTCCGGCAAGAAAACCTCCGCTCGATTCAACGATGATAGGGAAATTTGCGCAGAATAGTGAAGCCGCGATAAATCTGTTCGAGCAACAACGTGCGGGCCCAGTCGCGCGTCAGGGTCATGCGAGAGAGCGCCATCAGGTGATCAGCCTTACCACGAAATGCGTCAGAGAATCCCTCTGTCCCGCCCACCAGAAAGGCCAGCTCCCGCGAGCCGTGCAAAGCCTCCTGTTCCAGCCACTGCGCGAATTCCTGCGAATTCCGCTCGCGCCCGCGCTCATCCAGGAGCACTTTGGTTGCGCCCCGCACCTTTTCCAGAAGCAAGCGCTCTGCCGAACTCAATTCTGCCCTGTGAGCACGGGCTGGACGTGCCGGAGCTGGAAGCTCTTCCACGCTCAAGCTTGCAAAATGTCCGATTCGCTCCGTCAGATCCTGCTGAATCGCCCTCAGGCGCGCGTCCTTGGTTTTGCCTTCCCAGAGAATTCGAATTCGCATCGAGTCACTCTGGCTTGAGAGTGGGCGGCTAGCGGCCAACGTTCACGTGGTGGAACGATTTTCCAGAATCTCCCCGTTCTGGATGGGGACCCTCGGTGCATTTTTCCAGAGGCGCTCCAGATCGTAGAACTCCCTGGCGCGTTCGACGAAAATGTGCACGATAAAATGCAGATAATCCACGAGAATCCATTCGGCTTTCGAGTATCCCTCGACGTGCGTGGGCGCACAACCGGACTTTTTCAGCCGTTCCATGATGCCATCGCATATCGCCTGAGTATGCCGTGTGGATGTGCCGCTGCAGATCAGGAAATTGCTAGTGAATGAGCAGACCGCCTCCATGTCGAGCACTCGCATGTCTAGGGCCTTGCGATCCTGTGCGGCCAGGATCGCGTCGCAAAGTTGCGGTGTCATCGTTGTAAGCTTTTCACGGAGGAACCGGAGGCGTACAG
>JASHTY010000376.1 GCA_030040315.1 Terriglobia bacterium | reverse complement strand
CAGGCCAAGCTCTTTGAGCTCTTCAGCCAAATGTTCGCCGGGATGAATCACTGGTACTGACATCATTTTCTCCTAATGGTAATCAACCAACTCAACGTTTGAGGGACCTGACGCTCCCTCCTGCCACTCGAAGCAAATCCGCCACTGGTCGTTCACTCGGATGCTGTATTGTCCCTTTCGGTCACCCATCAGGGCCTCAAAACGATTGCCCGGCAATGCCCCCAGGTCCCGCAAGTCGGTCGCTGCCTGCAAGCGATCGAGCTTCAGACGCGCCGCGCGTTCGATTCCCGAGAACGCCTTGACCCGCTCGCCGTGCGCGAATTCCCGCGTCCGGTAATCGCGATAACTGGCGATCATACTCGAGTTTAATGCAATTTACGCATTACGTCAAGCGTAATAACAGTTACCTCGGCCAAAGCCAGCCGAAGGTTCCGGCCGTCAGCAGCGCGTAAATCAAGCCGTCGATGGTCGCCTTGATGGTGATGCTCAGCGAGCGGCGGTACCAGATGGACATCTGCCACAGCGCCAGCGAGTATCCGACGAACGCCACGACGGCGGTGAATTTGAACACTCTCAGATATACCGTGCCCGCCGCGAGCGCGTTGCCCACGACGATCGCGCAAAACGCGCCCACTGCCAGCAAATAGACAAACCACAGAGCCAGGTTGCGCCCCATGCTCATCATGCCGTTTGGCCACACGGTAACCATCATTACCGGCCCTTTTTTCAGCTTCTCCTGGAACTCCGGTGATTTCAGGTCCTCACGCCTCGCCGGCCGTGGAACCATGTAATCGCCAGGGGGGATGGCGAATGGCCGGAGCGCGTCCAACACTTCGTCTTCTCTCGGCATCTTCGGGTAATCGTTTTTGTGCCACGGCAAGACCATGTGAATGATTGAGCTGGCAATGAACACCAACACGGCGGACAACAAGATGGGAAGCCACAGCAGTTGCAGTCCACTCATAATAACCTCCTGTATGTGACCAGCGACTTTGTGACCAGCAATTGGGTGGATTGTATCCAATTCCGCGCTTGACTACAACCGCTCGTAGCGCATTGCTTGACGCCCGATGCAATTGTCCTTAGACTAGAATTTTAACCAGAGCCTGTGAGCCTGTGCACGCTATGATGATGATTCGGCGACTGCTGTTAAGTCTCGGATTGATTGTGGTTCTCGCGAGCTGCCTGCTGGGCCAGGCAAGCCCCCCTATATTTCCGCTCAAAGACGTTCACGCCGGATTGAAGGGCGTGGGACGCACCATTTTTGAAGGCGACAAGATCCAGGAATTCCAGGTGGAAATCCTGGGCGTGCTGAAGAACGCCATCGCGCCGCAGCGCGACCTGATTCTGGCGCGGCTTACGGGCGGGCCGTTGGCTGATACCGGCGTGATTTCCGGCATGAGCGGCAGCCCGGTTTACGTGGACGGCAAATTGGTAGGCGCGGTTTCTCGCGCCTTTCCCCTTTCGAAGGACGCCATCGCCGGCATCACTCCCATTGAGGACATGATGTCGGTCGGCACGGCCCCTGCGGCCACGAGGGCGCATCTCTCCCCCCCGCAGAACCTGCATATAGCCCGCGTATCCGGCGGCTCGTCAGACCTCGACCGGATTATTCTCGATGAGACTTCGGAAGCTCCCGTTCCCCAGGAGACAACAGATTCCAACTCTCTAACCGACCTGCTTCTCCCCCTGCGCTTCGGCGGATTCTCCAATGCTGCAATCAACATGTTCTCGCCGCAGTTCCGCCGCCTCGGACTCGAGCCGATGGCAGGCGGAATCATTTCCGGCGGCGGAGATTCCCCGCCCAGCCCCGCCGATTTGACACCCGGCTCCATGGTCAGCCTGCTTCTGGTCAAGGGCGACCTGCTCTTGAACATCGACTGCACGGTAACGTTCCGGCAGGGCAACAATCTCTACGCCTGCGGTCATCAGGTTCTGGCCGAGGGTCCCGCGGCGTTTCCCTTCGCTCCCGCGCACGTGATTGTGACTATTCCCAGCATTGCCTCATCCTTCAAAATTGACGCGCCGGGTGCGGTGATGGGCACCATCGAGCAGGACCGTTTTGACGCCATCTACGGCCAGGTGGGCAAAAAGACTCCGCCCATGATTCCGGTCCACGTGCATCTGGATTCAAAGCCCGGCAAGGTTTCCGACTACCACTTTGACATCGTGGAGGAACCTTTCCTTTCGCCGCTGCTCCTGAACCTTACCGTCACCTCCGCCATGATGGCCACGGAGCGTTCGGTGGGCGATTCCACTCTGAATCTGAATGCGCGGATTCACCTCTCGGGCGGACAATCGGTGAACATGGAAGACGTTCTCTCCGGCGAAATTGGGACCTCGGCGCTAGTGGGCAGCACGGTTGCGGCGCCGCTCGCCATGCTGCTGTCCAGCGGATTCCCCGACCTGAAGGTTCAGGACATCGATCTGGGAGTCACTTCCCTTGACGAGCGCCGCAGCGCCACTCTCGATCAGGCATGGAGCACCAAATCGGAAGTCCGGCCCGGCGACCACTTGGAAGTGACCGCGCTCATTCGCCTGCCGGGAGGCGAGACGGAAACCGAAAAAATTCCAGTGGATATTCCCGAAAGTGTGACGGACAAAATGCTGTCGCTGGTAGTGGGCAGCGGGTCGAGCATCAATGCCATGGAGTTCCGCTTCTCCGGCCTGGGGAGCACGCCGCGCGATTCTCAGCACCTGATTCGCGCGCTGAACCGCATGCGGCGTAACAATCGAATTTATGCCCTGCTGATGGCGCCGCAGCGCTCGTTTGTGATGGCCGGCGATGAGTATCCATCCCCGCCGCCTTCCCTGCTCCAGACCTTTCTTGCGGACCCGGCGGCGGCTTCCAGCGTGGTATTCAGCGGAACCTCCGTGGTGGGGGACTTTGAGACCAAGCCCACCCCCTATGCCATTCACGGGCAGAAGACGCTGATGCTGAAGGTAACAGGTTCAATGAATTGAACGGTCAAAGTGCACAGTGGACAGTGAACAGTGGACAGAAAAGAGCATATGCGGGCGCTGCCCGCAATCTCAGGCTTTTGCCTGCTCACTGTGCACTGTTCACTGTCCACTGCCTTTCGAGGTGTGAATGAAACTCGGCCGATCGCTTCGCATTTTGCTCGTCATTTTCGCAATCGTCTTTCCCGCTCGCGGCGTGGAAACCACCTTCTGGCAGGTGGGCTCCTTCGATGAATTCCTGCAAGGGACGCTTACCGGAATTTCGCTGAGCAAAGAAGGCGACTTGACGCTGGCGCCGGAGGCGCAGGCCGTGTTCAGCCCGGAAGAGGCGCTGGCCCTTTCCCTGGCGCGCGATGCGCACGGTGATATTTATGTGGGAACCGGCCACCAGGGCAAGGTTTTTAAGGTAACTTCAAACCAGAAGTCGTCTCTGTTGTTCACGGCCAAAGAGCCCGACATTTTCGCCATGGCCGTTGGGCCTGACGGCAATCTTTACGTCGGAACGTCACCCGAGGGGAAGGTTTATAAAATCTCCGCCGATGGCAAATCCAGCCCCTTCTACGAACCCAAGGCAAAATACATCTGGGCGCTGCAATTCGATTCCGAAGGCAGGCTCTATGTCGCGACCGGCGACAAAGGTCAGATCTTTCGAGTTGACGCTTCCGGCAAAGGCGAGCTTTTCTTTGACAGCAAGCAGACTCACATCATGTGCATGGGAATCGATTCCAAGGGGAACCTGCTTGCCGGCAGCGTGCCAAACGGCTTGATTTACCGGATTTCGCCGCAGGGCAAGGGCTTTGTGCTCTACCAGTCTTCCCTGCCGGAGGTGCATGATCTGGCCGTCGATTCGCAGGGCCGCATTTTCGCGGCCGCAATGGGAGGCGCAGGCAGCAAGGGTTCACCGGAATTGCTGCTGGCGCCGCCCCAGAGCGGTCCGAACACCGTCACCACGGTGACGGTCACGGCTTCCTCCGACCTCGATTCGGCGGCCAAGGAGCAGACTCCGCCCGCAGAGACGCGCCCCGCCAGTTTCAACCGGTCAACTCCATCGGCAACGCCCATATTTCCCAACCCCATAAGCGGCGGCCACGGGGCGCTGATCGAAATCTTCCCCGATTCAACCGCCGAAACCATTTGGAGTTCGAACAGCGAAAGCATTTTCGGCCTGGCCGTGCGCAACGATCATGTGCTCTTCACCACCGACGGCAACGGGCGGATTTTCGATCTGGACGCCAAGCCCGATAGTGAGAAGCTTACGATTCTGACGGAGACGCACGAATCTCTGGCCACGCGCCTGCTTCGCGGCGGCTCCGATCTGTATGCCGCCACAGGCAATGTGGCCCAGCTCTTCCACATCGAATCCTCACCCACCGCCGAGGGCACCTACGAATCCGTCGTGAAGGACACGAAGTTCATTTCGCATTGGGGCGTATTGGCGTGGCGGGGCGAAGTTCCTTCCGGCTGCAGCTTGCAGTTCTTTACCCGCTCAGGAAACTCAGAGCGCCCGGACAATACCTGGAGCGACTGGGCCGGCCCCTACACCAACCCCAATGGCGATACGGTGACCAGCCCACCCGCCCGTTACCTGCAGTGGAAGGCGGTGCTCCACACCACGGGAATAGAGTCGCCTACGCTCGACGAAGTTACGGTGGCCTACCTGAACCAGAACCTTCCGCCGCAGATCCACTCGTTGAACGTCAGCACGTCGAGCGAGCGGACGGGCATGTCGGGCCTGGGAGGCTCGCCCAACCTGTCGATGGGCGGAATCTCGGTCGGTTCCTCCACCTCCCTGAGCTTCGGGGCGTCACCCCAGTCTGGTAACTCGGGAAAGTCGCCGATCACACTCACCTGGCAGGCCGATGACCCCAACGGCGACCAACTCGTCTACTACCTCTACATAAAAGCCACGGACGAGCAGGATTGGCACTTATTAAAGGGAAAGATTCACCAAACCACCTATACCATTGATCCTACGACAGTTGCCGACGGCAAATACGTTGCGAAGCTGGTGGCTTCCGATGAGGAATCCAACCCGCCGAACATGGAACGCAAATCCGAATTGCTCAGCGCCCCCTTTTGGGTTGACAATGTTCCTCCCGACGTAGAGGTGATAAAGCAGACGGTCACGGGCTCATCCGCGGAGGTGCAGTTCTCCGCCCAAGACGGTACATCGCCGTTGCGAAGCGCCGAAACGTCGTTGGACGGGAAGGACTGGCACGACATCATTTCGGATGACGGAATTGTGGACTCGCGCAAGGAGACCTTTACCGTCAAACTCCCGTCGCTCGCCCCGGGTGAGCATGTGCTGGTTCTGCGCGCCGCCGACACCTCCGGCAACGTGGGGGTGGGAAAGGCCGTTATCCGGGTCGCAGGCGGCACGAATCCTTAGAATGCAGGTTCACACGGGCAGTACCTTCGTACTAGGACCCAGGGCGAAGGTAATACAACTCGAAAATCTTACCCCGCATCAGACTCTGGTGAGTTGAGTTGAGGTGCGGCCGGTAGTGAAACTTCTTGAGCACCAACAAGACACCGGCGCAGAAGGCCGCGACTGAAGCCGACATCATTGCGCGCGCACAGCGCGGCGAGGAAACAGCCTTTGCCGCGCTCTTCGATACGCATAAGCGGCGCGTGTACTCACTTTGCCTGCGCATGACCGGCAACACGGCGGAAGCGGAAGACCTGACTCAGGAGGCGTTTCTCCAGCTCTTCCGCAAGATTTCAACGTTTCGTGGCGAATCGGCCTTCTCAACGTGGCTTCACCGGCTGGCTGTGAATGTGGTCCTGATGCACTTGCGCAAGAAGGGGCTGCAGCAAGTTTCACTGGACGAGCCGGACACGTCGCAGGATGAGCCTGTCAAGCGGGATTATGGCAGCGACGATCTGCGGCTGGCGGGGTCGGTTGATCGCATCGAACTTGAGAACGCCATCAGGGATTTGCCGCCGGGCTACCGCGCGGTCTTCGTGCTGCACGACGTGGAAGGCTATGAGCACAACGAGATCGCGGAGATCATGAGCTGCTCGGTGGGAAATTCCAAGTCGCAGCTTCACAAGGCCCGCATGAAGCTGCGCGACCGCCTGAAGCAGGATCGCAACGCGGGGCAGGCGGGTGAATCCTTACCGGCTGGTGAGCCGGTGGAAGAGCGGTAACTGAAGTGATCGACAATCAATACAATTCGCTGGCCGCCTGTGAGCGATTCGGCAATGACCTGGCGGCCTATCTGGAAGGCGAAGCGCGGCCGTTTGTCGTGTCGCACTCGCAGGATTGCACGCATTGCGGCGCGATGCTGGCGGATCTTCAGACTATTCGCGCCGCAGCGAAGAATCTTGCCCAGGAAGCGCCTTCTCCCAGGGTTTGGACGAACCTGCGAGCGAAACTCGAGGCCGAGGGAGCATTCGCGGCTGCCGCCTGTGCGCAATTCCAAACCGAACTGGAAGCGCTTATGGAAGGCGAAGCACGACCCTTCGTCACCACCCATTCGAAGGATTGTGCACCCTGCCGCGCACTTCTTGCCGACCTGCAATCGATTCGGATTGCCGCGAAAAGCCTTCCCCAGGAGACGCCTTCACCTGCCATCTGGGCGAATCTGCGCGTCAGGCTGGAAGCCCAGGGTGCATTTGTAGTGCCTGCCTGTGTCCAATTTGAAACTGAGCTACAAGATTATCTCGAAGGCGAAGCGCCGCCCTTCGTGCTCGCGCATGCCAAGGACTGCAAGCCCTGTGGCGCGCTGCTGGCGGACATGCAAGCGATCCGGCAGGCGGCGCGGGAGCTTCCGCTCGTTGAGCCCTCGCCTGTGGTCTGGGCCAATGTACGCGCGCAGCTCGAAGCCGAAGGAGCATTCGGCATCCCAGTGAGCAGTTGGCAGCGGATTATGAGCTGGCGCTGGATGCCCCACCTTGTTCCACTGGGAACCCTGGCCGGATTGATCATCCTGGGAGCCGTACTGACCATACCTTCCTTGTCCGGACATTCCTGGGAAGCGTCGGCAGATTCCGCGCCCGTGGCGCAATTAGCGTCATTCAATGCCGGCGATGATGGCTCGCTGGCGAGTGTGGTAACCGACCTGGAAAAAAGTTTTCGAGCAAGCGAAGCATCCATGGCCCCTGATCTTAAGGCCGCATACGACAAGAGCCTGGTGACCCTGGATGGTTCGATTCACGAATGTCTGGACTCCCTGCAACAGGAGCCCGGAAATGCGCTGGCCCATGACTATCTGTTGACGGCGTATACGAGAAAGGCTGAAGTCTTGTCTTCTGCGTTGGAGTCCGAAGGGCGTTAACGAGGGACACGGTTCAATGAACCGGACAACTGGAAGCTTGAAATTGGTCAGGCAATGCCTGCACCTGGTGGCGGTTTTTTGCGCCTCGACGGTTCTGGTTTGGGCCGCCGGTGAAGGACAAGTTGAGAAGACGTTTGATACCGTGCGCGAACCGCGCATCAGCCTGCACAATTTAAGAGGCATCGTTCTAGTGCGCGGCTGGGATAAAGCCCAGGTGCATGTGGTCTATACCGTTGCCTCCACGAGCGCCTCCCCACAGCTTGAAGTCGATAGCGAAATCCTGCCCGAATCCGGCCCCGTGGAAAAGCTCCATTTTGACACTCACCTGCTGGACGCAGCCATGCCCTCAAACGATCAGGTGGTTGATTACACCTTGGATGTTCCTTCCGGAGCGAGTCTGGAAATTCGCAACCCGCAGGGCAAGATTCGCGTGGAGGGAATGCAGGCCGACGCTTCTGTGGTTTCCGTGGGCGCCGACATTACGGTCGGTGATTATTCCGGCCATCTTTACGTGCGCTCGGTTGCGGGAAATATCGACATCCTGCGCGCTTCCGGAACTGTGGAAGCGGACTCAACCACCGGCAGCCTGCACTTTGTTTCACCCTCCACCACACGCCTGCACGGCAGCACCACCAGCGGGCGAATCCGCTATGAAGGCGACTTCATGGACCGAGGCGATTACATTCTTTCCGCTTACAGCGGGGATGTGGAGGTCGTCTGCCCGGCGACGGCTTCATATGAGCTGAGCGCCAAGACGCTTAAGGGCAAGGTCATCAATACCATGCCCATGAACCACCGCCGGGAGTCCGCAACTCCGCTGGGAGCGGCGAATAGCCTGTTGGCAAGATCGAATACCGGCAAGGCCAACCTCGAACTGACGTCGTTCAGCGGGAACATCCGCATCCGGCCACAGGACTGAGGATTGGGGAGCGCCGTTCTAGAGCGTGTCTGAAATCCCGCAGCTTGTCAGTTTCCGTCCAGTGAAAAAGCCAGCAAGACATTTCCGCTCGGGGCGTTGGTGTATCCGGCGTTGACGTAGAGCATGCCGTCAGCGATCGCGGGGGCGGATTGATTCATCAACCTGCCCGTCAACGGGCTCGGGCATTTCCGCCCCGGAGTTTTGCAGTGTAGAGTCAGGAGGGGCTGCGGATGAGTGCAACATCATCATCCCGCTGGTTGGAAACGCTACGAACAAATATGCCGCCAAAATGCATTTCCACCTTGCCTACGCCCCTCCCATGGCAATGAAGAAAAGGTGGCAAGGAGGTGGCCAATACTTCGCCGGTTGCAAATCTCTTCTAGATAGGACGAGTTACGAACTGAAGGTGGTCAAACCGTGGATTTGACAAGGAGCGGAAATTACCCTTGGTGGCTAAGATTTACATGATGCCCCCGACCTCCAGCTCACGTGATTACCATAATATTTGGTGCAGTATTCAGGCGGGATTCAGGAGGCGCACAAAGTTTCAACCACCGTGCTCAGTGGTCCGGGTACGCTCGTGATGGGCAAGCGCCACGTTGGCGCAAAAGTTGCATCGCTGACGACCCCGCCACTATAATCGTTTTGGGACACGGTCATCGCTCGCCAGAAGTGTGAACAAGATGGAGAGGCAGGACCCATCGCAGAATGGTTCGCCGAAAAGTCATTTATCTTCTGGGCTTCATGGGCAGCGGGAAGTCTACGGTCGGCCAGTTGCTGGCCACTGCGCTGGGCTGGCCGCTGATCGATCTCGACACGTTAATCGAAGCCGGGCAGGGCCTGAGCATCAAGCAGATTTTTGAAAATTCCGGTGAGCCCTTCTTTCGCCAAATCGAGCGTGCCGCGCTGACCGAGGCCTGCAAGGCTGAGCCCGCAGTGATTGCCCTGGGCGGCGGCACGTTCGCGCAGCCCGCGAACGTTGATCTTGTGCGGCAAGCCGGCGGGGCGACCATCTGGCTCGACTGCCCGCCCGCCATCCTGCGCGAGCGCTGCCAGGGTTTGGAAAATCGCCCCCTCTTCCGCGATGAGCAGTCGTTCACCCAGCTTTTTATGGACCGCGTGCCGTATTACCGCCAGGCGGATTACCGAATTTCGACCGAAGGCCGTAATCCGGCGGAAGTTGTGGAACAGATTTTGAGTTTGCGCGTTTTCTGACCCTGAAGGAGCTTGCACTGACCCACTTCCCACGCTCGTTGATGATTATAGGTGCTGTTATTCTGCTGGTTTCCGCTCTGATGGCGTGCCCGCTCCGCGCACAAACCGCCTCTGTCTTACCGAATCTTGCTGACCGCGGAACATTTGAAATCTCCACCGGCGGCAAACCGGTGGGGACGGAAACCTTTGAGATCAAGGTTCATAGCAATCAAATTGAGGCGCAGGCAGAACTTGAGATGGAAATGGATCAAAACGGCAAGAAGGTTGAGGCCCGGACAACCAGCAACCTGGTGCTCGACTCAAAACTCGATCCCGTCTCCTATACTTGGAGCCAAAAGGGCACGCACTCCTCACAGCTCAGCGTGGATTTCCGTTCGAGCCCCGCTCAGGTTCGCTACAAAACCGCCAGCGGGCAGCAGGATCGCCGCGATTTCAAGCTCGATAAAGACGTCGTCATACTCGACGATAACGTCATCGATCACTACCAACTCGCCTTGGCGCGCTACGACCAATCGGCGGGTGGCACTCAGGGGTTTCGAGCCTTCATTCCACAAGAAGCTGCGCCCGGAATGGTTGCGCTTAAATTCCTGGGCCCCGAACCCATCAACATCAACGGCGAAACGCGCACGCTCCGCCATTTCGTGCTGACGGCCGAACAGGCACAAGTCAGTCTGTGGGCTGACGACCAGGGACACCTACAACTGGTGGCCGTTCCCGACTCACAATTCCAGGCCATACGGAAGAAGTAGTATGGACCGCATCCTCATCACCGGCGGCGCGGGCTTCATCGGATCGCACGTCGCGGAGCGCCTGCTGCGCGAGGGGAAACACCTGGCGATCGTCGACAGCCTGGATGACTATTATCCCCCTGAAATGAAGCGCGCCAATCTGGAAGAAGTTAAGCTTGCCGGAAATTTCCAATTTTTCCCCATCGACATTCGTGAAGGCGCAAGGCTGCGTGAGGTTTTTGCCAGGTTCCAACCGGAGGCGGTTATTCACCTGGCAGC
>JASHTY010000375.1 GCA_030040315.1 Terriglobia bacterium | reverse complement strand
TGCTGGCCAATTTCCGCTTTGTTCTTTTTCTTCTGATCTTTTCCAGCTTCTATATCGTCTTCTGGCAGGAGTACGTCTCGGTGCCTCTGTTCCTGCGCGGCTACGTCGATCCCAATGCCAACGCCGACCTGCTGCTCTCCATCGACGCGCTTACGGTAATTTGCTTTCAGATTTTGATCAGTTACCTTACCCGCAAGATCCCCACATTCCCAGCCATGACGCTGGGCCTGGTGATCACAAGTGCCTCATGGCTGATTCTCGTGATCTTCCCCTCCACGTGGGGAATGGTGGCGGCACTGGTGGTCGTGGCGCTCGGCGAAATCACCCAATCGGCCCGCTATTACGAATATATTTCACGTCTCGCTCCCGCCGGCCAGCAGGGGCTCTACATGGGTTACGCTTTCATTCCCGTCGCCATCGGATATTTTGTCGCCGGGCCGCTGGGCGGTTATCTGCTTCATGAATTCGGGGACGTTCGCCATCACCCGCAACAGATGTGGTGGGTTATCACGGCCGTGGGACTCGCGGGTGCTGTGTTGATGGTGATTTACGACCGCGTGTTCAAACCCGGCGATGCGAAGTTTCAAGGAGGATTGCAATGAATCTCGAGGCCATCCAAGCTGCGTTGCGAGAAGCCAAGCTGGACGCGTGGCTGTTTTACGACCACCATCGCCGCGACCCGATTGCTTATCGCATTCTCGGCATCAACCCCGTGATGTGCACGCGCCGCTGGTATTACCTGATTCCCGCGGAAGGCGAGCCGGCGAAGCTGATCCATCGCATCGAAGCGCACAATCTCGACGGATTGCCGGGAAAGGAGGTGAGATATTCATCCTGGCGCGAGCAGCGCGAGGGGCTGAGCGGCCTGCTCAAGGGCAAGAAACGCGTGGCCATGCAGTACTCGCTGCTGAACAACATTCCTTACGTCGGGCTGGTAGATGCGGGCACCATCGAGTTGGTTCGAACCTGCCTGGTGGATGTAATTTCCTCGGCCGACCTCGTGCAGCAGTTTGAAGCCGCCTGGACAGAGGACCAGTGGCAATCCCACCTGGCAGCGGGGCAGTGGGTTCATGAATCCGTGCGGAGAGCTTTTACCGTGATTCGCGAAGCAGCCCGCGCCGGGAAGGCACTCAACGAATACGAGGTTCAGCAGGAGATGGCGCGCCTGCTCGAAAGCCACGGACTGGTGGCCGATGAGCCGCCTTGCGTGGCCGTGAACGCTAACTCCGCCAATCCGCATTATTCGCCGGGCAGGGAGGTGTCCGCGCCCATCCGCTCCGGCGATTTCGTGCTTCTTGACGTGTGGGGAAAACAGAACAAACCCTGTGCGGTCTACTTTGACATAACCTGGACGGGTTACGTCGGCGAAAAAGTTCCCGAGCAATACACGAAGGTCTTCAACGTGGTCCGCCAGGCACGCGATGCAGCCATCGACCTGGTGCAGAAATCGCTCGAAGCCGGCCGCAAGCTTTACGGCTTTGAAGTAGACGATGCTGCGCGCATGGTCATCGACGCTCAGGGGTACGGGAAGTATTTTGTGCACCGCACAGGCCACTCCATCGGCGAGGACGTGCATGGCAACGGCGCCAATATGGACAATTTTGAAACTCACGATGAGCGCAGGATCATTCCCAGCACCTGCTTCTCCATCGAGCCCGGAATCTATCTGCAGGAGTTCGGCGTGCGCAGTGAGGTGAATGTCTTTACCTCCGAGCGAGGCGCGCGCGTGACGGGCGAGATCCAGCAGGAAATTGTCCCCATCCTTGCCGCGTCCTCATGAGATGTGTTAGCTTGACTAAGGAGCGAGGATTCAGGATTCAACCTGTTATCCTCTGCTCTCTGCCTAACGTGCTGGAATCGGTTTTCGCTGAATCATTAAACCTGAATCCTAAGTCCTGTCTTTAATGGCCAACAAAGTTGCGCAGGAAACAATTTCTGATCGAGCCCAGCCGAAGCTGGCCACGCTGATCTGGCTCTGCGTGGCCGCGTGGATGGTCCCTGGACTCGGTCATATGCTACTCGGCAAGAAATGGCGCGCCCTGATTCTTTTTTCAGCAATTGTTATTATGTTTCTGATGGGCATTGCCATGCAGGGCGAGCTTTTCAGCACCGGCACGGATTCCTATCTTCAAACGCTCGGCTTCTTCGGCGAGATGTGCGTCGGTCTGGCAATGCCCGTGGCGCGATTTTTCGGGTATGCGGGCGGGAATCCGCTTTTTGTGAGTGCTGATTACGGCACGGCATACCTGGTTGCTGCAGGGATGCTGAATGCGCTCACGGTGCTGGATACTTATGACATTGCTATGGGGCGAAAACCGTAAGGGCGTACTATCAACCTTCGACTTTCGACTACCAACTGGTTTAACAAGATGGTCCTTGCTCATTTTCCCGCGATGCTCTTCTTTTCCTTCCTGGTCTCCGTAGTGTTTGGAGTCCTCGGTAAGAACACTCTGCGCGAACGAATCGTTTACGGCGCGTGGGTATTTGTAGCCTTCGTTGGCGTGGCGCTGGCGCTCGGCTGGATGATGTATCCGGTTCCGTGATTTCCCCTGACAAATTGACCTGTACCTGCCGCCTCGCCTTGACTTCACGGTGCGCCCGCCTTAGAGTACCCGTCACGACAAGAGAATTTGTCCGCAGAAGTGCCGTTCTGCGCGAGGCGAGATGTATCTTCACGGTGTGCAAGCGATGGAAATAATTTTGCTGGAAGGGATATCGGCGTTCGTAACTTTTTTGGCGATCGCGGTCTTCGGATTTGTCTATCTGGTCGGCAGCTCCATTTTTGGTGACATGTTTGACCATGGAGACATGGACCACAGCACCGACGGTCACGGCGCCGGCCCCAGCATTTTCAGCAGCCGCATCATGAGCGTTTTTGTAACGGCGTTTGGAAGCTTCGGCGCAATCGGCATCCACCTTGGCTATGGAACCGGCGCGAGCACTGCGATGGGCTTTGGCGGCGGCGTACTGTTCGGCGGAATCATCTACGCGTTCGCAAGCTTTCTCTACGGCCAGCAGGCTTCCAGCCATATTCGCACCAGCGACCTGGTGGGAAATACCGCCCAGGTGAGCGTGGCCATTCCCAAGGGAGGAATGGGCCAGGTGCGTTGCACACTCGGCGATACGGTGGTGGAAAAAGTCGCCCGCGCCGCGAAGGGCGATGAGATTCCTGTAAATACTCTGGTGAAAATCAGTTCCCTTGTCGGCGAAGTCGCTGTGGTGGATCGGACGGAATAGGGAGGCTCGAAACTCGAAATTCGAAAATTGAAACTCGACGGGGGTCATTAGCAACGAGTTTCGAATTTCCAGTTTTGAGTTTCGCTTTTGTCGTTTGGGAGGTCAATCATGCCTTCACCGCTGGTTATCGGTGTGGCGGCGCTTGCCGCTTTTGCGTTATTGGTGGCGATTTCGCGTTTTGCCAAGAACTACGTCAAGGTGCCGCCCAATGCTGTGGCCATCTTCAGCGGCCGCCAGCGCAAGCTGGCCGACGGGCGCGTGGTGGGCTATCGCATGGTGCGCGGCGGTGCGGCCTTTCGCTGGCCGCTGCTCGAACAGGTCGATTATCTCTCGCTCAACGTCTTCACCATTCCTCTCGAAATCAAGCGCGCTTACACGCTCAAGGGCGTGCCAATTTCGGTTAAAGCCGTCGCCAACGTGAAAATCAAGGGTGATGACATGTCGCTCTCCGCGGCGGCCGAGCGCTTCCTGGGCATGACTCCGGATACGATTCAAAAAGTCATCTTCCAGACGCTGGAGGGCCACCTGCGCTCGATTCTGGGCACATTGACCGTGGAGGAAGTGAACAGCGACCGGTCGAGCTTCGCGCAGAAGCTGACTTCGGAAGCCACGCT
>JASHTY010000374.1 GCA_030040315.1 Terriglobia bacterium | reverse complement strand
GGCACGCCCATCCCCGCCGCCAGGTGCATTGACCCGGAATCATTGGTCACCATCAATCGGCACCGGGCCATCAGCGCGAGCAGTTGCCGCAGAGAAGTTTCACCCGCGGCAATAACGGGCGTATGCTTCATGGCGCTGGCAATATCCTCCGCAAGGGGCCGCTCCTCGGCGGAACCGAAGATTAGCACATCGGCATTCAGCGCACCAATCAGGCGGTCGGCCAGGCCGGCGAATCGCTCGGGCGGCCAGCGCTTGGCGGGACCGAAGGCTGCACCGGGCGCCACGCCCACTATAAATCGCGGGCCGCTTAGGCCTAGCATTTCGATTTTCCTTTCAGCCCAGCTTCCTTCTGACTCGCTCACGCGCAGACGGATCTCCTCCACCGGCTGGGGCTTTGGGGTCAGGCCGGCGCGAAAAAGGAGCTGCAGGTAATAGTTCACCTGATGCCCGTAGGCTGCGGGCAGGGGCGGCTGAATGGCGTCGTGCAGCAGCAGGCCGCGGCCGTCCGTCGCATATCCGATTCGCAGCGGAATGTGCGCCCGCCAGGCAATCCACGCGGCTTGAAAGGCGTTTTGGAACAGCACCGCGGCGTCAAAATGCTCCGCGCGCAACTCGGTGATCAGCCGGGCAAATCCCCGCACGCCGCGATGCTCGCTTGCCGGCTTGTAGATGATCTGGCGATTTACGGCGGGATGATACCAATAGACTTCACTGACCGAAGATTTGGAGAGCAGGACGATTTCAGCGCGTGGAAAACGCGCGCGCAGGGCTTCCAGAGCCGGCAGCGACATCACCGCGTCGCCCACCCAATTCGTGGCCCGCACCAGAATGCGCTGAATATTGGCAAAACGAGCGGGAGCCGTCATCGATTGGCCTTCTCGAGGTAGCTCAATACGGTGCTTTCGAATTCCCCGGCGTCCGGGATGTGCATCTCAATCGCGCACGCCAGAATGGCCGGCTGCACCGTCCAACCTGGCGAAAACTTTATCGCGTCCTTCTGCGTTGTAAGCAAAGCTTCGGCGCCGTGCGCGCGGGCACTGGCCGCCAGCCGCTCAATCTCTTCGCCAGTGTATACGTGGTGGTCGGGAAATGCATCTTCCGCCACCAGGTTAAATCCCCAGCGGCGAAGGTCGGCGAAAAACGCCTGGGGGTTGCCGAGCGCGCAAAACGCAGCCACGTTCTGCCCACGGATGGATTCCATCGAAACGGCGTGGCCGCTCAGCGCATCTGTCCAGCCCAGCAACTTCGTCTGACTGCGGAAGATTCGAGCTGTGGGATGGACCGCCTTTACCAATTCTTCCAGGTGCGCGGCGTCGGCGGAATCCGTACGCGTTAACACCACAATTTGCGCGCGGCGAATCGCCGAAAGGGGCTCGCGCTGGCGGCCTGCCGGCAGGAGGTTGCGATCGGAAAGCGGTTGTGTGGAGTCGAGCGCCAGCACGTCCAAATCGCGGGCAAGGGCAAGGTGTTGGAATCCGTCGTCGAGAACGTGTGCATCCGCCTGAAAATGTCTTTCCGCCGCCTCGCCGCCCCGATAACGATCAGCGCAGATGACGATGGGAACTTCAGGGATGGCGCGGGCCAGCAGGGCCGGTTCATCGCCGACCTCACGAGGATCGGCGCGGCGGCCGGTGCCCGGCGGAAGAAGAATCATCGCATCTTTGCTGCTGCGGCCATATCCACGCGTAAGGATTGCGGGCTTGCGGCCATGCGGCAAGAGCAATCTGGCGATGTATTCCACCAACGGAGTCTTGCCGGTGCCGCCCACGGTCAGGTTTCCGACGCTCACCACCGGTTGTGACAGACGGCGCGTCTTAAGCCAGCCATGGCGATGGGCGGCATGGCGAAAGGCCACGCCAAGTCCAAATGCCAGGCTGAATGGCCGCAGGAGCGCGCTCACGTCACCTCGCGTAGGGGAGCCGCCTGGGCGTGCGCGCCAGGTTCCAGAAATTTCTGAAGCGCGTCGAGCGTGCGCATCGTGGCGCCGGAATTCTCATCCAGAACCTTGCGAGCCGCCGCGCCCAGCCGCTCACGTTCGGCGGGATCCTCGAGCCGCAGGACGGTCCAGGCGAGTTCTTCCGGAGAGGTCACCTGAATCACCGCTCCGGCAGCGAGGAAGCGCCGGGCGATGTCACGGAAGTTTTCCATGTGCGGCCCGATAATGATGGGCTTTGACCAGTACGCCGGCTCCAGCAGGTTGTGTCCGCCGGT
The DNA here is from genome assembly GCA_030040315.1 of Terriglobia bacterium. GTDB lineage: Bacteria > Acidobacteriota > Terriglobia > UBA7540 > UBA7540 > Bog-366. Next base: position 5,145 of record JASHTY010000374.1, on the reverse strand, counting down.
GGGAACCAGGCTTCCGCCGATGAAGACGACGTCCGCCACTTCGAAAATTCCCGCCAGCTCGCCGACGGTGTCGAGGATCATCATGGGTTTCGATTGCAATTGCCCAGCGAGCGTAGGTTCATCCGAGGGAAGTGCAGTGCGGCGCACGAAGACTCGCAGCTCGCGAATCATTCGCGCGGCCAGCTCGTCAACGCGGGCGGGATGGCGCGGGGCAAGGATCAGCAGCGACTTGGGACGGCGCTGGCGGATGGCGTCCCACGCTTTGAGCACCAACGGTTCCTCGCCGGGCATGGTGCTGGCCGCTACAAAGACCGGTGAGCGGTCAGTTTGCCGGAGCGCAGACTTGAGCGCGCGGGCAAATTCGCCGGGTTGGGGCGGCTGAGCGTCAAACTTCAAATTGCCTTTCACGCGCACGCGGTCGGAAGGCGCATCAAGCTGGCGGAAACGCTCGGCGTCCTCCTCCGTCTGCGCGCAGATTTCGTCTATTCCCGCCAGCACGCGCCGCAGGAACGGCCGCACCAGCCGATAGCCCTTGAGTGAGCGCGTGGACAAGCGCGCGTTCACCATTACCACGCGCGCCCCCCCTTCCCGTGCGGCGCGAAGCAGATTCGGCCAGAGTTCGGTTTCAACGACCACGAGTAATGACGGCCGGATGCGCGCCAGCGCCCGGCGAACTGTCCATCGCCAATCGAAAGGAAGAAAGAAACGGCCGGCAACGGATGGCAGGCGCTTTTCTCCGGCCTCGCGCCCAGCCGGCGTTACGTGGCTCAGGTAAATCCGGCGGTCGGGATATCTCCGCTGAATCTTCTGGACCAATCCCGCCACCGCCAGCGTTTCTCCAAGCGAAACGGCGTGTACCCAGATCGCCCCGGGCGCGGATTCCTGAAAGGGAATTTTTCCAAGGCGCTCCGACCAGTAGCGGCTCCCCCGCCCCCGCCCCGGCCGCAGCAGATAATAGGGCGCGGTCAGTATCGCACCTATCGTGAAGAGGATGCTGTAAAGCAAATACATGGCAGGAAGGAATGATGACTTCGATGCAGCCAGAAAGAAATTATATGCTGAAAGCAAGGGTGGGGACAATACGCGCAAGGGCGGTGATCACGGGCAGGATGCCCGTGCCACGATGGGGTTAGTCTTCACGCCATCCGACGTAGGCGGCGAGCGCCATGACGGAGAGGAACACGGCCACGGTTGCGACCAGCAGTATCGCAGGAGTGAAGCCCAGGCTGGGCAGGATCGCCAGTTCGCCCGCATGGCGAATCCAGCCCGCGATGAAATTCCAATTCCATGCGGCCAGCCCAAGCAATGCCAGGGCCACAAGAGCAAAAGTCGCGCGCTCAACGAATCGGATGGGTTCAGCGGCGCGTTCTTCCGCGGCGCGGCGCGCGGCGCGCTGGGCCTTCCACCACACCAGGCCGGCGGACGGCAGGGCCGCTTGCAGAAGCTCCGCATCCGCTTCACGCCGGAATTCCTGAGTGACGAATGCCACTTCCGCGCAGGCCGTGCAGACTTCCGCGTGCCGGCGAATGTCTTCGCCCCAGGCGGTGGCCCATCGGCCGGACGTCAGCGCGTCCACCACTTCCTGCTCGCGCTCGCAGTGCTTCAGGTTCATGCGCTCACTCATCTTCTTACCCATGCTGCTCCTGCCCGGCGTGGTTCATGACTGCCCGGCTGGGCCGCCGCATCATCTTCATCAGCTTCTGGCGGGCGCGGAACAGCAGAAGGCGAACACTGGCCGCCCGCAGGCCCACGACTTCGGCAATTTCCTTGTGGCTTGCGCCCTCGGCATAGGCGAGCCACAGCAGCTCGCGCTCGCGCGGCTTCAGGCGCCCCAGGGCGCGATTCAGGTCGGAGCGTTGCTGCACGCGGTCGGCAGTGCGATCGTTGGCGTGTAGCTGATCGGGATCCAAAGGTTCATAATTCTCATGAGCCGGCGAGCGGCGCCAATGGTCGCGGGCCAGATTTGTGGCAATGCGGAAAAGATAGGCTTTCTGGTACCCCTCGTCATTCGATTTCAGTTCCGCGCGGAGAAATCGAAAATAACTTTCCTGAACCAGGTCGTCAGCAAGAGACCGCGAACCCAGAACCCGCGCGAGATAGGACCATAACGGCCGCGCCGTGGCTTCGTAGAAAACCCGGAAAGTTTGCTCGTCCATGTGGAAAGCTTGTTCGGCCGCTTCCGTCCCGAGCTTTGAACTTTCGAGTTCCGTCACCGTGAATTCCCGGATCGACATAAGTGAATTCTGCCATCAAAAGCGGCCGCAAGGCAAAGGCAATCAACCGGCCTGACGCTGATTCTGAGTCACCGTGAGCGATTGGCTTTTCGCACCTACCAATCCCAGGTGGCGGGAAATTACATAGGAAACTAACGCCGAAAGGGCGAAGCCAATCCCCAGAGTCATACCCAGGGTTCCGAAGACCACCAGCGGCGGCGTGGCGTGCGCGTCAAGCTGACCACGGAGCATCAGCAAGCCGACGCCGACTGGAAACAGAACGAATCCCGCCTGTACCGACCAGATGATGCGATTGACGGCGTTCGGCACGTTGCCTGCAGACAGGTCGAACGCAGGCGGAGACCATTCGAGCAGGCGGCGGCCCGCTTCCGATTGCAGATACGCGCTGAAGTCCTGGCCGGATGCAAACTTCTCAATCAGCTTGGCGTGGACCTCTTCGTGAACCTTCATGCTGCGGGTCCATCGGCGGTTTTCAATCAACGTTCGGAAAACCGAGAGTGCCGCGAGTAACGCACAAAGAAACACGGTCATGGGAACCAGATAGCTGAGGAACAAATCCGCCCGGGAATTGCTGGGCCCGCGGAATCGCTCCCTCCAGGCTCCCGAGCTCAGGAAGGCGCGGGGATCGGCCTTCACCAGCGGGTGGTTTTCGAGGAATGTCTGAAGTTCCGGATGTTCACGAACGTATTTCGGGTCGTTCACGGCGGGCGGATAGCTGATTATGTCTCCCTCAATTTCAGGATGCGAATCGAGAAAGCGGTCGAACGCGCCGCGCTGGGCGTCGATATCCTGGTCTGAAGGCGCGACCGCCGCGGCGGGCTTCTGCGCGTACATCCGCGAAGGTGAGAGGTTCACCATGAATCCCGCTATTCCGATCAGAATCATCGCCCAATAGGGGGCGCACTTTCTGGCATTGGTATTCATCGCTGTTCCTCCCGCCTTGTCGCGCGTTTCGCCTGCAAACACGGCGTTGTATGACCGCTCTTCATCCTCTATAACGCCAAGGCGCAAGGTTGGTTAACAGGATTTAGAAGGGCTTCCGCTGGGCAACTTGGGTGTAGTATAAAGGTGTGCGGCGGCGCGGGGGCGGCCGGACGGACAACGCCACTACTCGGAGGTCTGCAACCGCGGTTTTCGCCGGACTGGATTTTTCGGGCGTTTCCCTCGCTCAGGGAGCCCGGACTTTCATGCTGCGGGGGCATGATGACCGAGCAAGCCACGCTGGTTCTGAAGAACGACGCTTCGGAACTCGAACGAGTGATGACTTATGTCTCCGAGCTCTGCCAGCAGATGTCCATTCCTCCCGATGTCGAATACGACCTGAACCTTGCGCTGGATGAAATAATTATCAACGTGGCGAAGCACGCCTACCCGCAAGGCGAGGAGCACAATTTCACGGTGCAGGTCGCCCTGGACAGCCGCGAGTTTGTGGCGCGCATCGAAGATGATGGAAAGGAATTCAACCCCACCGAATACCCCGAGCCGGATCTCGACGCGCCGCTGGAAGAACGCAAGGAGGGCGGACTGGGGATTTACCTGGTTCGCCAGATCATGACCAGCATCAACTATCAACGCGTCGGCGGAAAGAACGTGGTTACGCTGCGGAAAAAACTTTCCTGAGCCAATTTGTCCGCCATGGATTTGGCACCTGCCTTCGCGTGCAATGGTTTGATGAATCTCTCAGCCCTGCCGCTGTGTTACAATTCCCCGCTTTAAATTCATTCTAAGGAATCATCAGCATGGCGCAGATCGATCGGATACGTGGAAGGGAAATTCTGGATTCGCGCGGCAACCCCACCGTAGAAGCAGATGTGCATCTGAGCGACGGCTCGTTCGGCCGCGCCGCAGTGCCCTCCGGAGCATCGACGGGAGAGCACGAGGCGGTGGAATTGCGCGACAACGACAAGCGCCGCTACCTGGGCAAAGGAGTGTTGCAGGCCGTCAACAACATCAACTCCGCCATCGCCGCCGACCTGAAGGGCCGCGATGCCGCCCATCAGACCGAAATCGATGAGCGCATGATCGCGCTAGATGGCACGCCCAACAAGGGCCGGCTGGGTGCGAACGCTATTCTGGCCGTGTCCATGGCGGCGTGCCGGGCCTCGGCAGCGTCGGCGGGCGTGCCGCTCTATCGCTATCTCGGCGGACTTCAGGCGCGCGTGCTTCCAGTGCCCATGATGAATGTCCTGAACGGCGGCGTGCACGCGGATAACACGGTGGACTTCCAGGAATTCATGATCATGCCGGTGGGCGCGAAGAACTTCGCCCAGGCGCTGCGCATGTGTGCGGAAGCTTTCCACACGCTGAAGAAAGTGCTGAAGGATCGCGGTTACAACACCTCCGTGGGCGACGAAGGGGGATTTGCGCCGAGCCTGAAATCCAACGTTGAGGCCGTTGAGGTGCTGCTGGAAGCCATTACCAAAGCGGGATACTCGCCGGGACACGACATTGCGATTGCCCTTGACCCCGCCTCAAGCGAGATGTATCGGGACGACGGTAAGTATCTGTTTTTCAAATCCGACCAATCAAAGAAGTCGTCTGAGGAAATGGTGAAGTTATACGCCGATTGGGTGCGCCAATATCCCATCGTGAGCCTTGAGGATGGCCTGGCGCAGGACGATTGGGAAGGCTGGGCGATCCTCACCAAGGAATTGGGCAGCAAGATTCAACTGGTGGGCGACGACATTTTCGTCACCAATACGGAGCGCCTGCAGCGCGGCATCAAGAAGGGCGTGGCCAATTCCATTCTGATCAAGCTGAACCAGATTGGTACGGTGACGGAGACGATTCGCGCCATCGAGCTGGGCCGGCGCCACGGATATACCTCCGTCGTGTCGCACCGCTCGGGCGAAACGGAGGATGCGTTCATTGCGGACTTTACGGTGGGGCTGGGTACCGGCCAAATCAAGAC
>JASHTY010000373.1 GCA_030040315.1 Terriglobia bacterium | reverse complement strand
GCACCGCTCTCATTAACGCTTCCGTGGACGGACTGCGCGAACCTTCCGTGGCCTTGGCATTCCAATTGCGGGCAATTCCCAAGGCGGCTCTCCAAACGAAAATCCGGGACTTGACCGAAGAAGAATGCGCAGAACTCGAACTGGCCACCGACGAGGCTTTGGGTCGGGTGGAGCCGCAGCCCAAGTAGCGGCAATCAGTTAGGGTTCACTACCAGGACATGCCGTTTCCTTATGGGCCACGCTCGCCGCGCCGTAGGCAATCGCCGCCCGGATGTCCTCGGGCGCGAGGTGAGGATAATCCTCCAGGAGTTCCGCTTCCGTAGCTCCCTCGGCAAGCTTGCGCAGAATCAACTCCACCGTGATGCGCGTACCCTGGATCACGGGCTTGCCCATCATTACGGCAGGATCGATTTGGATTCGATGCGTCGTCATTGCTTCACCTCACACCGGGCTTTCAGAGCACTGCACACCCTAAGGATACCACGAGCGAGGGGCCGGCGTGGCCCTCCGGCTATGCCCGTTTCGTCTCCTCTTTGTCGCCATCTTCGCGCTTCCAAAGGTTCTTCCGTAACTTCTTTGCAGGGGGAATGAGGGGAGCAGTCAATCTTTCGTACAGCGCGAACAAGTATTCGACGCGTTGCCGGTCGTTTTCAAACGGCTGGGAACGGTAACAGCGGTCGACAGCGCGGTCGAGGCCGGCGTGAGCTTTGACAAGCGCCGGGGGCATCGCCACGGGGTCGTAAAGGTCGGCCAACGTGGCGTTCGGAAATTCCTTCCGCGCGTCCAACACCGCCTGTGCTGCGGCTTCCACCGCAGCACGTTGTTTGGCGCTCGGGGCTTCGGGCCACGGGAAGTTGTTGTAGACGAGTTTGTTTGAGTAGCGGTAATCCGACTTCAACCGCCCACAAACTTGTCGCATCCAGGCCATGTGCATCGCTGAGGAGAGAATGCCGAAATGGAAGTTCGTTGCGTTGGGTACGAACATGACGAGGTTATTCGCTATGACCACCCTTGAGATGAAAGCCATGGGGACGTACTTGCGCGTTTCTGAGGAGACTGATGGGATCAGTAAATAATCGCTCAATGGCTGCCTGATTTCAGCAAACAGCGCAGGTGAAGCAGCCTTCTCTTGGGTTGGCTTTTTCTTGCTTGCGAGTCTGAACGTCCTTACACGTTCAAGGCGATTCATGATGCCATCGATAGGACGCAGGTCTTGGGGGGTCGCATCTACCAGCCAGAGACACCAGCGTGGGATACCGTTGATAAACTCGTCAGAGCCGATAAACGGTCGAATAAACTTTGCAGCTTCTGGACTCTCGCGGAGGAAGTTTGTCCTTTCTTCATCAGAGAGGATGAGATTTCCTCCGTCCACTGGTTTGCTGCCGTATATGATTTCAGGAACGGGGCAAATTGGTTTAGGGCGGGATATGACGGCAGTGTCCGAGCCTTCAGTAAGGTAGGGACTGATATTGCGGGCAGTCGTGGCGGTGACATTCTCGCCATCGGACTCGTAGTCGTAAATGTGTTTGTTTGCTGTGTCGAATGCCCCAAAGCCGATTATAACTACATGGACGTGGGCTTTCCCGCGAGCCTCGCTTTCCCATGGGAATGTGCGGTGGGCGAAGTGGATCTTCAACCCGAACCGCTGGAACAATGGATTCCAAAGCGCGCCCGCTTGTTCTCCTTGGCTGATCGAGTTCGTGGAAACAAATCCGACCTCGATGCGAGTGCGCCGGATGTACTCCGCCGCTTTTCGATACCAACCAGTCACATAATCGAGGACGCCAACTCCTTCGGTCTCACCCCAGGCAATTTCCATATCCTGCTCTTGCCCAGGAGTCATTAAGTGCTTCCCCACAAACGGTGGGTTCCCGAGGACGTAGCTGCATTTCCCGTGCGGCAGGACTTCCAACCAGTCGTGGCGGAGTGCGTTGTCGCAGACGATAGTAGGGGATTTCTTGAGAGGGATGCGAACGAAATATTCGCCGAAGGCTTCCGACAGGCGATTGTTCATCTGGTGGTCCATGAGCCACATGGCCACTTCGGCGATTCTCACGGGCCATTCGCTGATTTCGATACCGTAGAAACCGTCCACATCAATCAGGGATAGGGGGAGCATGCCTGAGCCCTGCATCTCATGCCGATAGAGCAATTTAAGAATTTCAATCTCGATCAAACGCAACTCGCGGTAGGTGATGACAAGGAAGTTGCCGCAGCCGCAAGCGGGATCAAGAAATCGCAATCCGGCGAGCTTTTGATGGAAGCGCTTTAATTCGGTCCGGCGGCCTTTGGCTCGCTCAAATTCCGCGCGCAGGTCATCGAGGAAGAGCGAGCGGATGAGTTTTAGAATGTCTCGCTCGTTGGTATAGTGGCCGCCGATTTGCCGCCGTTCCTTGGGGTCCATCACGGACTGAAAGAGGGAGCCGAAAATGGCAGGTGAAATACGCGACCAGTCAAAGTGGGTGCAGGCCAAGAGCGCATTCCGCATGTCGCTGTTGAAATCGGCAAAGCCCAGGTTTTCCTCGAAAAGGGCGCCGTTGACGTAGGGGAACGCCGCCAGAGTTTCGTCGAGGTTTTTCTGGCGTTTGTCAGGCGGCGTGTCCAGAACGTCGAAAAGGCGCGCGAGGTGCAGGCCAAGGTCGGAGCCGTCTTGGGCCGTGCGGTTCAACAGGTACAGCTTGAATGATTCCGGTTCAAAGATGCCGGTGTCTTCGCTGAACAGGCAAAAAAGGATGCGAACCAGGAAGCGTTCGAGCTGATGCCCCGAGTAGCCGCCCGCCTCCAGCGCGTCATGAAGGCGGCCCATGATTTCAACGGCTTGAATGTTGATGGGGTCCTGCTCCTCGAATTTGTGCTGCCTGTAGCCGGGGATAAAGGCAAATGCGTGGATGTGCTTGTGGAAGTCGGCAAGCGGGAACTCGATCGTCGCCACACGCCATTTGTAGAAAAGCGGAAGGTTGCGCTGCTCCTCAGGCTCCAGGTCGTGCAGGGCGATGCGGCCAAAGTCGGAAACGATAACGTAGCGCGGAATTTCGTCTGTGCGTCCCTCGCGCGTGAGGTCCTGAATATAGCGGAACGCCTGCGACTCGCCTTTGCTCAGGTCTTTGCCGCGGCTCTTGTGCTCGACCAGCACCTTGCCCGGCCAGAGCAGGTCGATGTAGCCGTAATCACCGGAAATTTTCTTGACGGGCTCCTCAAAGCTGGCGACAGCCCGGCGCGGCACGCCGAAAACGTTGAAGAACTCGTTCCAAAAGGTTTGCTTCTCGGCTTGTTCCCGTTGGACACCAGTCCAGTCCTTAGAAAAGGCGATGGCGCGATGGCGGATCTCGTTCCAAGAGAGCGGCATCTGCGGATGATACCAGACCCCTGCCGAGTGTCGAGGGGTCATTCGCAAAGATAAGCGAAGGTCCAGGGACGCGGAATTGAGGTATTAGCTGCCCTTGCAGTTCATGGCCTTCAAGATGAAGGTCTGAACCTCCGGCTTCATCTGAAAGCTCTGCTGCGGGCCCTGCGGCCAGTTGGCCCGGTCGGACCACATCTTGTTCAGACCTTTCTGGATCTCCGGGTCGCCGCCGGTGAACTCTCCCACCAGTTTCTTCCAGCGGGCGGCCAGGGCTTGCGCCTTCTCCCCGGCCGGATCTTCGCCCAGCGCGGCTTCAACGTCCTTAAAGAGCTGAGCCCACTCCCGGCTGACGCGCTCCTGCAATTCCGGCGACCACAGGGGCTTGCGCGCCTCCACCTTGGCCTGCGCTTCCTCGCTGTAATACTTCCTGGTCCAATCTGAGTTGGT
>JASHTY010000045.1 GCA_030040315.1 Terriglobia bacterium | reverse complement strand
ACGTCAAAAACCTCGTCCCGGCAAACGCCCGCGAACGGGCAAGCGGTGACGTTCCGCACCGAATTGCCGCAGGCCTCGCGCGTGGTGATTCGGGCGGAGCCCAGGCGCCGCATGATGGTCGGTGTATCGTCAATATGCACGTAGTGGAGTTGGACGTCCTGGCGGGTGGTGATGTGGGCGATGCCGTCGGAGTATTCCTCGGAAAGCTCGGCCAGGGTTTCAAGCTGCGAGGCGTTCAGTCCGCCGGCGGGAATTTTGACGCGCTGCATGCCCGGCGCGTCCCAAAGCGTGTTGGGGCCCTTGGTCAGGCGGTCGGAGGGATATTCGAACTCCTGCACGCGCTTTCCGTCGTGCCGTTTGCCGTTGTCATAGCGCTGGCCGTAAACCCCGCGGCGCAGACGCGTTTCCGCCAGCACGCGCTCGTCAATCTTGCCCTGCTTCCTCAGGCCCAAATAGGTCTCGTAATTATCAATCTCATGGGCCAGCTCAGGCGGCATTTTGCCGGCAAGTTCTGCCTTCCACTGTGTATTCGAAACCTTCATTAACCTGTTCGCTCCAAAAACAAAAAACCCACTGCCGGATTCAGTTCCGACGGTGGGTTTGGTTTAGGCCGCTTGATTTATCGAACTAGGTAGCAAATCCCCCACACGCCGGCACTGTCGCCGTACAACAGATACAGCAACAACACATGGCCATGCCGGGTTGGAGGTTACCTACCATAAATTTCACAATCAGGATAAAACGCCGGTGCTGGGATGTCAACTGGAAATTTTGCTCGCGCACGGCCTGAGTCTTGAGCGTACAGCAGCCTCACCGGACTGGACATTCCTGTCACGGTGCGTTGTTATAGTAAACGACATCACTGACCGCGCCGGCCACCGTTTCGCCTCCCAGCAGTAGAAAACGGGGTGTGCCCGACGGACTCAGCAGGGGGCTGACGAACGAAGCGGCGTTATAAATGTATGCGCGGGGCGGATTGGTGAGCCCGGTCCAGCCGCCCGGCAAGCCTGCGGAATTCAAAGTAGTCCACTCGAATTCCAGGGATCCGGAATAAATTCCTTCTCCGTTCAATAATTGTCCAAAAGCGTTCCAGGTGTTGTGCTTCACCCGTGCGGCCAGAGTCGCGTCGGAACTCTCGCTCCAAGCTTGTACCGAACCCGCGATCACGCGGGCGTAGTACACGGAGCCGGTGGCGGTCAAGCCGGTCACGGCATTGGGATCGCTGGCGCTGGCCGTGTTGCCGTTCAGAACGAAGAGCATGCCCCCGTAACCGAACGATGTGGCAAACGAAATTGCCAGCGGATAGGGACTGTCAGATGTCACCCACGTCCCCAGGGTGCCATTGGAGTTGACTTGGGCCGTATAGACGGCCGTGGAGGGGCTACCGGTGGAAAGCAGTCCTCCCACAACGTAGATCCAGCCGTGGAAAAGAGTCACGGCGGGGGCCACCAATGGCTGCGGCAGCGAGTTGCTGAGCAGCGTCCACGATCCTACCGTGCCGTTCGACGTATCGACGCTGGCCATATACACGTTGGAAGTTCCAGTTGGCCCACTGCCAAATATCGGTTGCCCGCCGAAGACGTAAATGTAACTGGTGCCTGCCGGGGCGGGTGAGTTGGAATCGTCGGCCTCCACCATGCCATGGAAAGCAATGGCTTCTGGAAGCTGGTCGTCCGTGATCGTAGTCCAGCTTGAGCCCACCGTGCCGTCCGAAGCCAGCGTATTCGTGTACACCTCCGAGGTGTTGAGGCTTCCGGTCGAGCCTCCCGAAACCACGACGTATGCGCTGTTACCCGCTCCTGGCACGCCCACGGCACGAAGACCGGTGAGAGCAACGGGGAGAGGATTGGTGGTAGTCCAGGTGGTCGCACCGATATCAAACGACGGCGCCGCGGTTATGGCCAATGATATGCCGCCGGTCGTCACTCCGTTGCTCTCTACTGTCACCGTGACGGTTCCGGGCACGCTGAACTGGCTCGAGCTGTCGCCGGAGGGCACCGCCACCACCAGGCTCGAATCCGCAGCCTGGCCGCTGATCGGAGTAGCCGTGGCCACGATGCTGCCCTGCGTGAAGTTCACGGTGGCGCTGCTCGTCTGGAAATTCGATCCGTTGATTTCAATGAATTGGCCGACAGCGCTGGTGGGCGAGGTGGCGCCGTTAATGTTTGAGATGGCGGGCGAGCCGGAAGTGGAGCTTGCCGGCTCCGCAGACTTTTTCTTGACGCACGCGAGCGCGCCTGCCTCCAGCGCGATGACAATTGCCCAGACAAGGACTTTCGCAGTTCGACTGTGCCGATACATCCGCATACAGCGGCGCTCAAAAAATAGCTCTGCCCGCAGGCCAGTTTGACGTTACCAACCGGCGAAAGGTTACCTGCCCCGTATGTTGAATCCAGTTGAAACCTGCCTTGAAGTTTGGCCGTCCGTCAGCCGACGTACACTCCAAACCGCCCCGCGCAAGGCGGTGTAGCGCATAGTTTCGCATTTCAGAAACTCTACGACTTTTTGCCGCGGAGAAATGCAGATAATCCGGATCTCTAGCTCAAAACCGGAAACTCTGAGATGCGCAACCGAGAGCATCCGTAGGGGATCAATTCCAGCACTTCCTCAGGTTCGTTGCTGGTAACGGGGCTTTCGGGCGCGTTTGCGGCGCTGGTCGGGACGTCAATGCTGGCCCCCAGGAGTTTGTCCATGCCCCATTGGGGAAGTCTTCGCCCGCGAACCGTAAGCACGACGGGTTCGGGCTTGGAATAACCGATGCGATGGAATCCGATGGCTTGCTTTACGCCGTTCGCATCGGTATAGCTGGCCTTCCAATGCGCATCCTCCGAATTGTTCGTCCGCGCGAACAGCGGTTCCCCGTTGCTGGCAAAAGGAAACTCGCCGACCTCGTGCCGCTCAACTTGGATGCTCCGCTCGATGTGGTCGCGGTCTATGGCCAGGGCGAAGTTCCACGGCGTGGTGGGGCGAATTTCACGATCCGCCACAGGGAAACTCACCCTGTCCGTCCCCGGATCTCTTCGCCAGTTGAGCAGCTCACATCTCTGCCCGATTCGCAATGAGAAATAGAGAGGCCCGCGCAGAACCGCTACGGCGTTGTTGAAACGCGTTTCCACTCGCACCGGCATGGGGATGGATAGTTCCAACACTTCGTCATTTTGCCAGGTGCGGGAGACCTTGAAGAAATGGCCGGCTTCAGCCGGTAGCTTTTCGCCCCCGGCAATCACCGTGGCCTGAGTCGCCCACCCGGGGATGCGAAGATAGAGAGGGAAGGGCGTTGGCTCGGCCACCTTGAATTGCAACTTGATCGTTCCGTCAAACGGGTATTCGGAGTCCTGCAGGATCGTGACTTCCTGACCCTGTGCGCCCACTTTGGCGGTAACGCTGCTCGGTCCGTACGTGACTGCGGCAAGGCCATTGTCCAGCGTCGCCATCCACATGTTTTCGACCAGGCGCGGCCAGCCCTGGTGCAGATTGGCAAGGCAGCAGGGGAAGTGAGGGTTAAGGCCGTAGATGTTGGCATCGGGATCGTTGTCAAAAACTCGTTTGACTCTGCTGACCAGCACTTGATTGGCTTGCTGGTCGTATTGATGCGCCCACATGTCGGGAGTCATGGTGCCGGGCTGCGAGTTGAACGCCAGCAGTTCCAGCCGATCGGCCAGGCTGACTTCGCCGAAGACTTCAATTAGCCTCTCCAGCGAGTTCATGTACTCCATCACGCTGCAAAGCTCCGTGCCATTAGTGGGCTCGCGCCCACGGTCGAATGCACCCACATGCTCGTGCCCGGTAATGCGGCCACCGACTTGGCCGAAGGACTTGTCCATCCGCTCGATGCCTTCGAACACCGCGGCTTTGTACTTGCTCTCACCGGTTTGCTCATAAAACATGCCGGGATACTTGATCATCTGGCACAAGTCCACAGCGTGACTGGAGGGAATCTTATCGCGCGCCAGCCCTGGCGCCAGGCTGTCGCTCAACCAGCGAGAGTCCGCCTGCAGCGGGAAGGCCAAAAACCGATCGGCAATGCCCTCTGTATAGGCAGTGTAGTTGCGTGCGATGATCTCCAGGATGTCTTTCCTGCCGGTTTGATTGTAGAGCCAGTAAGCGGCTCTGAGATTTTCTCCTGCGCGGTGGGCGCCCCAGTTCCCGTCAGGGGCGCCCGTAAGGGGCTTCGGTGCGGTTGTCGCGTTTCTACGGAAGTAGGCCCCCATCCAGTCAAGGATGCGTCGGTCGCCTGTTGCCTCGTAGTACTCGATGAGATATCTCAGCCCGTGTTGGGTATTAAAGCTGAGCATATCGCCCGGTTCGCTCAGAAATCGGTCGACAAAGCCTTTCGCCAGGTGCTTTAGGCGATCGTCATCCAGAACGAAGGCCAGTGCCACGACGCCTTCCTCATAGTTCGTCGAGCTCCACGTGGGCGCATCGAATTCGCTGTAGACGAATCCCGTAAGACCCATGGCTTGTATCTGAAGTTGCCGAAGCAGCCATCCGCGCGGCTTGACGGCGCCCAATGGCAAATGCACGAAGGCCGATGGCTGGAGAGGGCGGCGGTTTGAAACGTACCAGGCGTTTCCTTGTGCCGGTTCACGATCGCGGCTCTGGGCCAAGGGGAAACTGGCCGCCGAGAGACTACCCGCAAGGATTCCGCCGGCGCCGATGAATTCGCGGCGAGTTACCCGCTTCCCTGTTTTCTTCATCTTTGTGTCACCTCATTGGCAATCAATGTTTGCGGCGTGCTTCGGCTTCGGCAAGCCAGCCGCGACGCAACTCCTCGGGTGGGACGCTCGAGAGGTAGGGCTTGATATCAACGATCGGCGTGCCGTCGAGCATATCAACTCCGCCTACGTGGAGATTGCAGCCATCGCGCCGGAGGAGCGTGACGACCGTCAACCCAATCGGATTGGGCCGCCGCGGCGAGCGGGTGGCAAAGACGCCGTGCGGGCGGTTATCGCTGGGCGGCGTGCCGATCAGTTCACAACCACCCGCGCGGTCGAACACCCACAGGACGTAAAGGTGCGAGAAACCTTCGATGTCGGTAAGTCCGGCTTCAAACTGCGCAAAGATTTCCAGCACGCCCTCGGCCTGATGAACCGCGCCCAGGCCCTTGGGAACTTGGGCTGTATCCTGGTAAGGGCTGTGAACGATTCCGATGGGTTGCAAGGTCAGCATGGCTTGTTTGCGCTATTCATATTTCACGAAGCCGGGATTCAGAATGCCTTGGGGATCATACTTTCGCTTGGCTGCAACGACGGTCTCCCATTGCGCCCCGTAGTGGGCCTTCCAGGCGGCGTGATCGAAGTTGATCCAGCCGGAGAGATAGCGCTTGCCGCCCATCATCGAGGCGGCCTGGCTGGCCATGTTCATGCGGGGGAGCACTTCATCCACAAATCGCGGCTGCACGGCGGGCAGAATTCCGAAGCCCATCAGGAAATCCGCCTGCGGCCGCATGAACAGCGGCGCGCGCGAGGCCGTTCCCAGCGCCGGCCATAGCAGAATGTGCCCGCCCACCAGCGCCTGGGGCGGAAGATTCGCCAGCACCTGGGAAATGTACATGGGCGTGGTCTGCCAGGGCAGAACGCATTCCATCCAGGGATGGGCGTAATCCCAGAAGCCTCCGCGCTTCCAAAGCGCAAACAGGTTGTCAAGCCGCGTGAAGAACTCGCCGATTTCGCCGTCCTCCGTGTGGATGAGCTTGTAAAACTTCAGTCCGCCCAACTTGCTCAAGGGTTCGGGCGCTTCGCCTTCCTGAGTTTCCACGGTCGCGTGCAAGGGGAAGAACCATTGCGCGAACGGCTGCCGCTGTCCGCCAACTTTCTTGAATCCCTGCGGGCACGGCACGCACCATGATTCCAGATAGTCGAAACGCTGCTCTTCCATCAGCGATTTCAAATCGTCGAGGAGGCGGGCGAGATCGTCGTAGAGCAGGTAAAAGCTCCGGAAGCGCGGCGCGTGCCGGCGAATCTTGAGCACCGCCTGGGTGATGATTCCGAACTGGCCCGCTCCGCAGCGCACTGTGTCAAAAAGTTCGCGATTCTCACTTTCAGAGCACCGTATAATGTCCCCGGAGCCTGTAACCACCAGCAATTCCAAGCAGTTATCCGCCTGCGTGCCGAATTTCCAGGAGGCCACGCCCAGCCCGGCCATGGAAACCGTTCCTCCCACAGTCACATCCAGATTATTCGTCAATACAGGCGGAGAGAGGTTCTGCGGCAAAAGGTTGTCAACCAGCGCGCGCCATTTGATCCCTCCCTGCACGGTGACCGAATCCTGTGCGACGCTCATCACCTGGTCAAGCGATGTCGTGTCCAAAACGATTTGGTCGGAAAGCGACTGCCCGGTCTGCGAGTGCCCGCCGCCGCGCGTCGAAACGTGGAGCGAATTGCTTGCCGCAAACTTCACGACCCGCTGCACATCTTCGGTGGATGCAGGGCGCACGACGGCTTGCGGCTTGCGCGTCACGATGCGGCCGAAATCCGTGGCCACCGCAGCCCGTGCGGCGTCATCGGTCAACACCACTCCCGAAATTTCCCGCGCCAGCTCGTCTGTCCAGCTCATGGAAGCTCCCTGAATCGTCGCCCGCGAAATTGTACAGCCCGCGCAAGGTTGTTGAACTTTCCAACCATAGCGCAAGGCTCGAATTCCGGCAACTTACCAGAGCGGTTTCTGCCCCAGCAACTTGAGCGTGAATTACACCTGTCGCGAAGTGATCTTAAGGAGTACCGGATTGTGGGTCTACGAACCCGGAGCGATAATCATGACTTCCGTTGCCTTGATGAGAGCTGCGGCGGGCTTCCCTTTCTTCAAGCCGAGGTCGCGGCAAGCGTCGGCAGTAATGATCGAGGTGATCGATTGGCCGCCGATGTCGAGCACGACCTTGGCCAGAAGCCCGACAGTTTCAACCTTGGTCACGCGCCCGACAAGCTGGTTGCGGCCGCTGATGACGTGCGATAACGCGGTTGCTGATTCCATTGCGCCCTTCCCACCTGGCAGGCGCGATCCTTCAAGGAATGCGAGGCGGCTGATTTCGGTCCGAGGAATTCGATGGTGGCCGCCGGCCGTTCGCACCGACTTGATCTTGCGACGGTAGATCCATTGTTTGAGGGTCGGATAACTAATTCCCAACTCACGCGCGGCATCGTTTATCTTCAGCAGTTCCATGTGTGCCTCCAGGGGGTTCAATTCTTAAGCGGATTCCGGAAGCGCGTAGTCGAACTCGTAGAAATGTTTCCCGCCCTCGATCTTGATCGTCATTGTTCCCGTGAGGCCCGTCAACTGACCGTCGCCGGAATCCGGCACCACCGTGACGCTCAACTGCGGCGCGCCGCGCGTCATGGTGCCCGTGTGCTGAAGCACGAAGCTCCCGGTGCGGCCATGCAGTGTACCGCTCACGCGCTCGAGCCCCACATACCCCGCCGAGCCTTTTACGGCGGTCATGGCGCTCAGCATTTCGCCGTTGCTTGTCCCCTCAAGGTCGCCGGAGAGTTTCTTGGCAATCGACATCCGGCCTAACTTGGCATCCTCGGCTTCAGGATTGTCGGGCTTTTGAGGTGTTAACCTCACCTCAAAGGTTCCCCGGGCCTGGTTCATTCCGCTCTTTTGCTTTAACAATCGGCACGCCCCTCCGTCTTCGCGATTACGGGCCGCACCGCCAGCGCGCTTCACCAGTTTAAGACGCGACTTCCTGAAGTTTAAGGCTAAAGCGACCGCAGGAAATTCAGAATGTCCTGCTTGTCCTGAACCTTCAGGCGATTGAATCGGTCGATGACCTTATCGGCTTCGCTGCCCGGGCTTTTGTGATCCTCAATGGCCTCCAGCAGATCGGTGGCTCGGCCGTCGTGGAGAAAGAAGACTCGCTGCCCTACTCCCCAGAGGGGCGCAGACCGGAACTCATCAGGACCGGCGCTACCCTGCGTAATGCCGTCCGCCAGTGCTTTACCCATGTGGTGGACCAGCAAGTCAGACCAGAGATTCACCACCTGATTTGACATCGAGACCGACGGTGAGATTGAGGAGCCGCTGGCGATGCTCTTGCCCGTGGTAAACGAAGGCGTGTGGCAGTGCGCGCAGCCTACTTTGATGAAGGCGGCGCGCCCATTCACGGTCGAGGGCGTGCTCGGCGCAGGCACGGGAGGAGCCAGCATGCGCATGAAGTTGGCAAAGGCCTCGATATCGGAGACAACCGCGGGATTGGTGGCGCCCGTAGTGGTTGTGGTGAAATTCAGAGTATCGTTGGGTGAGGGAACATACAGGCATTCGGGTGTTTCGTCGCGTTCCTGCGGAAACAACTGGTTGGAAATTCCCATCTCCACGTTGTAGGCCTCGCCCGCAAACATGATCAGGGACTTGTTTTGGGCCTTCCACCCGAAGCGGGTGATGGTTCCATCGTTGGCGCTGAGGTTGGCGTTGCCGCTCAGGTGGGCATTAGGGTGTCCCGTGATACCCAACTCCGACTTCTCCGAGGCATTGGCCTGCATGTTCGCGAGGATCGCCGAGTCGGGGATCGCTTCAATCAGGCCCGCACCAAACGTCGGCGTCGGGATGCGAAAAATGATGTTTGAATTCCCGCCCTGACCGGTTGCGGGGTTCCCTGCCGGAAGAAAGTCAGGCTGAGCGATATTGCATCCCGGGGCGTCGGTGCGGCCGCTGATGACGAAAAGGTCGTGCACGCCGCCGTCGTTCGTGCCATTGGGATTTCGCTTGAAGCGCGCTTCGCGGATGGGGCCATTGGGGATGATGAACCAAGGAATGGCGTTCTTCGCACCGCTGAGCGTGGCGACCGCGATGATGGGGTTCTGCGCCGGGCTTGATCCGCCCGGAGCCGGCTGGGAATGGCAAGACAGGCATTGGTTGGAGTTGAAGCGCAGCCCCAGTCCATTGTTGGCGCCACCAGCAACCACCTCGACCTCCGCGAACCGGGTTGCCCCGTCCTGGAAGAATGTCGTTTCGTCCGCAGTAAGATTGTTGAGAGGGCCGCCGGCTCCGGGGGCACCGCCCCGCACGCCGGGATCCACCGCCACTTTGGCCGGTCCCCCGGAAGGAAGAAGCGCGGGAACAAACACGGCCGCGCATACGGCCAGAACCAGAACCTGCACAGCACTTTTCCGTGGAGTAGTCATGATGCGTTCCTCCGTTGAATGGAATACGTGCCGAGGGGCTCACCCATATAAGACGATAAATTGGACTTTGTAAGGCAACTATACATCCAACTGCGTTACTGCGTACAGGGATTTTGCCGGCTGGCGCAGACTCCTGCCTTGTGGAGTCTGCGTTTCCGTGGGCGACCCGCCCGCTGTGGCACGGCCATCCTGGCCGCGTACATGGGCTGGAAGCCCATGCCACCGCAGCGCGCCAGCCACGCGCAGCGCGGGTGTCTCCACCCGTGTTCCCGTCGCGGGTGGGGACACCCGCGCTACAGAATTCAAACTGAACCACCACCCACCGCTCTTTTCTTGACTTGAGATTAAGCGGCCACCTAAAATTGCTCGCAGGCTGGCGCAGACTCCTGCCGTTTGGAGTCTGTGTTTCCGCAGGAACCTTTTCCTGTTTCCAAAGGCACCTTTCTCTTGCCTAAGGTCTGCGACGAGCACTGTCCCTCCGGGAACGCAGACTCCAAAAAGCAGGAGTCTGCGCCAGCCCCGAAATGGCCGGACTGAGCCTCATGTCAAGAACAGGGAAAAGCTCGCGGCGGTGGCGATTAACTGCTCAGTTAGGTAAAATCTCTCGTTGCAGCGGGAATGTTGCCTAATCTTAAAATGATATAATGGTTAGATGAAATTTCCACGGTCATTAATGTTTTGTGTTCTTGTGATAGCTTGCGCTTGGGTCAAGCCAGGTCACCCCCAAGAGGTAAGCAGGAGCGTCGAGCTTCTCCCCGTGAGGATGACCTACGCCGACTTGGCGCGCTTAGTTGGCAAGATTCATGAATTTATGAAAGTGGCAAACTCTACTTCCGATCATGAAAACGTCTTTGAGAGAATGGACCTCCAGGGAACACTAGCGGCTCTCTCACTTGATAGGAACTTCTCCGCATCAGCGTTTGAGTATGCCCCACCGGTCGCCTATTCCCTCTATTACAACTACGAGTCGCCAAACGCCGTGATTTCCCAAATCACAATCTTCATGCAATATTGGGACAGGCGGGTCACAATTAAGGGGCGGTCACCGGACCAGGTCCTAGCACTTATGGCGATTATTACTGAAAGCTTGGGTGAAAACGAGACTTATATGTCTGGCATGTTTTTCCGAATATCTGTTCTTTTGTTGGCTGCAATTTGCATGACCACAATTCTCTTGTATCGGTTTCGCTCCACGAACTTCGAAGGTCTAATCATTTATGGTGGAATGTTCTTCTGGTGGATATTGTTCCTTGTGCTGCCGTTGGCGAAGTGGGCGCCAGGGACCGCCATCCTTGCTAAAGATGTGCCATTCATGCAAGCTCACTCCCCCTTCTTCACATTTATAGGCGCGCTCGCAGGTGTACTGGGTCTCATTCCGGCATTGAACTTCATGAATCATCGTAAGTCTGTTTCGTCAAACAAGCCTGCGAAGCGTTAATCCCGCCAATTAAATGCAATCCCGAAACGAGTAATCTCGATTTTCGTGGCTGGCGCAGACTCCCGCTGTTTGGAGTCTGCGTTTCCGCAGGAACTCTTTCCCGCTGAAAAACGGCTGAAGTATACTCCGCTCTGTGCCTGTCTGCCATCAAGTCTACAGTCCTGGCCAGCTTCAGTTCATCACCGCGAGCACGTACCGCCGCACGCCCATTTTTCTTTCAGACCGCTTCCGGCGCTGCTTTGCC
>JASHTY010000372.1 GCA_030040315.1 Terriglobia bacterium | reverse complement strand
TAGGTTCACTCGTGGGCATATTCGTGAGGTCTTCGATGCGTCCCATTCCTATCGGTCGAATGTCCGCCATCCCCTGGGTGATCAGGCGGCGGCTGACGCAGTTCTTAGTGGTCCCAGTGGTGTGTGTCGCGGCCTTCACCCCGATTTTCGCCGCAAAGAATCAGGCGCCGGATTGGATGCACGCGCTCACCAGCGTGCCCGTGCCCGCTCATGATGAAAAGACCAGCGCGGTGGTGCTCTACTACGATGAAAATTTGACCGTCCTTTCCGCGGAAAAATTCCGGACCACGGTTCGGGCGGCGTACAAAATTCTGCGGCCGGAAGGGCGCGATTATGGTGTGGTGGCAGTCCCCTACAACTCGATGAACGACAAGGTCACGAGCATCCGCGCCTGGTGCATTCCGGCGGCAGGAAAGGATTATGAAGTAACAGACAAAGATGCTGTAGAGGTATCCCCCCTGAAGGGAGAATCGGACATTTTAATAACCGACGCGCGCGCCAAGGGCCTGCAGATTCCCGCGGCCGACCCTGGAAACATTGTCGGCTATGAATATGTTCTGGAATCGCGCCCCATGGTCTTGCAGGACACCTGGGATTTCCAGCGAACCATTCCCGTGCGTGAAAGTCATTATTCCCTCACGCTTCCGCAGGGATGGGAGTTCAAGGACGAATGGGCGAACTATCCCCAGGTGAAGGCCCGTGACGCTGGCGGCGGTCTGTGGCAGTGGGCAGTCAGTGATGTGAAAGAGGTTCGACCGGAGAATGAAATGCCGCCCCTGGCCGGTGTGGAAGGGCGGATGGTCATCACTCTTTTCCCACCGGGCGGGGCGGCTGAAAATTCAATTCCGAACTGGAAGCAGGTGGGAGATTGGGAAACCGCGCTGGCCAAGGGCCGGCTGGACGCTTCTCCCGAGATCAAAGAAGAAGTCGCGACCCTCACTGCGTCGGCGCCGACGCCGCTGGCCAAGATGCGCGCCCTGGCGCTGTTTATGCAGCAGAATATCCGCTACGTGGCGATCGAGTTGGGAATTGGCGGGCTCCAGCCCCACCCGGCCGCCCAGGTTTTCGCCCACCGTTACGGAGATTGTAAGGATAAGGCCACGCTTCTGCGCTCCATGCTCGCGGAAATTGGTGTGGAATCGTACTACGTGGATATCAATGTCTATCGCGGCTCGGTGACGGCGGATACGCCGGCCAGCGAGTTGGATTTCGACCATGTCATTACGGCGATTAAACTGCCCGAGGGCCTTACGGACCCCTCGCTGATCGCCACCATGAAGCATCCCACGCTGGGGACGCTTCTGTTCTTCGACCCCACCAATGAGGAAACGCCCTTTGGCGAAATCGGAGGTTATCTGCAGGCCAACTACGGCCTGCTGGTGACGCCTGCAGGCGGCGAGCTTGTCGAACTGCCTCAGCAGCCGTCGACGATGAACGGCATCCACCGCACCGGCAAACTGTCGCTCGCCGCTTCAGGGCAGCTTCAAGGCGATATTGAGGAGGTTCGCACGGGTGACCGCGCCTGGGAGCAACGGGAAATGTTCAAGTCCGCGCAAAAGAATACGGACCAGATCAAGCCGGTGGAGGTTCTGCTCTCCGACTCGTTATCCAGCTTTCACCTGCTCAAGGCCAGTATTGGCAATCTCCAGGAAACCAGCCGGCCCTTTGTTTGGAATTACTCCTTCCAGGCTGATAGCTACGCCAAGCTGGCGGGCAACCTGCTTCTGGTGCGCCCGCGAGTGCTGGGCAGCAAATCGGACGGCGTGCTGGAGACGCCCGAACCCCGCCGCTATCCCATCGAGTTGCCCGCGCCAGTGATGGACGTCGACGACTATGAGATTGCGCTCCCCACGGGCTATGTGGTGGACGATCTTCCACCCGCCGTCGATGCGGACTTTCCCTTTGCCAGTTATCACTCGAAATCGGAAGTGCAGGGCAATGTGCTGCACTACCATCGCACCTTTGAAGTGAAGGAGCTGAGCGTGCCGGTCAGCCAGGCGCCGCAATTGAAGAGGTTTTACCGCATCATCGCCTCAGATGAGCGCAACAACGCGGTGCTGAAGCTGGCGCAGTGATTTGTGGCATGGCCATCCTGGCCATGACGTAAGGGCTGGGCGCCGCCTCACCCCTGCGGCAGGCACCACAACAAGGCTCAATAAATAAGGAGGGGACGACGCGCCAGCGTCCTCTGTAAGTGCAAGTCGGTGGTAGCACGCACCGCAATGCGCGTCGATAGGTTTGAACCACCGAGGGGGTAGCCACGGCACGATCTTTGTGCCGTGGGCATTGGTTTCCGTCGAAGAACCCACGGCATTAAAGGCATGCCGTGGCTACCCGCCTTAGTTGGGCCGCTGCCCCCAGGGCCGCGCGGACCAATGAAAGCCGCTGGACGGTAAAGGCGGCATTGCCAAATGGGCGGCCTGGCCAAAGCAATTCCGAGGTTCGTACTCTCGCTTCAATTAGCCCCGCGCATTTCCAGAACCATACCCGCGGATGGCTTGCTCGACCAACTCTTCGCCGAAGCTTCTGGTAAACGGGCCCAAACCCAATAAGAAACGGTAATAGATCGCTCCAAAGATCGCGTCGTTCAGTAATTCAGGTTCTGTATCCGGCCGCAATTCGCCTGTATTCTTCCCACGCTGCAAATCAGCGATGGTAGCTGCCCGCCGGGGATTCACCCACCGGTCGAAGAATGCCTGCCGGATGGTGGGCTCGCTCTGGCCCTCCGCAATCAGCCCGGCCACGATCTTGGCGAATGGCCCATTGAAGGCGTCGATCAACCGCCGCACCCGAAACCGCAGAGACGCTTCCGCAGTCAGGTTCGTCGGCCTCTCCAGGTTGGGAGCCATCCGCTCACAGAGCATGGCCAACACCAATGTTGCCTTGGTCGGCCACCACTTGTATAGGGTGGGTTTGCCTACCTTAGCTCGCTTGGCGACCTCCTCCATCGTCAAATCGCGGACTGACTTTTCCTGAAGCAGGAAATAGACCGCATCCATAATCGTGGCGTGCGACGCCGCCCTTTGGCTTCGTGGCCTGCCCTTGCGCGCTGCGGAAAGCTTATCCTTTTTCATAAAACCAATTTTAGCGGAACGTAGGGTTGAATCGCTTGACATCAAGGTCGTTCCGCCTATATTATATAACGGAACGTAAAGGAAAATTAAGTGTACACCGAAACACTGACTGAAATCAACATCAAGCGCAGAGGAGAATGAAATGAATAATCAAACGCATCCGTACGAACCGCTGACGTCCCAAAACGCAGCGGTCGTCCTCGTCGATCATCAGATCGGCCTGATGAGCGGCGTTCGCGACTATTCCATAAGTACGCTCAAGCACAACGTCGTAGCACTGGCGAAAGCGGCAAGGGCACTAAGATTGCCGATTGTCGTGACCACGACGGCTCGCGACAGCATGTGGGGACCGACAATCCCCGAGCTTGTGGAGGCTCTGCCGGGCATGGAGATCATCGACCGATCATCAGTCAATGCCTTCGACGACGCGCGAGTGGCTCGCGCGATCGAGGCTACGAACCGCAAGAAGCTCATCTTCGCCGGCCTCTCTCTGGAAGTATGCGCAGCTCTCCCGGCCATGACCGCCGTCAGCAAAGGGTTCGACGCGTACGTGCCCGTGGACGCATGTGGAACATTCAGCGAGACCAAGCACCAAGCCGGGATTTTGCGAATGGTCCAAGCCGGCGTAGTGGTTTCGGACTACTGCACATTGATGGTGGAGATTCTCAAGGACAATCTCGTGCCAGAAGCGGGCCCCGTTTATGAAGCGATGGATATGGATTGGGCCAAGCTCGTCGGTCAAATCTCTGCGGTATACGCGAAGAAATAGCCTTGACAGTTCTTGGGCGGTCCCTCTTACCAATCCGGGATGCGAAGATAATGGGAGGATGGCGCCCAATTCGGAAACTGGCCTGTGACCAAAGAATTCATCCCTTGAATTGCGCGAACGTCTTCTCAAATTCAGCTTTGAGAATGGGATTGGGCTGGGGAAGCGCGTCAACCACTTGCTTGGCCCAGGTGAAGTATTGCCGCTTGCGTTCCACGGTCCAATCAGCCGAAGGGCTGGACCTGAGGCGGCGCCGGCACGCATGCTTGACTTTCTCGCCCTGCCTTATATCATGGTATATACCACACCTGAAGGGAGGCTTTTCATGCGCCAGAAAGCGAAGGTTTTCACCAACGGCCGCAGCCAGGCGGTCCGCCTGCCTGCCGCGTATCGGTTCGACACCCGGGAGGTGTTCATCGACCGCAACCCACGCACCGGAGACGTGATTTTGTCCCGCAAGCCCGCCGACTGGAGCGAAGTGTTTGCTGTGCTCGACCGCGCCGGAGTTCCCGAAGATTTTCTCGCTGAGCGCGACCGCAGCCTGCCCCAGGAGCGCGAGGGGCTATGATTT
>JASHTY010000371.1 GCA_030040315.1 Terriglobia bacterium | reverse complement strand
CCGTCCACAAACAGTTGCGTCGCCCTGCCGTGTTTTTCCAGGTGCGGCATGCCGTGGTTTTGTGCTTGAGCCAAAAACGTGGATGGCAGGATTAAAATGAACAGATGGGCGACTATTCTTTTCATCACGACCTCTCTTTAAGATTGGGTGGGCTTGCCGTTTCGATAGATTAGTTGGGCGGCGACCTCGCCGCGGTCGTTCCATTCTGTCCACTTGCCCTCGCGCAAATCGTCCCGGTATTCGCCCTCGGCCTTTTTCGTGCCGTCATCGTAATAATAGGTCCAGCGGCCGGTCTGGCGGCCGTTGGTGAAGCTGCCTTCGGCTTTGATCTTTCCATCCGCACCGTGCCACTGACACGCGCCGTCTCTCAGAATGAGCTTCGGCAGGTCCCCATCAGCTTCCACTTTGATCGAGGGAATCGCCATGCGCTCTTGGTCGGCCTTGAACACAGGCGGAAACGCTCCGGAATAGCGCTCGATCAGATGCTTTTGAAGCCCGTTCCAACTTGCGCCCAGGGATTTGTGCACCGGGCACTCGCACTTTTCAGAAATCGGCTCCGGACATTTCGGCAGACACTCCGTAAAGTGCGATATGTCTTCCGAGTCCAAGGGGGAGACGCTGTCCATGTCCCAGATTTCGTCATATTGGAAGCAGTCGTGGTCGCGAATTTCCGCGTAACCGGCGCGGCAATCGTCGCAGCCGAAAATGGCCTCGTGGTGATAGGTAATGTGGTGCCGCGGGTCGCCGTTGGGGAAGCCCTCCTTTTGAAGTACGATCAAGGGGCGCAGCTTGCCAGAGCCGCAAGTAAAGCACTTGGCGCGGCTGGTGCCCTTGACCAGCAATTCCTGGTCGGGGGTCAGCGGGCTTTGCGGGTAATGTGAGTTCACGGTTCTCGCCGCCTGCTGCCTTCTGCCTACTCCTTACTGTTCCCCGTCAGCAGGTAGCGCGGACCGCCGCCTTTGCGGTCCGCGTCTTGGCCGTGGCGATTTAATCCGCCACGCACTGTTTTACCGTCTGTTCGGAACCTCGGTGAGTCTTTCATGCTGACTGACCTTTCTTAATTCTCCTCACACGAATCGTAAAAGCCGCGGACCCCAAAGGCGGTGGTCCGCGCTACGCCAAGCGATAGAAGCCCAACTGCGCATCGCCGTGGCGCAGCAGGCGCGTGCGATTGAGGCTTAGATAATTTTCCTCCAACTCCACGTGCCGCGAGTGCTCGGCGATTACCACGGACTCGGGACCAATCAGCGAGCCGCGCGCCAGACGACGCAAGGTGTGATGATACTCCCGAATTTCTTCGTATGGTGGATCGATGAAGACGATGTCAAATCGCTCGCTTTCGCCTTCCAGGCGCTCCAGGCCCTTCAATACATCGGAATTCAGCAGCGAGTAGCCGGAATCGATTTTGAGCGCCGCAAGGTTTTGCCGGATCAGTTGCGCCGCGGGGCGGTGGTGCTCAATAAAGACCACATCGCGAGCGCCGCGGCTTATGGCTTCAATGCCCACGGCGCCGGTTCCCGCGTAAGCGTCCAGAAACGCCGCGCCGCGCACTCGCGGTCCTAGCACGTCAAAGAGCGTCTCGCGCATCTGGTCGGACGTAGGGCGCAGGTTGTTGCCTTTCAAGGTGCGCAGCTGAAGACCGCGGTATGTCCCGGAGATGATTCTCATCACGCCACGCTCGCCAGGCCGTATCTTCTTGGCCACTCGTTCCGAAGGTACGCGACGAAATCCTCCAACTCCTTTGGGGATGGTGGGTTGGCGACAAAATCCGCCGCCTCGCGCTTCGCCCACTCCAGAATTTCCTGGTCGCGCAGTAAGTTGGCGACGCGGAAGGCGGGGATTCCCCACTGACGTGTGCCGAAAAACTCTCCCGGGCCGCGCAGCTTCAGGTCGATTTCCGCGATGCGGAATCCATCATTGGATGCGGCCATCGTATCCAGCCGTTCCTGCGAAACCTCGCTACGCTTTTCGCCGGCCATCAGAATGCAATACGACTTCTTGCTACCGCGCCCAATGCGGCCGCGAAGCTGGTGAAGCTGCGAGAGTCCGAAGCGGTCGGCGTGCTCGATGAGCATGACGGTGGCGTTGGGAACGTCCACTCCCACTTCCACCACGGTCGTCGCCACCAGAATCTGCACGTCGCCACGCTTGAAGCGCTGCATGACATCTTCCTTTTCGGCGCTCGCCAGGCGGCCGTGCAGCAGGCCGACGCGAAATTCCGGAAAGACCACGCGTGCCAGTTGGTCGTACATGCGCACGGCGGGCTTCAAGTCGAGCTTCCCGCCCTCTTCGATCACCGGGCAGACCACGTAAGCCTGCTCGCCGCGCTTTATCTTCTCGCGCAGAAACTTGTAGGCACGCTCGCGGTCGTTCTCCTCAATCACCCGAGTCACAATGGGCGTGCGGTGCGGCGGCAGCTCATCAATAACCGAGAAATCCAGGTCGCCGTAGAGAGTCAGTGCCAGGGTGCGAGGAATCGGCGTGGCGGTCATCACCAGGACATCAGCCAGCAAGTCGGGATGACGCCCCTTGCGCATCAGCTCAGCGCGCTGCAACACGCCGAAGCGGTGCTGCTCATCGACAATCACCAGGCCCAGGCGCGAGAAGTTCACGTCTTCCTCAATGAGCGCATGCGTGCCGATGGCGAGATTCACCGCGCCCGCCGCCAGGTCGCGCTTGATGGCGGATTTTTCCGCCGCCTTGCGCGCACTGATCAGCAGCTCAACGCGGTAGTCGAGCGGGCGGAAAAGTTGCTTGATGTAAAGATAATGCTGCATGGCCAGGATTTCCGTGGGCGCCATCAACGCCACCTGGCAACCGTTTTCCATGGCCAGAATCGCCGCCTGAATCGCCACAATCGTCTTCCCCGAGCCCACGTCGCCCTGCAGCAGGCGAATCATGGGCCGCGGTGAGCGCATGTCATCCACAATCTCGCGCAGCACGCGCTTCTGCGCGGCGGTGGGATGAAAGGGCAGAATCTTGCGGATGGCGGCGCGCGCGCTGTCCTTCACTTTAAATTCGACGCCGGGCAGTGCTTTGGCGTTCCGGCGCTTAAGCGCCAGTCCCGCGCCCACGCTGAAAAATTCCTCAAAGATCAGACGCATCTGCGCCGGAGTGCGAAAGGCGCTGATGGCGGCCAGGCCGTTTTCCGCGGAGGGGAAGTGCGTCTGGCGCACGGCTGTAGCGCGGTCAACCAGCTTATTCCTGCGAATGATGCTGGGCGGGAGCCGGTCGGGAATCTGCCCGTCGAGCCCTTCGAGCGCGCTTGCGATCATCTTGCGCAACACGCGCGGACTGAGTGACGAGATCGACTCGTAGATGGGCACGATGCGGTTGATTTCAAGCGAGTTGCCGCCTTCCGCCGGCGTCTCTTCGGCCAGAATCTCATACTGGGGTTGGATGATCGACATGACTCCCCTCGCGTACTGGTCCACCTCAACTTTGCCGTAGAAGAAAACCCGCTGCCCCGTGCGAAAGACTTTGTTCCGCTCCAGGTAATCGGCATGAAACCATTTGCAGCGCAGCATGCCCGTGGAATCGCTGGCTGCAAGAT
>JASHTY010000005.1 GCA_030040315.1 Terriglobia bacterium | reverse complement strand
AAGTGATGCAGAAGCTCGCGCCATTTGGGAAACCGGTCGGATTTTCGGAACCCCACGGTGTGATCTTCGAGGCTCCGCCAGTGGACGAGCAGAAGATAGCGATTGGGCGTCTCAATGCACCGGTGGACGTTCAGCGAAATGAACCCCGGCGTAGCGGCAATGAGCGGCCGGGCGGTGCGGAGTGCTTCTTCAAAGGCATCTCCCTCCCCGGGCCGGACGTTCAAGACTCCCATTTCAACAATCATGTCGAATTCCCACGCTCCCGCCGCTCATGACATTAAGCCGACGCGAAACTCAACTTCGCGCTGATGCCCTGGATTTGGTCCAGCGTTACAGCGTTTTCAAGGGAAGCAATTTGCACGGCGCAGTTCCCTGCTGCCGTTGACTCGCTTGGCCCGCGCACCACCTCTATCCCCGTCACCAATTCGGTCAGGCGATTGAGCGCTTCATTTCTTACTCCCCCGCCCACAATGCAGAGACGCTTGATGGATTTGCCGGAAAGCTTCTTCATTTCCTCTACTGCCTCAGCGTAACGCCGGGCGAGGCTGCGGAAGATAATCGCGGCGAGGGCCGGCGGGTTCTTTTCTTCCGCGAAACCGGCTTTGCGCAAGCCGGCATTGATGCGCTCGACCATGTTGCCGGGGGCGAGATACTCGGTTTCATCAGCGTGGAAGTAAGGCCCCTGGGATGGGGCATCCAGGCACTGCGCGGCTAAGTCTGCGGCGGTCAGGTGCAGGCCGTTGCCGTTCCATTCGCGCAAGCATTCCTGGAGCAACCAGAGCCCAATGACGTTCTGCAAGAACCTGATGCTGCCCGCCACGCCGCCTTCGTTGGTGAATGGCTTGCCATTGCCGCCTCCCCGAACCACCGGCTGGAGCAAAACCGTGCCCACCAGCGACCAGGTTCCAGAGCTGATAAAGGCCATTTCCGTATGTGGAAACGGAATTCCCGCTACGGCTGACCCGGTATCGTGGCAGGCGGGGGCAATCACCTGCGTGTTAGCCAAGCCAACTTCCTGGCTCACCTCGGGCCGGAGCTTTCCCAGCGCCGCGCCCGCCTGCACGATGGGTGGAAATTTGTCGAGGCTCAGGCCGAACGCTGAAGCAAGTTCGTGCGACCACGACTTGGTCTGCACGTCCAGCATCTGCGTCGTGCTGGCTTCCGTGTACTCCGCCGCCGCGACGCCCGTCAGGCGGTATTGAAAATACTCCGGAAGAGTCAGCCAGCGGTGCGCACGCTCCCAATCCACGGGAAATTCTTCCACATGCGCGACCAGTTGGTAGAGAGTATTGAACGGAAGGAATTGAATCCCGGTAATCTGGTAAAGGCGCTCCTTCGTAACCTTTTTGAACGCCCGATTCATAGCGGGCACGTTGCGCGCATCGCGATAGCAGTAGGCGTGGCAGATGCGCTCACCCGCGGAGTCAAGCAACGCATAGTCCACGCCCCAGCCATCCACACCCACACTGTCAACGCGGCCTTCAGTTTTCGCCGCAGCTTTCACCAGACCGCGCTGGATTTCCTGCCACAGCCGCTCGACGTCCCAAACCAGATGATTTCCCGATTGCTGTGAGCCGTTGGGGAAACGATGAATCTCCTCGAGCGTTCCTTCCGCGCCGGTCCAGCGGCAAAGCACCAGGCGGCCGCTCTCCGCGCCAAGGTCCACCGCAGCTATGTTCCGAGCTTGACTCATGGCAGAAACACACCTTGTCAAACGACCCGTGCACTGCTATTTCGCGGACTCCTTGCGCGCTGCACAAATTTCGTGGCACGGGCATCCTGCCCGTGACGCTCACACGGCCTGGAAGGCCGTGCCACGGGTTTACGCGTAGCTGGCCACGGCGCCTTTGTTTCTTGCCCCGCGCTCGCGTTCGGCGCGCTGTGTGTAACCGGATGCGCGGAAGGCCTGGAGCGGTTCCTCGGCAAGACCTTTGCTCTTTCGCCACTCGCGAATGGCCGGACGCACATCCGTGGCGAACGCGGACTTTAGGCATTCCTCCGCATCAATCAGCGCACTCTTCATCTGGTAGCTGGTGAGCTTTTCGTGCTCCACCAGGGCGGCCTTGGCGTAAATTTCCTGCGCCACCATCGCCGTCTGAATCATTTCCTCGACTTTGTCCTTCAAGTTGTGGCTTTGATCGATCATGTAGGCGATGTCGGCGCGCTTGCCGGTTTCCCACTCATAACCGATGATCTCGTTGAAGATTCGGAACACCTGATAGGGATCAATCGAGCCGAGCGTCAGGTCGTCATCCGCGTACCGGCGGTCGTTGAAGTGGAAGCCGCCGAGCATGTCTTCACTCAGCAACCATGCCACAATCTGTTCGATATTCTGCGCCTGGTAATGATGGCCGGTATCCACCAGCACGCGAGCCTGCGGGCCGGCGTGGCGAGAGAGAATCAGCGCCATGCCCCAATCGCCCAGATCCATGTGGTAGGAGTACGGCTCAAACGGCTTGTATTCCACCAGCAAACGCTGTTGCGGCGAGAGGTGGGAATGCACTTCGCGAAGGCCTTCTTCGAACCACTTCTTGCGCTGGCGGATTGACGCCGTTCCCGGAAAACTCGATCCATCGGCGAACCACGGTGAAACGTCATGGCTGCCCGTCTGCTTGCCGATCTCGACGCAATCCAGAATGTGCTGGAGGGCCGTCTTGCGAATTTCTGGGTCAGGATTGCCGAGGGATCCATACTTGTAAATCTGGTCCTGGAAAACGTTGGGATTGATCGATCCGATGCGCACGCCTGCCTTTTTCGCCGACGCCATAACCGACGCGGTGCTCTTCAGGCCCTCGGGAAAATCCCATAGAACGTGCGTCGCTACGCTTGGACAGCAGCCGGTAAAGTGGTGCACCTGGCCGGCGTCTGCCAATTTCTCCTCCGTGGTGGTGGCCGCTGAAGCCTGAATAAATTTTCCGAATCGCGTGCCGGTGTTGGCGAATCCCCAGGACGGAAGTTCAATCACAAAAGTGTCAAGCGCCTTGTGAATCCGCTCCGTTTGAGCCGAAGTTGTCATATGTACCTCCCCCAGGCAGAAGAGTCTATTGCCTGGGGTGAACATCGTCAAGATATGTTCGCAGAGGCGGAATCGAGGACCTGCTCTAAAGTGGAGGCTGGGGCGGAGCGAGCCAGTTCTGCAGCAAGCAGCTCGCCCGGAATTTGATTCGCCAGGCACGAAGAATCGCAGAGCATAGCTCGCTCTGCGCCAGCCCCCCGCGATCTGTAGGCACCCGTCCTGATGTCCCCAGGGGGCTCGCGAACTGCCCCTATCTCCTCAAGACCACATTTACTTCCCACAGCCTTTTCTTGATGCGGCCTGCCGGTCAGACTGGCGCCGGCGCCTGCCGGTGTCATGCCGGGCCGGGGTGTCGGGCGCGGGGGGAACGCCACCGCCCCGGCGTTCGCCCACCCTTCGATCCATTCGCGCGCGATTTTCACGGCGCCGTGCGCGTTTTCGTTCTTCCCGTGGCATGTGGACCCTTCCCCGGATGATCTATCCTCCTGAAGAATGACCCCGCATTCTCACGACTCGGATTCTTGAATCATCACAGGCAGACCAACCCACGCTCAGGCCGGCAATATCATTTGATGTGTGCATGGCCAATTGAGTTTCGAGCCAGCCACGCGGTGATTTCCGGTCAATTTATGAAAAGGGGCCGGTGTGGAAGGTGAATGCCCCAAGGTGACTTCCTGCCGCGATGGTGATCCGCTAATCCTGCGAATCGCGCGCGGGCGGAATCTGTCCGCGTTCCAGCCAGATCCTATACAAGCCCCACGCTGCGATGGTGCAAGTGTCTCGAATGGTTCCGTCGAGCATCATCTCCTGGAACTTAGCCAGCGAGGCCGTGCGCAGTACCAAGTCATGCTCCTCAGGATCAGGATCCGCACCGACGTGGGTAAGCCCCGTGGCCAGGTAAACGTGCTGCTTCTGGCGCGCGAATCCGTAAGCGATCCAGGTGGTACCAAGATGAGTCATGCTGGCTGCGGCCAGCCCCGTTTCCTCGCGCAATTCCCCGCGCGCCAACTCCAGAGGGTCAACGTTCGCTCTCTGCCATCCGCCCTGCGGAAGCTCCAGACAGCGCTCTTGCACCGTATAGCGGAACTGCTCGATCAAGTAAACGGTGTCGCCCTCGATGGGGAGGATGACGGCGCAGTCGTCTTTTTCCACCACGCCGTAAATCCCCTGCGCGCCATTGCTGCGCTCCACGTGGTCCTCACGGACGCGCAACCAGGGATTGCGGTAAACTTCGCGGCTGCTCAAGGTTCGAATGCTCATGTTAACAAGTTTACAGCGTCCGGCCGTTCCTCGCAGCCGGTGCCGCGTTGTTTCGAGAGGTTCGGCGCTTCCGCTTGCCCTTTCAGTGAATTGGTCTTATCGCCTTTCAGTCAAGCAGGCTTCGTACTTCCCCGCAGCTTCCCATCCCAACGGCCTCGTTCGGCGTCAGCAAGAAGCTGGCAGTAGTGCAAGTTTGAGGCAAGGACGGCTTTATGCCGGCATCTGGCGAGCTAAACTCGCCGCCAGGAGTTCAAACCGCACCGCCACTAAGAGGCTTGAATTATTTATAAGCAAACGGTAAACTGCAATTGGTGTGGTTGTCCTGCAAGGGCTTTTCCGGTTGGGGTTATCTCGTGGTCTGGCTTGAAGAGAACCTCCTGCTCGTAACAATTAGAAAGTTGCCATGGCTGCCGAAGGACAAAACTTGCCCACTACCGAACGACCGACTCTCCTGCTACTCCAGCCGCGCGGGTTTTGCGCCGGAGTAATACGCGCGATTGAAATTGTTGAGTTGGCCCTGGAGAAACTGGGCCGCCCCGTCTATGTCCGGAAGGAGATCGTCCACAATCGTCATGTCGTTGAAGATCTTGCGTCGAGGGGTGCGGTATTCGTCGAATCGCTGGATGGAATTCCAAAGGGCGCCGTTGTCGTCTTCAGCGCTCACGGAGTCTCACCTTCGGTTCGCGAGGAAGCGGTCCAACGGGGACTTCATGTAATTGACGCTACTTGCCCTCTGGTTACCAAAGTTCATTTGGAAGTCATTCGCCACTCCCTTGAGGGCTACAGCATCATATTAATTGGTCACCGTGACCACGATGAAGTGATCGGTACGTTGGGCGAGGCTCCCCAGGCCATCCGCGTAATCTCCTCCGTCGAGGAGGTTGATTCGCTGGAGGTGGAAGATCCGGAACGGGTGGTTTATCTTACGCAAACCACCCTGGGTCTCGATGAAACGAGTGAAATTGTGGAGGCTTTAAGGCACAAGTTCCCGGGCATCCAATGCCCTCCCGCGCAGGATATTTGTTACGCCACGGAGAATCGCCAGGCAGCCGTAAAAATGGTGGCGCAAGAGGCGGACGCAATCCTGGTGGTCGGCGCCGAGAACAGTTCCAACTCCAACCGCCTGGTGGAGGTGGCGCGACGATCTGGAACGGACGCTTACTTGATTAGTTGCGCTGCAGATATCCAACCCCGATGGGTCGATGGAAGAAGGCATCTGGGAATTACTGCCGGTGCTTCCACTCCCGACTTTCTTGTTGAGCAAGTGGTCGACCGGTTGAAGAGCTGGGGGTTCACCAGTATTCGGGAAATCGAATGGACGCAAGAGGACGTCCGATTTGCCTTGCCGGCGGAATTGACAAACTGAAAAACCACCGAGAGGGAGAGCCTGAGCGCTTCATGAAACAACCCAACCAAGCCGAACGGGAAACGAGACAGGAATTGCGGAGACTCGCATACGCTGATGCTCGCCTCGATGAAAACCTCCAGGAAGCCATTCAACGTTCAGTGGACCACCTCCTCTCCCTGCAGGCGCCGGAAGGCTACTGGATCGGCGAACTCGAGGCCGACACGACATTGGAATCCGATTACATATTTTTCCTGCATGTCTTGGGGAAGTTAGACCATCGGCGCGGCACCAAGCTGGCTAATTACATTCGCCGCAGACAACTTCCCGATGGCGGTTGGAACATTTACGCCGGAGGCCCGTCGGAACTGAATGCCACTGTAAAGGCCTACCTGGCGCTCAAACTGGTTGGCGACTCTCCCAGCGCACCTCACATGGCGCGTGCACGATGCCAGATTCACGACTTGGGAGGCGTCGAAGCCACCAATTCGTATACGCGGCTCTACTTGGCCCTGGGCGGCGCGCTCCCATGGTCTTATGTTCCGGCAATACCGCCCGAACTTATACTTCTGCCCTCGTGGTTCTTCCTGAATATTTACTCCATGTCGTCATGGACGCGGGCTATCGTGGTCCCCCTGATGCTTGTGTACGCGCACAAACCGAAATGGGAATTGCCACCCAATGTTGGAGTCGAAGAACTCTTTCGCGACGCTTCCGGCCGCATTCCAGCTTTTGAATGGGATCGCCGGCCGGTGAGCTGGAGGAATTTCTTCCTTTTGCTCGACCGGATTTTCAAAATGCATGAAATGCTCCCCTGGAAACCCCTCCGCAAGCGGGCTCTGCGTCGGGCACAGCAATGGCTCATAGAGCATCTTGAGCGCTCTGAAGGGCTGGGAGCGATTTATCCTGCCATGGTGAACTCCGTGTTTGCGCTGCGTTCACTCGGTTACTCCGCCGACGATGCTCTTACGGCGCGTGAAATCGGGCATCTTGCGCAATTTGAAATTGAAGAGGGCGATACTTTGCGCGTTCAACCTTGCGTATCGCCGGTTTGGGATACGGCGGTCACCATGTTTTCACTTCAGGAGGCAGGTCTCCCTCCCGACCATCCCGCCTTGGTGAAGGCTGCCCGATGGCTGCTTGATCGCCAGGTGCTGGGAGGCGGGGATTGGCAGGTAAAGAACCCTGGCGTGGATCCCGGCGGCTGGGCATTTGAGTTTCGAAATGACTTCTATCCGGATGTGGATGACACGGGGTTCGTGCTCATGGCGCTACAGCGTGTTGACTATCCGGATTTCGCCCGCATGGACGAAGCGTTGCACCGCGGCACAGCATGGGTGCTCAGCATGCAAAACCGCGATGGCGGCTGGGGCGCTTTTGACCGGGACAACGATTCCACGTTTCTAACCCGCGTCCCCTTTGCCGATCACAATGCCATGATCGATCCTTCGACCGGAGATCTGACCGGCCGCGTCCTGGAGTATCTTGGCCGGATGGGATGGCCGGCAAACGACTCCAGAATTCAGCGCGCAGTCAGTTTCCTACACCGTGATCAAGCCCCTGAAGGCCCCTGGTATGGGCGTTGGGGTGTGAATTACATTTATGGAACCAGCGGGGCGTTGCGAGCCCTTGAGGCGCTGGGATTGCAAATGGAGGCAGAGAGCCAGAAGGCAGTCGCGTGGCTCAGGGGAGTACAGAATCCTGATGGCGGATTTGGAGAGTCCTGTGCTTCGTACGATGACCCCGAGTTGAAGGGGCGAATGCACAGCACAGCATCCCAAACCGCCTGGGGCCTCATCGGCCTGATGGCAGCCGGGGAGATTAACGAACCTGCCGTGAAGCAGGCTGTTTCATACTTGTTGGAGCAACAGCGCGAGAACGGCACTTGGGCAGAACCGGCATTTACAGGGACCGGATTTCCGCGAGTTTTCTACTTGCGCTACCATCTCTACCGGAACGATTTTCCGCTCTACGCCCTTGCCCGATATCGGAACTTACTCTACGGCGCCTCAGACTTTCAGGCTCGACGGTTCTCACCCGATCAGTTCCCCTCGCAGAATGGAAACAGGAGGTCCCGATGAGGTTTCCGCTAGGCATGACCACGAAATTGAGCAAGTATATTGCCGGCAAGCGGTTGCGGCGGGTGGAGAAATTTCCCCTGGTGATGATGCTTGAACCCCTGCACGCTTGTAACCTGACCTGCACCGGGTGTGGGCGCATCCGAGAGTACAAGGAAACCATCACTGAACAACTCACCGTCGATCAGTGCTTGAATGCCGTGGATGAATGCGGGTCTCCCATCGTCTCCATTTGCGGCGGCGAGCCCATGATCTATCGCCCTTTGGGCGAATTGGTCACCAGAATCCTGGACCGCGGCAGACACATCTACCTCTGCACGCACGGAATGTTCATCAAGAAGCGCCTGAATGAGTTCAAACCCGCGGCGAGTTTCTTCTTCAATGTTCACCTCGACGGCATGGAAGCAACCCACGACCTCTGCGTTGAACGCAAGGGCGTGTTCCGGCAGGCCATCGATGGGATCCGGGCTGCAAAGGACCGGGGCTTCATGGTTTGCACAAATACCACAATATACAAGCAGACCGATCTGCACGAGATCGCTGAGCTTTTTGAGTACCTACAGGATTTCGGGGTTGATGGTCATACCATTGCCCCCAGCTATTCCTACGCTGCGGTTCAAAACAAAGAGATCTTCATGTCCCGCCAGGAGATTCAGGAAAAGTTCCGCGAGGCGACCAAGGTCCTGGAAAAGTACTCACTCATGACCTCCCCCATCTACCTGGATTACCTGCGGGGAGAACGTGAAGATTTAATGTGCACCGCCTGGGGAAATCCCACCTACAACCCACGAGGATGGAAGGCCCCGTGCTACCTCATCACGGATGGTCACCACGCAACCTTTAAGGATTTCATCGAAAAGACCAATTGGGACAAGTATGGGCGTGGACGCGATCCACGTTGCGAGCACTGCATGGTGCATGTGGGATATGAGCCCTCCGCCGTGTTGGGGGCAAATCGAAGGCTCGGCGATACCTGGAGACTCTTCAAGTGGCAACTCTCCGGGGGAAGCAAGGGCCGCCGCCGGATGAACGGCGATGAGATGGAAAAATGTTCTCCCTTGTTACCGGCGCAAACGGATTCATCGGAAGCCACCTAACGCGGTTTTTGATCGAGCGTGGCGAGCGCGTTCGCGTACTGGTCCGCCAGCAGAGTGACGTGCGGTCTATTGCCGGACTGCCCGTGGAACTTGCATATGCGGATTTGCGGGACGCAGCATCCCTTCCACCTTCGCTCACCGGAGTGCAACGGGTTTACCACGTTGCGGCCGACTACCGGCTTTGGGCCCGGAACCCCGGGGACATCTACGCGAGCAACGTCGAGGGTACGCGCAATCTTCTTGCTGCGTCCCGCTACGCTGGAATTGAGCGATTCGTTTACACGAGCACCGTCGGGACTTTGCTTTCTGCTCGAACCCAGCAAATGCCGGATGAACGAACCCACCTGCAACTTGGGGACATGATCGGGCATTACAAGCGCTCCAAGTTCCTTGCAGAGCAGGCGGCCCTGGAGGCGGCGCGCAACGGTCAACCCGTAGTCATCGTCAACCCAACTGCCCCATTGGGGCCAGGCGATTGGAAGCCCACTCCCACAGGTCGCATTCTTCTGGATTTTCTTAACGGCCAACTGCCTGCCTATGTCGATACGGGGCTGAACTTTGTACCCGTGGAAGATGTTGCCAGAGGGCATTGGCTGGCTGCGGAGCATGGGCACATTGGTGCACGCTATATTCTGGGTGGCCGGAATCTGACTTTGAAAGGGATATTTGGACTGCTTTCAGACCTAAGCGGTAGGCCCATGTCCCGAGTGAGATTGCCTTACGCTGTTCCACTCATGGCAGCGCTCGCTGATTCAATGGCCTCCCGCGTGCTCGGGCGCCCGCCGCGGATCCCCCTCGATGGAGTTCGCATGGCCCGCCACAAAATGTTCGTGGACAGCCCAAAAGCTAGCCGTGAATTGGGATTTCAGCCAGGCTCACTGGAAGCAGCTCTGGACCGTGCCATTCGCTGGTATAGCGAAAATGGGTACCTCAAGGAACGCGTTCGAGACCGCGCCACGCGGGAATGTGCAGCTTGAGTGGAAACAACACCGCGCCTGCCACTTTGCGCCGCGGTCAATCGTTGATGCGCCGAAACTGCCCCAAGTCATTCTGCTTGCTTCCGAATCATGCCCAACAATGCGTTAGTTGCTTTTGCCCTGAAGGAAGAATTCGCGCCTTGGCGTCGTAAGCGCCGGTTCCGTACGATTGCGGATTCGCCACACCCCGTCTGGTCAGCTTTTTTCGGTTCCATGCAAGTCTGCGTCACTCTCGTTGGTGCAGGTGCTCCGGATGCTGACATCCTCGACTCCTTAATTTCGCGCTACCAGCCGTCACTGGCCATCGTCGCAGGAGTTGCCGCCGGCCTTAAACCGCATTGGCGGCCGGGAGACATTTTCGTCGCTGAGTCAGTGACAGGTCCAGGGATGACCGGCGCAATATCCCCTCCCACGCGCCTTGTCGAGATTGCCGCAAGCTGCGGAGCCAAGGCGGCGCGCACACTCATTACGGTCCCACGCGTGGTTCGCACCGTTCGTGAGAAAACTCGTTTAGGAAGCTCCGCTGATGCAGTCGATATGGAAAGCACAACATTGATGAATTATTGGTCAGCTCGCGGCGTCCCTGCTGTTGCCTTGAGGGCGATTGTCGATCCGCTGGAGATGGCGATGAGGTTTGATTTTGAAATGGCCATGGATGCTCACGGCCAAGTGAAGATCTCCAGGATTTTTGAGCAGTTGGCCAGGCGGCCTCAACTGCTGCCCGATTTACTCCGCCTCGCCCGCCTCAGCCGCAAAGCCACATTGAAGTTGGCTGGATTCCTAGACCACTTCTTCGAACAACTAAACACCGCACAGTCGACCGATGCCCCAGAGCTTGTCCGGTTCCGGCGCCCGAATTAGTTTGATTGGGGTGGTTCGCTGCGGGACGCAGGCGAAGCCTGCGGATTCTGCCCACCTGTCATTGCCAGCCCGGAACCACTCAGCGGGATTGTTTGAGGCTTGCTATCAGGATCTCCCACCACAGTAAGTGTTCCGCTAATCGCCCCCGCGGTTCCGGGCTTGAATCTCACGGAAATCTCACAGCTCGCGTCCTTCTCCAATGAAGGGCCGCAGTTGTTGGTCTCAGTGAAATCTCCGCTTGCAGAAATACTGGAAATCGCGAGGGGCCCATCGCTCGAGTTGGTTATCGTGATCGTCTGCGCGTTGCTGCTCGTTCCTATAGCTTGCGGTGAAAAGATGAGTGGTGTGGAAGACATCCTTGCAACCGGCGCAGTCGCTGATGGGGCTGCGGGTTGCGGGTTGAGTGAATGCGTCGGAAGCTTTGCGCGGCCAGGTCCTACAGCCGGAGCCAAACCCGTTCCACTGAGCACAATCGTCTGCGGACTTCCTGTGGCGTTGTCGGATACCATGAGGGTGCCCGTCCTTGTCCCTGCCTCCGAGGGATTGAATGCCACCAAGATTGCGCAGGATGCGCCGGCGCCGACGCTGGTACCGCATGTGTTGGTCTGGGAAAAGTCTCCGCTCGAAATAATCTGCAGGATCGTCAGCGCGACTTTTCCGGAGTTCGTCAGACGAACCGACTGGGCGCTGCTGCTTGTCCCCACCATCTGGGTTGCAAACGTCAATGAGGTTGACGACAGCCCAGCCACAGGCGCCTGCACAGGTTGGGGATTGGTCGTGGGCGGCTGAACAACCGGAGGATTGGGGCCCACCGTAAAGCTGATGGCCGACCCGTTTAGAGTTACCGTCTGCGGGCTGCCGGCTGCATTGTCGTACACACTAAGGGTCCCTGCACTCGGTCCTGGGGCAATGGGCTTGAAGATGACTGAGATGATGCAGTTGGCACCCGCAGCCAGAGTTGTCCCACAGGTGTTGGTCTGATTGAAGTATCCGCTGATGGTGATCCCGGCTATGTTCAGAGGACCGCTACCCGTATTGGTAAGAGTGACAGCCTGCGGGCTGCTGCTAGTATCCACCGTCTGTTCCTGGAAAGTGAGTGACCCTGGAACCAGACTCGCCTGGGGGGAACCGGGCATCACTGTAACTGTTCCGTTCACATAGCTGACGTTGTAATTGTTATCCACTGCTCCCGAACAGGCCGACGGATAAACGCCTGGCTGGCTGGCGCTGGTCGCTGTTGTTGTGCACACCGGCTGCACCGTGAGGCTTGCAGCCATGTCACCGTTTACAAATCCAGAATAGCTGGGTGTAATCGCTGGCACAGGCCCGCCGTAGGCCATGCTCGCACTGCTCGCCGTGATGACCAGTGGCGCGACACTATCCGTCACCGTTCCGCTCACATAGCTGATGGAGTAATTGCTATCCGCTGCTCCCGAACAGCTCGAGGGGTACGATCCTACTGGGCTGTGTGAAGTTGCGGTGGCGGAGCAAGTTGGCGCGACAGCCAGGCTGGCTGCCGTGTCTCCATTCACAAACCCACTATAACTGGGTGTGATGTTTGGCACGGCCCCACCGTATGTCATCAACGCGCTGCTCGCCGTAATCGTCAGAGGCGCCGGAGTGATTGTAAAGTTGGCCGTGTTATACGTGATGTTGTAGTTCGCCAGTACCCCGGCGGGATTCAGCGTCGCGGTTATCGTATATGGGCTTCCGGCCACAGTGCTTCCCGCCGTGCGTGTGTAAGTTGCCGTAACGTTGTCTGCTGCCAGGAATCCTGTTAGTGTCCCCGTAAAGAGTGGATCGGCCTGGCCATATACTTTTGCTGCCGTATTCGGCGTGACCGCGGCCGGCGCGGGATTAACCGTCAGGGAGCCGTTCAAGTAACTGATCGTATAGTTTCCAAGCCCGTTGCCCACCGCGTTGCTGGGGATAATGCTATATGGCGATCCTGCCACGGTTGCCCCTGCTGCCGACCCCGTGCTTGTGAGCGTCACAGCGGTGACCGTATCCCCGTTCACCAGGCCATTCGTCGTGAATTCCGTTCCCGCAAACGCTACCGTTTGCCCGTAGGTCTTTGAGGTGCTATTCGCAGTGATTGTCAGCGGCGCGGCGTTCACGGTGAGAGAACCATTCACATAGCCGACCGTGTAGTTCCCGAGACCGCTACCCGCCGCATTGCTGGGAATAATGCCGTACGGAGAACCGGACACCGTCGCCGTCGCACCCGCCCCGGCGCTTGTAAGCGTCACACTTGTGACCGTATCTCCATTCACCAGTCCGCTCGTGGTGAATTCCGTCCCCACAAACATTACTGTCTGCCCATACGTCTTCGCCCGACTGTTCGCCGTTATCGTCAGCGCCGCGGAATTTACCGTCATCGTGCCGTTCACATAACTGATCGTGTAGTTCGACAGCCCGCTCCCTACAGCATTGCTGATCAGGATTGGATATGTCGGCCCGGGTGAAACTACCGTGGCCGTCGATGCCGCTCCCGTACTTGTGAGTTTGACGTTTGAAACGGTGTCAGCGTTCTCCAAGCCATTGGTTGTGAATTCTGTCCCCGCGAACGTTACGGTCTGGCCGTAGGTCTTGCTGCTGCTGTTGGCCGTGATCGTCAAGGTTGCTGCCGTCACGGTCAGCGTGCCATCAACGTAATCGATCTTATAGTTCCCGATGCCAGTGCCGGCCGCGTTGCTCGGAACGATGCTATAGGGGGAACCCGCAACGGTGGCCGTTGCCGCCGCTCCCGAGCTCGCGAGCGTCACGCCGGTTACGGTGTCTCCGTTGTAGAGAGTGCTGGTCGTGAATTCGCTCCCCGCGAATGTCAGCGTCTGCCCATACGATTTGCTTGTGCTATTCGCCGTGATTGTTAAGGAGGCCTGATTCGCGGTCAGAGTGCCGGTTGCATATGTGACGGTGTAGTTGCTCGGATTAAACGTTCCACCCGTAGCCGCACTCGGCGTGATTGTGTAACTCCCAACTACGGCGGTTGCCGCTCCTCCATTGTTGCTGACGCTCAGTGTCACCGTGCCAATCGTTTCGCCATTCTCCAGGCCGCTGCTCCTGAATGCCGTACTGCCGCTTCCAAAAGTAATCGTCTGCCCGTAGGTCTTGCTCTGCGGGCTGGCGGTGATCGTCAGACTGGCCGGGTCCACCGTCAATGTGCCGTTCACGTAGGCGATTGCATAGTTGCTGGGGTTGAATGTGCCACCCGTGGCTGCACTGGGTGTGATTGCATAACTTCCGACCGGAGCCGTCCCGGCTCCGGCGTTGTTGCTGACACTCAGCGTCACGCTGCCGATCGTCTCACCATTCTGCAAGCCGCTGCTCGTAAATGCTGTGCTGCCACTTCCAAATGTCAAGGTGTGCCCGTAGGTCTTATTGGTGCTGTTGGCGGTCACCGTCAGGGGCGCCGGGTTCACCGTCAGCGTTCCCGGCAGGTAGGTGATCGTGTAGTTGGTGAGCCCGCTTCCCACCGCCGCGCTCGCTACGATCGCGTACGTCGGTCCCGGGGTCACCACCGTCGCCGTCCCCGCCGCCCCGGCGCTCCCCAGCGTCAGGCTCGTCACACTGTCCGTCCCCGCCAGGCCGCTCGCCGTGAACTCCGTCCCCGCAAACACCAGCGTCTGCCCATACGTCTTCGCCGTGCTGTTGGCGGTAATGCTCAGCGCCGCCGGCGTGATGCTGATCGCTCCCACCCCCACGCTCCCCGTCGTGTAGTCGGGATTACCCGTATTGAACGTCGCCGTCGCCTGGTACGTCCCCACCTGGCTCGGCGCCGTCCCCGTCGGCCCATAGACCGTGCCCCCCGTCCCCGTATAGCTGTACGTGAAGGTCCCCAGGCTCGTGATATTCCCTCCCCCCACTCCCGTCGCCATCGCGCTCGCCGCTTCCCCTCCGGCGTTATACACATACGTCCCGCCCGTCACCGTCACCACCGGCGTCGCCGCCGTCACCGTCAAGACCCCGTTCCCGCTGCTCCCCCCGTGCACCACGCTGTCCGTCGGATAGCTCCCCGTAAGCGTGTGCGTCCCTCCGTCCACGTGCTCGGCCTGCACTTGTTCGGTGCAACTCGTCGACCCCGTCCCCGTCAGCGTCAGCACGCACGTCCCGCTCAACTCGTCCGTGGCATCGCTGGAGGTGACCGTCACCGTCCCCTGCGGGTCAAACGAGGGCGTATACTCCTCCGCACTCCCCAGCGCCGCACTCCCGCTGTTGCTCCCTCCCGCCCCCAGCACCTGGGCGCTCGTCAACAGCACTCCCACCGCCCCGCTGCGCGCCGCCTGCAGCGTGTTGCTCACTGCCGTAAAGCTCCCCGTCCCCGGGTTGTACAACTCCAGCGAGTTCACCGCGCTGGCCGTTACCGTCCCGTTCTGCGTGCTCGTCCCTCCTCCCACCACCACCGTCCCGTCCAGCAATCCCCCCGCCAGCGCATTCACCCGGTCAATCGTCAGATTCCCCGTCGCCGCCGTGCTCCCCGTGTTGGGGTTGAACAGCTCCGCACTGTTCAGTCCCCTGCCCCCCGCCAGCAGAATCACTCCACTCCCCAGCAGCGTCGCCGTCTGCCCCGCCCGCCCCACCGTCATCGCCCCCGGCCCCGCTGCGAAGCTCTGGCTGGCAGGTGTGTACACTTCCGTGCTGGAAAGC
>JASHTY010000370.1 GCA_030040315.1 Terriglobia bacterium | reverse complement strand
AACAGTCGCCGGCGCAGAAAGAACCCTCGATTGCCAACGAGTTCGGAATTCCCGCCCAGTTCGGAATCCAGGGCATCGTTCAAACGGGCGGAAATGGCGGCCTTCCCGAATTCGCGATCAGCGGACTCACCACGTTGGGCGTCGTCGGGCCGATCCAACAATTCAACTCCAGCATCTGGGACCTCACGGAGAACCTGACCAAGGTTCGCGGGGCTCACACGTTCAAGGTGGGATTCCAGGGTGTTCACGAGAGGGATTTCCTTTACGCACCCAACCCCGGTGAGCGCGGCGCGTTCACGTTCAGCGGCGCCTATGTCTCAGTACCCAACTTCAGCGGTTCCAGCACCGGCCTCGCCCAATTACTGCTCTCCCCGATGAACTCGACGGTGGGCGGATACAACAACGTGGGCGGCGCCGACTCGGTCAGTGCCTCGAAGATATACGAGACGGATGCCGATCACTACTATTTCGGCATCTACGCTCAGGACGATTGGAAAATCACTCCCAAGCTGACCCTCAACATCGGTGTGCGTTGGGACGACGACACGCCGGAGATCGATCGCCATCAGAATGAATCCAATTTCAATCCCGGTCCTCCCAACGCCGGGGCCGAGTTCGTCGTCAGCTCGACGGGGTGCACTCAGCCCTTCT
Organism: Terriglobia bacterium; assembly: GCA_030040315.1. Classification (GTDB taxonomy): domain Bacteria; phylum Acidobacteriota; class Terriglobia; order UBA7540; family UBA7540; genus Bog-366. Next base: position 13,046 of record JASHTY010000370.1, on the reverse strand, counting down.
CGACCAGCTTCAATACGCTGGCCGCGAAGGATGGCATCGCCGTGGTCTGCGCGCCGGCCAGCGCGTTCGGGAGCATCGCGAAGGCCAACTTCGCGCCCCGGGTCGGTGCGGCCTATCGCTTGGGTGACAAACTTGTTCTGCGGGCCGGTTGGGGCCTGTTCTACGTTCAAGGCGAGGAAGGAAGCATCGGCCAGGTCAACGGCTTTGTGAGCCGGAATTACCCGTCCTCGTTCTCGTTCTCGTACCCCAGTCCCAATCCCTATACTCCGGTCACTTACGGGAACGGTTCGATTGCCACCATCGAGAACGGCCTCTCGGCGGTCTCCTTCGTGCCCTCCCTCGTCAATGCTTCGGGACTCGGCTTGCTCGGACGCCAATGGAATTACGGCGGACCCTACTACATCGACTACAACTTCATGGTGCAGTACCAGCTTTCGCGGAGCCAGACCGTCTCCGTTGGATACGTCGGCAATCAGGCCCACAAGCTGTTGCAGAATCAAACCCTGAACGACACGGACGAAATCCTGCCGCCGGGGACCACCGTGCAGAACTACGTCCCCTTTCCCGATTTTGCCCGCGGCCAGAACTACGAAACCTTCAACGGCTACACCAACTACAACGGCTTGCAGATGACATTTGAGCGAAGGTTCACCGCCGGCCTTAATCTCAACGCCAACTTCACTTGGTCGCGTTGCATGTCGGCTTATCGGAACGTCCTGAGTGATGAAACCCTGCCGGCATTTCGCGCTCCCTATCTGGCCGGATTCGGTATTGGGGGTGACTACGGACCGTGCGACGCGGACGAGCCACACGTCCTCCACCTGAGCGGCCAGTATGCCTTGCCCGTCGGCAACGGTATGCGATTCCTGGGAAATGCCAAAGGGGTTGTCAACCAGGTGCTGGGCGGGTGGGTGACGAATTGGATTCTGACCTTGCAAGACGGCCAGCCCTTCAACGTGGGTTGCGCAGTGTCTACGACGGCCAATTTTGGTTGTGCAGCGCTGTTGACAGGTCAGAACATCTATGCGGGACCGCACAATATCAACGACTGGCTCAACGCGGCGGCATTTGCCACTCCTCCGGCGGCCACGGCTATCGGGCAGACCAGTTACGCGCCTTTGGGCGGCCAAGTTGGCCAGGCCTTCGGGCCCGGTGAGCACCGCATCGACTTCTCGCTCTTCAAGGAGTTCCACGTTACGGAAAGCAAGCACCTCGAACTCCGGGGCGAGTTCTTTAACCTGACCAATACACCGTGGTTTTCTACTCCTTCCCAGCTTAACTACACGAATACCGCGACGTTCGGAAGGATTACCGCCCTCCGCGACCTCACCGCCGACCCGCGACAAATTCAGCTTGCGCTGAAGTTCTTCTGGTAGAACCTATTGGCTGCAGGCCGGGATTCCCCGGCCTGCGGCATGCTTGCGGCGCCAGGAAGTTGGGAGCAAGGGCATATTCCACTCAAGGAGGATCAATCCATGTCTATGCGAAATTGCATTCGATTCTTGAGCACAAGCCTCTATTTGGGATTGCGGTCCGCACCCTCTCGTTTCAATTTACTCTTGCTTGTGCTTCTCATTACCGGCTTTCTTATGTTTCCCTCCTCGCTTCTTCGAGGACAGACCTTTGTGAACGGTTCGATTGTCGGCGTGGTTAGCGATAACTCCGGGGGAGTCGTCCCGCAAGTCAGCATGACTTTGACGAATCTGGGTACGAACGCCGGCAAGACAACGGCAACCGATGCCAGCGGATTTTATCAATTCCTGGATCTCCCTCCTGGCGATTACAGCGTCGAGGCCAAGAGATCCGGCTTCGGCCCGTACATCCGAAAGCCCGTCACTGTCGAAGTGAATGCCGGAATCCGAATCGACATTGTTTTGACCGTGGGCGCGGTAACTCAGGAGGTGACAGTCACCGGTGCTACTCCGCTTCTCGCGCCGGAAAGCTCGTCGCTGGGAGAAGTCGTGACTTCCCGCCCCACCAACGAGCTGCCCTTGAATGGCCGCAATCCGCTTGCGCTGGCCGAATTGGTTACCGGCGTTGTTCCGGAGCAGGGAGCAGGAACGACAGAAGTGGGAAAGAATCCCTTTACCACCGGGAACTTTCAAATCGAAGGTGCGATGGCGCAAGCCAGCGCGGAGTACTGGGACGGTGCGCCCTTGAATACCGGATATGAGCACAACTTGGCTCTGCTTCCCAACCAAGATGCCTTGCAAGAGTTCAAAGTTCAAACCAGCAATCTTTCCGCACAATACGGAAAGTTCTATGGCGGCATAGTGAACTTTTCGACGATCGCAGGGACAAATAAGCTGCATGGCAGCGCCGACGAGTTTCTCCGCAATAAGGACCTGAATGCCAACAATTTTTTCAACAACAGTTCCGGCCTGGCAGTGCCGGCGTTCACCCAAAACCAATTCGACATTAACGTTGGCGGACCTGTGATCTTCCCCCACATTTATAATGGCACGAACCGAACATTCTTTTTCTTCAGCTACGGAGGATTTCGGTTGCGGCAAGGCCAAGCGCTCTTGCTGACCGTCCCGACGCAGGCCGAACAACAGGGCAACTTTTCGGGACTCCTGAATGCCAGCGGGGCGGTTATTCCCATCTATAACCCCGCAACCACTTGCGGGCAGTTGGGCAACGCCGCTTGCCCCACCGGCGGGCCCGTCACGCGGCAGCAATTTTCTGGGAATGTAATCCCCACGGCCGATTTCGATTCCGCTGCCACTGTCCTGAGAAATCTCTGGCCTGCGCCCATCCTGCCCGGAACTTCGACGGGCACTCTCAATTGGGCCGGAAATGCCCCCTCGGGGGGCGACATCGATCAATGGACCGGACGGATCGACCACAATATCGGCTCCAAGCAGCGAATCTTCGGCCGCTACACCTACGACAAGTGGAACAACTTGCTGATAAATCCCTACGGGACGGGAGGCATGGTGGATGCCCTCCCCGGAGGTGGCCAGCCGGAATTGCATCTGGAGCAACAAATCGTGTTGGATGACAGCTACTCGATATCTCCCACCACCATTGTTGACGTTAACTTCTCGGTTTTGGATCAGTATTACAATCGGACGGCCGTCAGCACCGGCTACAACATGAGCACCCTCGGTGCCGGGTGGGCACCCTTAAACAGCGAGTTGACTTATCGAACCTTACCAGCCGTTTCTGTGACAGGAATTGATGGTTTTATCGCCAACACCGGAAGCGAAATTCGAGAAATCGGCGACAACTTTGACCTCGCCCCCAATGTCACCATGATTAGAGGACGGCACACGCTGCACGTGGGTGGCGAGTGGGAAGTTGAACGTTTCAATTATCTTCAACTCGCGGGCGCGGCGGGCACTTTTACGTTCAATACCACATTCACGAACCTCGGCCCGACGAACAACACCGGCGGATTCGGGTTTGCTTCATTTCTGATCGGCGCGGCCGCCTCCGGATCAATCCCCACCGCTGTGCCGACTGCGACACAGGAGATTTATCCCGCCGTTTATTTCGAGGACGATCTTAAGCTCACCAAGAAACTGACTCTGAATTTGGGCGTGCGGTACGAGCGTAATGGTCAGTGGTCGGAGCGGTTCAACCGGACGAGCCTTTTCGCCGTCAATGCCGTCAGCCCTCTGGCGGCGTCCACCGGTTTGCCGCTGACAGGCGCGTTCGATCTGGTAGCTTCTCCCCAGTGGAGCAGCCGAAACAACGTGGTCGCGGATAACAAGCTCTTTTCACCTCGCCTGGGTTTTGCCTATCAGTTGATGCGCAACACAGTGGTTCGGGGAGGCTATGGAGTCTTTTGGGTTCCGAGCGACCTGTCCTTCGGGGCCAATCCCGTCAACAATCCCATCAACCTCTACACGAATACCATGATCGCGAGCATCAACGGAAACGCAACGCCCTACAACACGCTCTCGAATCCGTTTCCGGCGGGCATCGTGCAGCCGCCTCAGAGAAACCCCATTTACCAGACCGACCTGTTGGGCTCAAGTCAATCGAACATTGTACTCCCCTATGCCCCCTATCCCTACGTGCAGCAGTGGAATCTCGACGTGCAACGCATTTTACCCGGCAATACGTTGCTCGACGTCGCTTATGCGGGCTCCAAAGGAACCCACCTGACTCTCACCAGCTCGCAGCTCGATCAGTTGCCTGTCCAGGATCTGGCGATGGGCTCAGCCCTAAATACCTCAGTGTCCAATCCGTTTTTCGGCCTGGTTCCTTCCACCTCATCCCTGGCAACGGCCACAACAACCGCCGGTCAACTGCTGCGGCCTTACCCGCAGTACACGGGATTGAGTTTTGCCAACCAGAACCAGGCCGACTCGCACTTCGAGTCATTCCAAATGACGCTGAGGAAGGACCTTCACAGCGGTCAGACGATTCTTACTTCCTACACGAACTCCAAGCTCATTACCAATGGTTCAGATACGTTTAATGGCTCCGTTGACGATGGCGGGACGGCGGGCATCCAAAATTACGACAATCTGGATGCCGAGCAATCCCTATCGTCATTTGATACTCCACAGAGGCTCACCGTAGCTTACGTTCTGGACCTTCCCGTCGGCCAAGGGAAGAGATTTCTCACGTCTTCCAGCGGCGCCGTTAACAAGCTCGTTTCGGGCTGGGGCATCGACGGCGTGTCAACCTTCATGAAAGGATTTCCGTTGCAATTCACCACCTCTTCCAACCTGACGGACTCTTTTGGCGGCGGGTCAAGGCCCAATTTCAATTCCAGCACTTGTCCGAACGGCGCGGCCCTCGGTGGCTCCGGCGTAACTCGGCTCAGCAAGTGGTTCAACACGGCCTGCTTCAGCGCACCTGCGGCGTTCACATTTGGAGATGTCAGCCGAACCGAGCCGAATATTCGGTCGGATGGGGTTAACAATTGGGATTTCGCGATGTTTAAGCGAACAACCTTCGGCCCTGACAATCGCTTTGACCTGGCATTTCGGGTCGAGTTTTTCAATTTGGTCAATCACCCCCAATTCGATTTCCCCGGGCAGAGTTTTGGTACTTCGACCTTTGGTGTCGTCAGCGCGCAGCTTAATAACCCGCGGTTGGTACAGTTTGGCTTGAAGTTGTCCTTCTGAAGATGCCGGGATCAATCAAAAGGGGTTCTCCATCTTAGCTGGGGAAGGGGGCGCGAGAGCAATTTCCATGAATCGACGAAAGGCCGTCAAGAAAGCACTCGGGCTAGCTTCAACAATTTCCGTTCTGGGCAGGGCAGCGGGGGAAGATAGAAGTCCGGAAGGCAAACCACGGCCGAACGTACTGATCATCATGAGCGATCAGTTAAATGCTTCGGCGTTAAGTTGCTATGGCGGTTGGATCCCGACGCCAAACCTTGAACGCCTGGCCAGTCGCGGCGTGAGGTTCACACAAGCCACATGTACCACGCCGTTCTGTTCACCCAGCCGAGCGTCATTGATTACCGGGCTTTACCCTCATACACACGGCATCGTGTACAACGTCAACAAAGTTGACTACCCGGCGATTGTGGCAGCGGGGGGATCACCGCCCACGGAACAGGGCATCACTCCCAAGGATCTGACCACAGAGAAAATTCTGAACGCCGCCGGGTACGAGACGCATCATTACGGCAAATGGCACCTTTCGGATACTGGTGGTCTGCCCTACTATTCTGATACCTACGGCGAGCACATTGAATACGCGCAGGAGATGGAGGCGGAATTCGAGCGAATCCGCCGCCTTCCCAGCGATGAATGGATGAATTGGTACGATTGGGATCTTCCTGTCACCCTCACGCCGGCTTACCGCAAGGCTGCCGCCATTCGATTCGAGAAATGGAAAAAGGCAGGGCGCTCAAGGGTCTTGACGGAGTTCCTCGACAAGGACGGCCGCCTGGATTTACCCGTCGAACAGGTTTTCGATTATCGCGTCGCCGGGCGTACCATCAAGGCGCTGCGGAATCTCGGCTCCAATCCCTTCATGATCACGTGTTCACTGAATTGGCCGCACGATCCCAACGTAGCCCCTTCTCCTTACTATGGACGCTTCGATCCCGGCCGAATCCAATTTCCTGCCAACTACGGCAAAGCGGAGACGCACTTCGATCAGGATATTTCCCGCCGCCTGGTTCTCGACATGGACGAGCAAGCCGAAACAGGTCTGCGCGAGTTGCTGCGCATTTATGCCGCGTGCGTCTCCCTGGTGGACGATCAGATCGGCCGCGTGCTTGACGCGCTCGAACAAAGCGGGCGGCAGAACGACACACTTGTCATATTCGCTGCCGATCATGGCGACATGGCGGGTGGGCATGGGATGTTTTGGAAGAGCACCTCAGCTTTTTATGACGAGATTGCGCGCGTGCCCTTCATCATTTCGTACCCGGGGTTCATTAAACCTGGTGTGAGTCCACTCGCCGCAAGCCTGGTGGACGTTATGCCGACCGTATTGGATCTGACCGCTCATCCGATTCCGCCGAGTACTCAGGGAAAAAGCCTTGCTCCTTACCTGCTGGGTCATCGTGATATTGCATCCGCCCCTCCCTATACGTTCTGCGAGCGAGTGCAGGCGAATCCGGGACATACGCGAACGGTCGCCCCCAATTCCCCCTCATCACGGATGGTTCGAGGTAAGGGATGGAAATACATAACCTACCCGGAAGGGGATGATTACCTGTATCATCTCGAGCAAGATCCCGGCGAAACCGAGAACCTGGCCAACGTCCCTGCTTTTCGCGACCAAAAGGACGCCCTTCGACACGAATTGGACGCTTGGCTGCGCACAACAAACTACCCGCTCACCTGAGTGTGCTGTTATCGTTGGTTGACAGCTTCATAGTTGTTCGAACGCGCTAATGCGGGGGCGTGATGTCGCTTCGGAAAGATTCAGGTAATTCGTGTTAGGTCAGTTTGCCTTCACAGTTTTATGGTAACCTACCCCGGCATCTTGCTAATGCCGGATCGAAAATCAGTCGAAGACGCACCCATGGCCCGTCGGACTTCAACCGAGGTTTCCAATCTCACCCGAAGTGAATTCCTTAGACTCCTTGCTCTTCCTGTCGCAGCGGGAGTGATGCCCCGAGTCTGCGCAGGGCAGGATTCAACGCATTTATCCGAAGCGCTCCCTCCGTTGAATGCACGCTTGGAAACTGCCCACTGCTCGACGGAGGGCGACACATTGGTGGTTTCCACCGGGAGGATCGAAAGAAGATGGCGATGGACGGGGAAGGGACTGATGACGGTCGGCCTCCGCGATCTGGCACGCGGCCGCGAATGGTGCAGCGCAGTTCCCGCCCTGGCGTGTGATTGGGCTTACCCGGGATTGATTGAGGATTCCAGTTCCGCCCGCATGGTTTCTTTGACCGCGGCGGAGGGCAACGACGAGGGTTTTACTTCCCAGCACCTTGGGGTCACGGCGGAAATTGAATATCCTGCCCAGGGACTGACGCTCCGTTACGTCATTTGGACTTATCCGGATGCTCCGGGGATTCGCACCCAACTGTGGGTGCGCGGTGATCGGCGCCCATCGCCCCGGGGGGCCGAAGGACGCGTTGATTACTTGCCTGTCGACCTGGCGAAACTCCGCCCGAGGGCGATTTTCGCCGGCTACTACAACGATACCCAGCACCGTGATAAGCCGGAAACCGAGCTTCTGCGCGAGGAGGTGCAAACTCCCTCCAGTGGAGGCGCCACGGTGGTGGACTGGGCAAGCCTCGCCAGCCTCGAGGTGCAGGGCTCGGGCCTGATGTTCATCAAGGAATCCCATAAGTGTGTGAACCAGTCCGGCGTGAATACGGGGGGATTCGTCTTAAATTCCTCTGGCTTCCACAACACGGGTTGGGGTCTGGCTATGGAGGATCTTACCCCCGAATCCGCACAGTGGTGCTGGGCCGCCTGGGTGATCGTCCATGACGCAACAGAGGACGGGCGCGAGCTGGCGCTGAAGCAATTCGATCGTCTGCGCTTTCCCACGTTGCCTTCCCGCGACGCGTGGACGCTGGCTTGCACGTGGGGCTCTTCCTCCAGTTGGGTTGATGGGCAGATGGCCGCCCGGGAAAAGGAAATCCTTCTGGAGATGGATTCAGTCGCTGACCTCGGCATTGACCTGCTCCAAATCGATAGCGGCTGGCAAGTCGGGCCTGGCGGCGACATGAACCGCCCGATTCCAACCCACGGCTGGCGACCGGACCCGCAGTCCTATCCCGACGGCTGGCACAACGTCGCCGCCCGGCGCAAACAACTGGGCGTGCGGCTGGGTCTGTGGGCCGCGGCCCAACCGGTTCCCCTGGAAGACCTGGAATGGAATTGGCAGCAACTCGAACTTACGCAATTCAAGCTGGACTTCGCCAAGCTCAATGGCTACGCCGAGATGGTGAAACTGATCGACAAGGTTCGGAAATTCGAGCTCTTCACCGGACATCGGTGCATTGTGGGATGGGACACCACGGAGAACGCTCCGCGCTTCGGCTATTACTGGGCGCGCGAATACGGCGACATGCATTTCATGAATCGCAAGCCGAAGACTCCCGCCAACGCAATTTATATTCCCTGGCTGGCGCTGCGGGACTTCTGGCAATTGGCGCGGTATAACAATCTGAACAAATGGCAATTGGTCACACAGAACCCTGAAAGCATTGACCCCGAGCTTTCCGACGCCACGCAGCACAGCGCCGCCTACTGCCTGGCCGCCACCCTGATGGGCGTTCCCGAATTCATGACCCTTACGCGCAATTACGGCCCTGAGAGCCGGCGCCAGGTGCGCTCGCTGCTCAAGCTGTTTAAGCCGCATCAGGAACCGATCTTCCAAAGCTTTGTCTTCCCCATCGGCGAGCAGCCCACGAACGCCTCCTGGGCGGGATTTCAGGCTTGCCTGCCGGACAGCGACTCCGGGTATCTGCTGATTCTTCGTGAAAGGCTCAACCAAAGCTCTCAGCAGCGCGTGCCTCTACGCTTTCTCCCCGCCAACTCCAAAATTGAGGTTCAGGATTTGCTTAATGGGCAGACACGAAAGGTGATATTGGGTGAAGACCGTTCGTTGGACCTTGCGCTCGCCCGGCCCGCGGATTTCCTATTTCTCAGGTACACGCGCGAAGGCTAATCCTTTCCCAACCTGGCCGCGCGAATGATGGCCTCGACCGCGCCGGTGATTTCCTTCGACAAACCGATGCTGCCCCCAGCCTTCACCCGAGAGGAACAACCGCTTTGACTCGCACAAGCAAGCTGACTGGAACCGAAGCGAAAGTGCATGCGGGTTGGTGTTCGCCCAGGACTTCAAATCAGACCCCCCCATTTTTGGATCGCTCAATATCCAGCGCTCTGAAGTGCCACATATCGATACGACCCGCATGAACATTGGGCAAAATGCGCATGGGAGCGTTTCCGTAACCTCGGGTCATAAGGCTCGGTAGCTGCCGGAAACAGCAGACACTCACTACAGTTTTCACTACAGTCGAGCGTCCGAACCTCGAGCAACCTTTAACCAAATGGACCCCTGTGCTTATGTGCCCCTGTTCGTCGCGTCCCGGCGCATCCTGAGCCATCCTGGCGCAATTGCGGGCCAACCCACGTGGCTTCGCCACGTGGCCGCAAATCCGTTTCTGACGCCGAATCGCACGGGGCACCCAGAGTCCCTTAGAAGTGGAATTTCAAAGCCACTTGCGAAATGCGGGCCGTCGCTGCTTTCAGGACCTGCCCAAAGGTAGCGTCGTCGATGTTCCCATCCACCGAACCGTTGACGTCGAACTGGGTGTGATTAAGCGTATTGAAAGCTTCGAATCGCACCTCGAGCGATTTCGTTTCGGTGAGATTGATGAATTTGTGGAGCGCCATATCCCAGTTATTAATGCCGGGCCCGTAAAAGGGCCGCCGGGCCGAGTTCCCCTGCGTGCCAAAGGCGTTCGCGGTGAAGAGTGAAGTGTTGAAGTACGGCTTGCCATTTCGCGGATCGTGGTTGATCTTCAGATTGCCCGGCGCGCGATTCGGCAGATCAATACTGAGCGAGTTGATGCCGTTGTTCTGGGCATAGACGAGGAAATTGTCCCCGTTGCTGGTGAGGGTGACGGGCAGTCCGGTGGAAAACCGGGCAATCCCGGAGATGGCCCAACCATCAACCCATCGGCTATGGTGGTGCAGCAGCTTGTCAAACGGCGGTTCGTAGTTGTAACTCACAACGAAATTCTGCGTGAGGTCGTAAGCGGAAACGCCATACTCCGCGCGGTAGTTGAAGGGATTAACCTGCTCCTGGAGGTTCGATGACCAATCGAGGGATTTGCCATACGTGTAACCCGCGAGCAGAGTGAATCGTCCGGAAGTGTGTTTGAGCGTCATGTCAAGTGCGTTGTAGTTGGAGTTCCCCATGTTCTTGAACCACGCATCGGTGCCGATGGTATTGGGAAAGCCGGCCAGATTGCGCGTGCCATTCACCACGGTGCCATCCGCACTCGTGTAGACAAGGTTCTCGCCAAAGGGCCCGCAGGTGGGGCTGCCCGGAGCCACGTCCTGGGGCTGGCTGAGGCTGAGGCAGAGGGCGGGATTGCCCGGATTAGCTTCCACCACGGTCAGTAGATGGTGACCCAGGGAGGTGACATAACCGGCGCTGAAAACGGTATTTGGCGTGAGTTGCCGCTCGATAGTGAAGTTGAATGTTTCCGTATACGGCGTGCGGTTCTGATAGAAATAGCTCACCGCCCCGCTGATCGGCGTGTAGCGCGACCAGGGCACGTTCGGGTCGGGATTCGAGGGTGAGTAGTCGTAAGCCGGGACTTCAACCGGGAATTGCTGAATGTACTGCGTCCCGGAGAGTGCGCCCACGAAGGGAGTGGCCATTTCCGGCGGCTCGGGGCTAGTGTAAGTCAGACCGTAGGGTGGATTGCCAGTGGGATAAGCAATGGTCAAGCCCTCGATGGACGTAAAGAATCGCCCCGCACCTATGCGAATGCTCGTCCTGCCCGGCCCGCCCGCAAGCTTCCCACACCAACCGTCGGACCAATTGGGGGAATAAGCAATCCCCATCCGGGGGGACAAATTGTCCACGGGGGTGGGCGCGATGGTAGAAGGGAGCGTTTGGCCGTTGGGTAGGCGGTCTCCCGGCATCAGATACCCCAGTGGCGCACCAGGATAAGTCTGCGATTCCACCCCGGCAATCAACGTTGTCCCCTGGTTGTTGTGCTCCGACCAGGCGCGAATGTAGTCCCAGCGCAGCCCATAATTGATGGTCAACGAGGGGCGCATCCGCCAGCTATCTTCCGCAAACAGACCGCCGGTGGCCGAGTACTCGTGAAAGACGGGGGACGATTGTTGCGAGTAGAAATCGGGCAAGCCCAAAAGAAAATCGGCGAAGCCATTGCCCGTGCTTTGCGTCCCTGAGCCGAAGAACGAAAAGGTGCCATTGGCAACCAGGTCCGGGGATTGCTTCACTCGATAGCCAATATACTCGCCGCCAAACTTCAGGGTGTGCCTGCCCGCAACCTTTGAGAACGCGTCACTAAAGTCAAAAGTATTGTTGACTTGCCCGAGGTAAAAGGGATTCGCGCCGACGGCGAAGGAATTGAAATAGAGCAATTCAACTCCCGCGTATTGGGGAAACCCTTGTTGAATTCCTGTTGGTCCGGTGGAGATGCCCTGGTTGGCAAGGCTGACGCCCACACCGCCCTTGGGAACACCCAACTGATTGTTCATGCGGACAAACCCGGCGCGCGCCTCATTTACCAAGTTCGAGCCAAATGCCTTGGTGTTGCTCAACACCATCATTTGGTCGGTTCCGAAAGAAAGGGCGTCGTACGGGCCGCTCGGGCCGGGGATCGTTGCCCCGCCGAAGCCGCTGGGGTAAGGATTGTCCAGATTGTAGTTGTCCACGAAATAGTAGCCGGAAAACGTCCCGAACCCCGCCGTGTTGAAATCGATGCGGCCTGATCCCTTGTCGTCCTGAATGCGTTGCTTGTCGGCGCCGGTGGAGAATTCGTCGCTTCCCACGTTGGGTGTGGGAATGTACTGCAACATATCGACTGCCGGCGTAGCAAAGGCGGATGCGGGGATCGTTGCGCCGGGAAAAACACACTGGGCGCTGGAAACACACTCTGGGAGGTAGAAGGGTTCGCCCACACTGACGCCGTAACCGAGACGGTTCGAGAGAGTCTGCGCGAGAAACGCACCATTCACCGTCCCGGTCAATGTGTTTGCGGAGTCGGAAAAGTTGCCGGCCCGATCGGCGAGGGAGGGGACGCTGACAACGCCGGTTTCTATTCCCTGAATCGTGCGTTGTCCTTGGTAATCGGTGAAGAAAAAAATCCTATCTTTCTTGATGGGCCCGCCGAACGTTGCTCCAAACTGATTTTGCTGAAAGGCGGGGCGCTCGGGATCAAAGAAGCCGCGCGCATCGAGACTGGTGTTGCGAAGGAACTCGAAAACGCCGCCGTGGAGCGTGTTGCTCCCTGATTTGGTCACAACGCTGATTAGTCCGCCGCTGTAGTTTCCGAATTCCGCATCCGCGTTGCCCGTTAAGATTCGGAATTGGGCGATGGAGTCGAGGTTGGGAATGATGCCGGCTTGCTGGCCAATGGTTTCCTGCACGCTGATTCCGTTCAGCGTGAAGCCGTTGGCCGATTCGCGCTGGCCGTTGATGGAGAGTTGCCCGGTGTCGTTGTTTCCCGCCACGGGCACCGTCCCAAAGCCGCCGCCCGACGTGCTGTTCCCGGCGCCGCTGGTGGTCAGGGGCGTCACGCCCGCTTGCACGGCAAACAAATCGGTGTAGCTCCGGCCATTCAGGGGAACGCTGGTCACCTGTTTGCTGTCGATCACCTGTCCAAGTTGCGTGTCGGCGGTCTCGACGTGGGCTCCGCTTTCGGTTACCACCACGGACTCATGCCGTTCGCCGACTTCCAGCGAGATGTCAACCGTCAGCGCCGTACCAATGTTCACAGTCAAACTCGAAACCTTATGGGGCTTGAAGCCGGAAGCAGCGGCGGTCAATTCATACTGGCCCACCGGGAGCACGGGAAATGAGTAAGTGCCCGTGGCACCGGTCTGAGCCGTGAGTTTCGCGCCTGTGCTCATTTCGACTGCCGTCACGGTTGCGCCTGGAATGAC
>JASHTY010000369.1 GCA_030040315.1 Terriglobia bacterium | reverse complement strand
GGCGAGGCGCCGAAGCTGGTCTGTCCGTTAGTAGTGATGATTTGGTTGCCGGCAAGTTGCAGTCCGTTCGCTGGAAGATTGAGCGTGCCCGTCAGCGTTCCGCCCGCAAGGGGCAGATAGGTTGACGCGGCGGTGGATTGCGGCAAGTAGGTTGATGCGGCACTCGCCTGCATCAGGTAGGTGGAGGCAGCGGCTGAGAGCGAGAGATAAACGGTGGGGTCAACACTTAAACTCAGCGTCCCGCTGCTGCCACCGCCCAACAATCCGGACCCCGCCGCAGTGGTGATCCCTGTGATCGTGCCCGGAAAAGCCTGGCCGGAAGCGAAGTTCACCAACCCCGTGAAGTTGCCCGTGCCGTGCACGTCCAGAGTGTATTGCGGCGTCGCTGTCCCCAGGCCCAGGGGAGAGGCAAAGTAATTCATCGTTCCCGACACGCCGTTCTCAAAGAAACCGTAATTGAGCGGCGTGGGCTGGGGCGTCGTGCACGGCGCACTTTGATTGGGCACGTTGATCCCGAAGCTGACCACGCAATCCGAGCCGTTCACGGCTGAGGGCTGATTCACATTCACGGCGACTACCGAGTGGGCGATTTGATTGCCCGTGGCCGCCAGGGAAACGTCGATGCCCATGTTGTAATTCGTGTAGCCGGTCATGGTGGTAGTTGGATAAACCCCCAGCGCCGTCGAATAGGAGTTGCCCGGACTGGAGTTCAGAGTGCCGTCGATGCGCAGCAGTACTTCGTTGTTACTCGCCTCCGTCTGCGTTCCATTAATGTCCACCAGGGCCTGACTATTTGGAGTGGAGCCAAAGCCCACGCTGGCGCCGAAGATGTTTGTACTTGCAAACGTGTTCCCGATGTCGGTTCGCGCGTAGCTTGAAGCCGCAACACCGCCTAATTCCGACGCGTTCGCGGCGCTCCCAGTGATGTTGATGCCGGCCGTCCCCGCACTCAGGCTGGCGGGATTCAGGCTCGTCAGTCCGGACCCGTTTCCGCTAAAGCTGTTGTTGGCATTGCCTAAGGTAACCATTCCGCTGCCCATGATGGTGCCACCGACGGTCAGATTTCCCCCGGCCGAGATGTTGGTGCTGGCACGGATATCGCCCGCCACGTCGAGAGCGTGTGCCGGCGTGGCCGTCCCGACGCCCACATTGACGTTGGAAGTGGCCCCGTTCAAGCCATTGATACTGCCCAGCACCAGGGCATTGCTCTCCGATACGAGAGCGTTAGCCCCAATCGCCGTAGCGTTGTTGAGATTGGCGGCGGTCCCCGGGCCGCTATTGGCACCAACGAAGGTATTGTTGGCCCCCGTTGTGTTGCCGCTATTCCCATTGGTGGGCACTCCCGCCCAATACCCTAGCGCGGTGTTAAAGTTCGCGTTGCAGCCGCTGGCAACCTCGGCGCAATTGTACCCCAGTGCAAAATCGCCGACGGCAGTGTTGTAGGCAGCCGTGGTGTTGTAGAAAAGCGCGTCGACGCCGCTGGCGGTATTGCTGCTGCCCGTGGTGTTATTGGGAAGCGCGCTGTCGCCGTTGGCGGTGTTGTAAATGCCCGTGGTGTTGTACCCAAGTGCAAAGATCCCGCTCGCGGTGTTGCCTTCGCCCGTAGTGTTCGAGTTAAGCGCCCCCGTGCCGCTCGCAGTATTCCAGCTTCCCATGGTGTTGGAGGAAAGGGCCTGGGCACCAATGGCGGTGTTTTGGTTGCCCCCGGTGTCGGAATGGAGGGCTTGATATCCGCTGGCAGTGTTGTCGGAGCCGCCCATGCTAAAATTGCCCGCCGACGATCCGAGAAAAGTGTTATTTGTGCCGAAGGCATGGGCAAAGGAGTTGCCGCCCAACGTGATTGCTCCTGCGGTTGCTCCCGTGGTTGCCGGCAGCGCAAGCTCCTGCGAGCCGAGCGTTCCGCCAAAGATTGCAGAGCCGTTCACGGCGAGGGGGGCTGTTGGGTTGGTAGTGCCAATTCCTACGAAGCCGCTCGGGTTGACGTAGATCGACGAGCTGCCGACCGTCGAACGTCCTGTAAACATCGCGGCAAAGTTGTTGGTGCCCGCGCCCGTAATGCCACTGCCGGCAGTTCCGCTGGTCGACCCGGGAGGCTGGACGGGGCCTGGGGGCGGGAGCGTTACGGGCAGATTCGGCGCCACAACGCTCGCCGCCGCATCCGTACTGGGCGCGAGCATGAAGGCGGATGCAGGCAGACCCCCTAAAGTATCGGCGTCCGAGGATTTTAGCGCATACGGAACGGCCACCAAAAGCACGCGCGGTTGCTCCACCGCACCCGGCAACTGCGGTTGCACTCCCAGCCACAAGGCTTCGCTGCTGGTGAATAAATCCAGCGGCAAACCGTTTGGGGAATTTGCTCCCAACAGCGCCGTGTAGCGTCCCTGCGCGTCGAGCGAGAGATTCTGGTTCTCCGTCCACAACGGCGTGCCACCCTCGGGCAATTCGTAGAGGGCGAATGTCAGTCCCAGGCTTCCGGTGGCAGGATTGCCCGTCACGTCCTTCACCAGTCCGGAAAACTTCACCAGTCGGGGAATGGTTCCCGCTGCCGGCTGTGAACTGATGGGTGGAGTTGCGGTGGCTGGACTGGCCGGATTGCTCGAACTGCCTGAACCAACCTGCTGCGCACATAATGCGTGGGCGCAAAGCAGACACAGGATCACACTGAATGTCAGATTAAGCTCTCGCCGCATGGGGAAGCCTCCTGCAAAAGTTGCCGAGATTTATCTCTGCGCTGCCCAGGCAAAAAACAGGCTTACGGTTTCGGATTTGTGGTGGTTTCCCTGACCGACAGCAGGCTAATCGTTAACACATTGCGAAAACGATGTCAAAGTCAGAAAGCGATACTCGCACTGAGGCTCTCTTCATCACTTCTGGTATTCCCGATTGGGGGTCGTTGCCAGCCTGGTGGGCGCGCTCGGAGGAGCAAATGCCGATGGCGTGGTCCGAGCCGCCATTTTGGTGGTGGCTGCGACATGAAGCTGCGCTTGAAGCTCCTGTAATTCGCTCCGCAGAGCTCGCATCTGGTCGAGCCAGAGCTTTTGCTGGTCCTCCTGGACCTTTCTCTCTTCACTTTGTGCCTTGTCAAGCTGGGCCAGGCGTGCGGCCATTTCCTGAATCTCGGCTTGCTGGCGGGCGATGGTGTCCTGCTGGTTTGCAATGGTGCTCTGCTGGGCGTCGAGCGCGCGCCGCTGCTTCTGGACCTCGTTCAACAGCATGGCGTTGACGAAGTGATAGCGCACGGTTTGGGGCAGCCCGTCCTTGTCAAACAGTACGAGTTGCGGCGCGATTTTGGCGACTTCTTCGGCCACCAACCCATATTGGCGCGTCTGGTCTTTGTCCAGCTCCGGCTTGTAGTAA
>JASHTY010000368.1 GCA_030040315.1 Terriglobia bacterium | reverse complement strand
AGTTTGCGTTGACGGTAGTCCGGCACGGGCATACAATTTTCGTGGGCTTATTGGAAAAAGCGCGCAGTCACGGAGGACAGACCCATGACCTCAAAACAAAATCGCCGTCAGTTTCTTGGAAACGTGACCCGAAGCGTGGCCGGGGCGGGTGCCGCCATTTCAGGAACCGCGCTGACAGCGATTCCGGCCACTGCCGCCAAGGGTGAAATGCCCTATCGCACGCTCGGCCGCAGCGGCGAGAAGGTTTCCCTGCTGGGCCTCGGTGGATACCACATCGGCGGACAGGACGACGAGCAGGAAAGCACCCGCATCATTCGCACGGCCATCGACAACGGCGTAAATTTCATGGACAACTGCTGGGATTACCACGATGGGATGAGCGAAGTCCGCATGGGCAAGGCGCTGCGTGACGGTTACCGGCAGAAGGTTTTCCTGATGACCAAGATTGACGGCCAACTGAAAGACATCGCCGCCAAACAAATTGACGAATCTCTCAGTCGCCTGCAGACCGATACCATTGATTTGCTGCAGTTCCATGAGGTCATTCGGCCCGGCGACCCCGAACGCATCCTCGGCCCGGGCGGCAGCCTGGAGGCCGCGCTGGCCGCGAAGAAGGCGGGAAAGATTCGGTACATCGGATTCACCGGGCACAAGGATCCTGAGATTCATCTGAAAATGCTTAATACGGCGTTTCAACACGACTTTACGTTCGACGCCGTACAGATGCCGCTTAACGTGATGGACATGCACTTCAAGAGTTTTGCGCATTTAGTTGTACCGGTGCTCGTGCAGCACGGAATCGGAGTACTGGGAATGAAGCCGATGGGTAATGGTTATGTGTTGAAGAGCGGCGTGGTGACGCCTACCGAGTGCCTGCATTACGCCATGAATCTGCCGACGTCGGTAGTGATCAACGGGTGCGATACAATCGAGCGACTCGAGCAGGGCCTGCAGGCCGCGCGCACATTTCGCCCTCTGACGAAAAAGGAATTATCCGACCTTTCTGCCCGCACCGCCGCGGCCGGGCAGGACGGTCAGTACGAGCCCTTTAAGACTTCCAACATTTTCGACGGAACCGCACACAATCCCAGTTGGCTGGGATGAATGATCAACTGACAAATGGCTCAGGGCCTGCGCTGGGCAGGAGGGAAGCTTGTCTAAAATCTCGGCCGTGTTCAGCGACGTGGGAGGAGTATTGCTCACGAACGGGCTGGATCATCTTCAGAGAGCGCGACTCGCGAAGCTGTTCGAGTTGGATGCAAAAGATTTTGACGACCGGCATCAGATGGTTGCGGCGGCTTTCGACGCGGGACAATTGACTCTTGGCCAGTACCTGGACCGCACGATTTTTTATCGGCCCCGCCCATTCGGCAGGCAGGAAGTGATGGATTTCATGTACGCTCAATCGGAGGCTTTTCCCGAGTCGATTGCCCTCATCGCAAGACTCGCCAGGGCTCGCAGCGTATTTCTCGCTACGCTCAACAACGAGTCGCGCGAATTGAATCTCCACCGCATTGAAAAGTTCAAGCTGCGTGACTACTTTGCCGCGTTTTTCAGTTCCTGCTACCTGGGCGTCTCGAAACCCCATCCGGAGATTTATCGCATGGCGCTCGATATTTCCCAGCAGCCGGCCGAACAGTGCGTCTTCGTTGACGACCGCGCGCCAAACCTGGAAGCGGCGCACAGTCTGGGCATGCACACCATCCAGTTTTCGAATGCCGGCCAACTCGAAAGTGACCTTCACAGCCTTGGGCTGGCATTCTAAAGGAGTCCTACGGCGCGGCAACACCGGAGGCGAGCCGCTGCGCGATCTGCTTCACCTGTTTCAAGTCCAATTTCCCACTCCCCATAAGCGGCAGCGATTCAACTTGGTAGAATTGCTCGCGACGGGGAACCCAAAGCGCGGGCAGTCCTTGACTGCGCACACGCTTCAGCAATTCATCCACTTCCACCCCCAGCTCCAGGTGCAGCACCACAAAGCGTTCACCCTTATGAGAATCCGGGACGGAGGTCACCACCAACCGTTGTTCCCTGCATCCGAGCGCACGATGCAGTGCCTCCTCCACGTAAACGTGCGAAATCATTTCGCCTGCGATTTTGGAAAATCGAGACACTCGGTCGGTAATGGTGATAAATCCGTCTTCGTCGAGTCTGGCGATGTCACCGGTAATGTACCATCCGTCCTTCGTAATGACCTGGCGCGTCCTCTCCGGTTCGTCCAGATACCCTGCCATGACCCCCGCGCCCTTCACCAGCAGCATGCCTTCTTGTCCCTGTCCCAGCGGCTCAAACGTTTCGGGATTCACCACGCTCACGGCGACTCCGGGAATGGGCCGGCCCACGGTGCCGCGCTCAATGCTCCCCATCTGACTTTGTGTTCTACGTCCGGCGGTTTCAACCGAAACCACCGGCGATGTCTCCGTGCAACCGTAACCCTGCACGAGGTCAAGATGGAACTTGTCCCAGAATGCGTCGGCAATCTCAGTCCGCAGCTTTTCCGCGCCCGCGATGGGCACGCGCACCGAAGCGAAGTCCTTTGCTTCACATCGCCGGACATATTCCTGCAGGAAACTTGGAGTGCCGATCATCAGCGTAACTGCGTACTTCCGGCAGAGTTCTCCAATGGTGCGCGACTCAAGCGGGTTGGTGTGAAATGCCACGCGGAAGCCCGCCACGGCCGGCAGCCAAAGTCCTACTGTAAAACCGAACGCATGAAAAAAAGGCAGAACGCCCAACAGGCAATCGTTGCGGTCAACGTCGATTGCCTGCACCATCGCTTGCACGTTGGAAATAATGTTGCGGTGAGTCAGCATCACGCCTTTTGCACCGCCGGTTGACCCGCTCGAAAAAATGACAGTGGCAAGAGAATCTAGCGTAACCTCGCGCGGAATTAATCGCCGGCGCAACAGGAAAACGGGCGTCAGGCGCGCGATAGCCGCCCAGGCCACCTTCTCAAAGGCGGAAATGGTTTTTACGACATCCTCAAGCATTACCATGCCGGACCATCGGGGCAGTTCAATCCGCTCAAGCAACTTCTTAGACGTAAAGATCGTCGTGAGCTGACAGCGCTCTATGGCCTCGTTCATCGCTTCGAGGGGTGCGGAGTAATTCAAATTCACCGGTACGCGCCCGGCGAGAGAGATGCCGAGATTTAGAACTGCCGTGGGCACGGAGGGCGGAAGGAGCACTCCGATCATTTTGCCTTCGGGACATCGCTCCAAGATCAGGCGACGGAACAGCAGCGCGCCGATTAAGGCCTTCCCAAAAGTGAGCTCCCGCCGGCTCGAATCCGCCAGGAATGGCCGTCTCCAATTCCGTCGCGCGGAATCGAGGAATGTAGCGGGCAGGGGCCGCTGCATCGCGTCACGATGAGAGGCCGTTTCCGCTGCCCGCATCATCAAGGTCTGACGAATTTGGAAGGCCGTCGATCCGGCCGGGACCTGTGCTCCGAAGCTCGCAGTTGCGTGAAATGGAAATCGACGCGGCCATCTGAAAACGAATTGCCCGTGCTGGACCCCGTAAAAGCTTCCCCACTCGCGGTCGATTTGGACCGGCAGAATGGGAACCTGGAGGCCGCGTGTGAGGGCCTCCAGGCTGGGCGCGAAGCGCGGCAGATCCCCGGTTCGCATAAGCGCGCATTCCGCAAATAAGCAGACTACGCCGCCAGCCCGTAATCGGTCACGCGCCGCTTCCAGCGCCTTGTCCAGTTGGGCAGACGAATCCGTTGCGGAGACAGGAATCGCACCCAGGCGCATTGCCAGCCAGTGAACCGCAGGCGCTTCATAAAAGCGTCGCGGCATCAGAAAGCAAACCGGGCGGCGGAGCACCGCTCCAAGCAGCAGCGGATCGATGAAGGAAATGTGATTGCACACCAGAAGCGCTGGCCCGGTTTGAGGAAAGTGCTCGGCACCCTGGACTTCCACACAATAAAACGTATGGATCAGCAGCCAAAGGCAGAATCTCGTGATGATTCGAGAAAGAAGCATTATGTTACGATTGATGTTTGATTTTGATCCTACTCACCCAAAACAGGAACCGCTTTGACCAAAACTGACAAGCGAATGCGAGGGGCTCAGACGGACCACCACCCGTGAGTATATCGCTTAAGGAAAGATCGTTCCACATCAGGAGGGCATTCAGGTCGACTCCTGAATGGCGCCGCTGGCCATAAGCGGCAAGCCGGCCATTGAATAAGTTCAAGCCGAGGCACTCACGAGCTTTGTTGCGGTTTCCTGCAATTGCTTCAGATCCAATTTGCCGCTGCCCAGCAGGGGCAGCGCAGGCACAATGAAGAAATTCTCTTTGCGCGGCGTCCAAAGCCTTGGGAACCCCGAATCGCGCAACCGCTTGAGCAATTCGTCCACGCTCAGTCCCAAATCCGTGTGGAGTACCACAAAACGCTCGCCCTTCTGGTCATCGGAAACCGAAGTCACCACCAGGCACGGCTCGATGCAACCGAGCGCGCGGTGGAGCGCTTCCTCCAGCTGGACGTGCGATACCATCTCGCCGGCGATCTTGGAGAATCGCGAAAGCCGTCCGGTAATTTGAATGAAGCCGTCTTCGTCGAGTTGCGCGATGTCACCGGTTATGTACCAGCCGTCTTCCCAGATAACCTGGCGGGTTTTCTCCGGCTCGCCAAGATAGCCGACCATGACGCTTGATCCCTTTACCAACAGCATTCCCGGCTCGCCTGCGCCCAGCGCGGCAAAGGTCGCAGGATTTACGATGCGTACGGCGACACCCGGAATCGGATGTCCGACAGTCCCGCGCTTGGCCCCAACCTGTTTCTGGTCGCTGCCTGTGTAGCCAAAGGATTCTACGGAGACCACCGGCGACAACTCCGTGCAACCGTAGCCTTGCAGCAGGTCAAGATGGAATTTCTCGTGGAAGGCGTCGGCGAGTTCAGGCTTCAGGCGTTCGGCGCCGACGATCGCCAGGCGGAGAGAGGCAAAATCCTTCGCATCGCAACGGCGGACGTAATCTCCCATGAAGGTTGGCGTCGAAATCAGAATGGTCACGCCGTACTTCCTGCACAGGTCGCCGATTTTGCGCGCCTCAAGAGGGTTGGTATGGTAGACGACGCCGAACCCGGAAACCGCAGGGAGCCAGAGTCCAACAGTAAAACCAAAAGAATGGAAAAAGGGCAGGATTCCCAACAAGCAATCGCTCCGGTTTACGTTCATGGCCTGCTGAGTGCCTTCCAGATTCGAAACGATGTTACGGTGGCTGAGCATTACCCCCTTCGGGGTCCCCGTGCTACCGCTTGAAAAAATGACTGTAGCCAGGGAATCGAGTTTCAGGTCTTGCGGAATAAGCCCACGTCGAAGAAGCGCTAATGGAGCAAGCCGGGCGATGGTTGCGCAAATCAGCTTGTCGACGCGACTAAAGCTTTTCGCGACGTCTTCGATCATTTTCATACCGGGCTGCTTTTCAATTCCAGCCCGCTCCAACAACTTTTCAGTCGTGAAGATGGTCTTGAGCCCGGCTCGCTCAATGGCAAGATTCATGGATTCTCTTGAGGCTGTGTAGTTGAGGTTAACCGGAACCCGGCCGGCCAAGCTGATGCCAAAGTTGAGCAGCGCTGCCGGTACGGAAGGGGGCAGCAGAATGCCGATCATATTCTCCCCAGGGCATTGTTTGATAACCTCGCGACGAAAAAGCAATGAGCCAATCAAGGCCTCACCGAAATTAATCCGGCGACCTGTGGAATCCGCCATGGCGAATCGCCGCCAATTGCCGCGCGCACTATCCAGAAACATTTCCGGGAGCGGGCGCTGCGCTTCACTCCTCCGGGCAAAGGCGTCAGCACTCAGCGCCATCACCGACTGCCGAACCTGGAAGGCGCTCGAATCACCAGGGAGAGGCGCTCCAAAGCTGACCGTAACGCGATAGGGAATGCGGCGCGGCCACTTGAAAAAAAATCGGCCGCGCTCAAAACTGAAGATGCTGCCCCAGACGCGGTCGAGGTGTACGGGGATGATCGGAACCGGCAGCCCGCGAATGATGCGCTCAAACCCGCGCCGAAAGCGCAACAGATTGCCGGTACGCGTTATAGCGCCCTCCGCGAAAATGCAAACCAATTCGCCTTCGCGCAATCGTGCCTGCGCACCGCGCAGCGACTCCACCAGCTCGCGGGGCTTGTCACCCTCCGAAATCGGGATGGCCCCCATCAGGTTCGCGAGCCAGTGGATGCCCCTGGCTTCGTAGAATTGACGGTACATGAGAAAGCGAATAAACCGCGACGTGCAGGCGGCGATCAGGAACGGGTCCACAAAGGAGATGTGATTGCAGACCAGCAGAGCCGGTCCACGCCGCGGCAGGCTTTCAGGGCCGCGAACCTCAATCCGGTAAAACGTGTGCGTAAGCAGGAAAAAACACAAGCGAACCATGAAATCGGGCAATATCGTCAATATGTGCCAGGTCGCTCCGAACGAAATCACCGCCATCACCAGAAGAATTTGATTGGCCTGCATCCGCAGAGGGCCCGCAAGGAGAGCAAAAATCCCTGCACCAAGAAATACGCCGGTAAAAGTCAACACGTTGGATGCAGCAATCACGCGGCCCTTGGAGTGCTCTCCGGCGTGAGCTTGCAGATACGATTGCAGGGGGATGATGAAAATGCCGCCCGAAAATCCCAGCATGAAATGTCCGGCAAACACCAGCACGGACGAGTGATAAACGAAGAAAAGAAACACGGCACAAAGGCCGAGCCCGACGGAACCGATCGGTACAAGGCCGAGTTCCACCTGGTCACCGGACAGCCTGCCGGCCACAAAAGCGCCAAGCCCTATGCCAATCGACACCGAGGCGGTGAGATAACTGATTCCGGTGTTGCTCAAATTCAGAAGGTCGCGGCCGTAGCCGATGACGTTTTGCAAATAGACCGCCCCCAGGAACCAGAAATATGCAATGGCCAGGACAGTGCGATAAAGCGGTCGCGAGGCGCGGATTTCTGCAAAATTCTGTTGAAATTCGCGGAAGGCGTTCCAACGAAAACTTTCATCGGCGGCGACGGCCGGGACACGATTGATTCCAGTTGCGACGCCCAAACCCAACAACGCCGAACCCACCAGCATCGCTACCGGAAGATAGGGTCTGGACAGAAAAGCGTCGAGCAAAAGTCCCGCAGCGACTGGTCCTAAGATAATCATCGTGTACACGGTAAGCTGCATGAGTCCATTTGCCCGCGGCAGTTCCTCTTCACGAAAGATCTGAGGTAGAATTCCCTCTTTTGCGGGGTCGAGGAAGCAGGCGTGGATACCCAGGAGAAATAGAACTGTCAGCATGGCAACAATCTGTCCGGCAAACATCGCCAATGTAGCCAGAACAAGCAGCGTGGCTTCGACGATTTTCATGAAAATGATGACGCGCCGTTTGGAGAAGCGATCCGCCACTTGTCCCGCGAATGTGGATAAAGCGATATAAGGCAGCACATAGACCCCCGTGCCGAGAGAGATATAGAAGTTGCGAGCGGCCAGGGAAGAGACGCTCGCTGTGACGAACAGGACAAGAAGCTGCTTGTAAGCATTATCATCAAATACGGCCAGGGCTTGCGCCATCAGCAGGAAGACGAATCCCCGGTCTTTTAAAACGTCGGAATATCCCCGTGAATTCGCCATATTCGTTTGCTCCTGACAGCGGGCATCCGGCGCTCGATGGGCCACGGTCGGAACCCGCCGGGTGCGAAAGACTCGTGAGGGCCAGGAGGTGTGAAAGATTTCCCGCGCCCATTCTAGAGCAATCGGTTGATTGACAAAAGTTCGAACCCGATTCACGTTCGCCTCCGTATACTAAACTCGGCGTTTCATGGAAGGTTACGTGATGTTCCCAGGCGTTGGCGACGCGGAGTGTTACAGAAATCGAACTGTCACATCGGCGATTTTGGCGGCGGGCGCGGCGGAGAGGGCGTATATCACCGCTGCGCATGGAGTGACCCCTGCAATCATGAACATCCGGATCAGCAAGGAGAGTGAGGCCCCGCTGCGAGATCAAATGGCGGAGCAGGTTGTTTTTCAAATCGCCACGGGCAAGCTCAAGCCCGGCCAGCCGTTGCCCAGTGTGCGGCAACTGGCGCGGCGGCTGAACGTGCACTACAACACGGTAAGCGAGGCCTACCAGGACCTGATTCGCCGCAAGTGGCTGGAGGGTCGCCGCGGCCGCCGGGTTACCGTCCGTACCGTGGAGTCAGCGGCGCGCGCTCCGGCCGGATTGGACGACCTGATTAACACCACCATCCGCGTGGCGCGCGAGCAGGGGTTTTCGCTTCAGGCCTTGCGCGAACGGGTGCGCGAACGCCTGCTGGCGGCTCCGCCTGATCACATTCTGGTCGTCGAGGCCGACGCGGGTTTGGGCCGCGTGCTGCAGGAGGAAATTCGAGCGGCCATAAATTTCCCCGTTCAAGTGTGCACCCGCGAACAACTTGCGGCGAACACGGGCCTGAGCATTGGAGCGCAAACCGTAGCGGCTCACTACGCCATCGGCGACGTCAACCCGCTGGTTCCCAAAGACCGTCCGGCGATTCCTTTGGACTTCAGCCCGGCAGACGAGCAGGTTAATCTGCTTCGATTGCAGCGTGAAGCCTCTATCGTCGCAATAGTCTCCGTCAGCGAAGCTTTCCTGAAAACGGCACTCAGCGTTCTCGCCTCAGCCTCGGGCCGCAAACACGCCCTTAAGGAATTCCTGCTACCGCTTCCGCACCCCAAAGCGCTGGCAGCCGCCGACGTGGTCTTTGCCGATTCAATTGCACTTCGTGAGATCAGGCATCGAAATGTGGTGCACTATCCACTTGTCGCCGCCACTTCACTGCACTACCTCGCAAGCGCTTTGGGCGGAGCGTAAGAAGACATACCATCGGTGATCTCAGCGGCGCGGACTTCAGGATAACCGCCGCTTAAGGAGGAAGAGCGAAATGTCACAATCACAGCTTGTCCCCGAGCACACCGCCGTGCTCAGCATGGACATTCAGAACACGATTGTTTCCATATACGCCAAAGATCGCCCGGACTTTCTGGAGAAGGCTGCCGGCGTGTTGAATGAAGCGCGACGGCTGGGAATGACCGTGGTTCACGTGCGCGTAGGGTTCCGGCCGAATTTGCCGGAGATCAGCACCAACAACCCGCTATTTGCCGCGCTCAAGAGCTCTACGCAACATCAGGCAATCTTTGCCGGTGACAAGGGTGAAATCCATCCTCTGTTGGGCCCGGAAGCGGACGATATTGTGGTGGTCAAACATCGTGTCAGCGCTTTCGCCGGCACCGACCTCCAAATGGTCCTGCGCGCCAAGGAGATCGACACGCTTGTGCTATTTGGCATTGCGACCAGCGGAGTTGTTCTTTCCACACTCCTGGAGGCGTGCGATGCCGATTATCGCCTAATCGTTATTTCGGACTGCTGCATTGACGCGGATGCGGGACTTCACGCCTGCCTGATGGAAAAGCTCTTTCCGCGCCGGGCCATGATCATGACGGCGAGCCAATTCCTGTCCGGGTTGCCGGCTACCGTAAGCCCGTCGCAACCGCCGTTCAAATAGGATGTGTCACTTGGGCCAAACCTGTTGCATTGATCAGAAACTTTTTGGCCGGCCGACGCCTGCCTGATCCCGGCTAATGAATTTGGGATGGAAAGATGTCCGCGTTAGGCTGTATTCTGTTAACCCTCTCCCGGATGGATCGCGATCTCACGAGGTGGATATGATCAGGACGGCGATCTGCACAGGACTCTTGATGGTCCTACCCACTGTTGTGAGGGCGCAGCAGCATGCCCCAGTGGACAGTGCAGCAAAACAGACTTCCGCTGAGCAATTGCAGCAGGCGCTCGGCAAGAATGCAAAGGTCCTGGTCATCGACGTTCGCAGCCCGCAGGAGTTTTCCGCAGGACACATTCCCGGCGCCGTGAATATTCCGATAGACGACCTGGCCAGGAAGCTGGCGGAAATGAAAGTTTCGAAGGACACGACGGTGGTGACGATGTGCGAGCACGGAGGCCGCAGTTCCCGCGCCGCAATTGAGCTGCAGAAGTTGGGCTACTCCACCGCCTCGTATTGCACGCTCGAATCCTGGAAGAAATGCGGGTACAAAATTGAAACGGGCGACGCGAAGCCGCGCGCCGCAGCCCTTGAATAAGAGTTCATATGCCAGCATGACTGCGAGGCGGCGAAGGAGACGGCCGACTTGGATGAGGTTGGTGACTGCGATTGCGATCTTGCGTATCGTGAATGCATGAAAACGAACTAAAGGCCAGACAGAAGAGCAATCGTCATCAGGAATGGGTGGCGCTCACTGCTAAAGGGTTCGTGCACGCAAAATACCCCCGGGCATTCGATGGGAAAAGCCGGCAATGGGAAATGCTGGGGGGAATAGCTCGCAAGCTCGACAGAATCAAAAGGTTACAAACACTGTGAAGAGTGCCGCATTTGAAAGGTTGGTGGAATTTCCCAACCGCGCCGGGAAAACCCTGCGCGGCATGTTGCATTTTCCCGCAGCTGCCAAGGGGCACGCACCCGGCGTTGTCCTGTTTCACGGATTTACGGGCAATCGTGTAGAATCACACGCGATGTTCGTGAAATGTTCGCGAGCGCTTGCTCAGGCCGGACTCGCGTCATTGCGATTTGACTTCTATGGCTCGGGAGAGTCGGATGGTGACTTTCGGGAAATGTCGCTTCGCGGCGAGATCGCGGATGGCCGCTCAGCCGTTGCTTTCCTGCGCGATCAGCCCGGAGTCGATCGAAATTGTTTGGGGTTGCTGGGGTTCTGTCTGGGCGGTGGGGTTGCTGCCGCTCTCGCCCTCAGCGTCGAAGCCAAGGCCGTGGTTTTATGGAATGCCATCGCGCACACTGCCCATCTGCGGGATCAGATTCAACAAAGGGCCAGGAGGATCACGGGCAAGGCCGGCGCGAGCGAGTTCGACGGGCGTGAAATTTCCCCACGGCTTATTGAGGATATTCTTAAGGTCGAACCGACCCGCCACCTGAAACGCTTTCAAGGGGCAACACTGATCCTTCATGCGGAGAAAAATGAAAAAGTTCCGGTTTCCAACGCCCGGGATTTCTACCAGGCTGCGGGAGCAGACGCCAAGGAAATTGCAATCATCGCCGCGGCGGACCACTTTTTCACATCCACCCGCTGGCAGCAGGAAGCGACAGCTCGCACCGTTCAGTGGTTTGTCCGGCATCTTGTAGGAAAATGATTCTGCTCGGAGGCGCGCCGCGAATCCGGGTGTGTAATGAATCCTTAACAATACCTGTACGGAGGAAACCTTCCCCAGGCCCTGTGCGTCAAACGCTTCATACGTGAAGTCCGCAAATCGTGCCAGAGGTTCCGAGCGTTTGCACGGATGCAGATGAATAGCCGTAGGGATTACCGAGCTCATGGTAAAGCGAAGCCTCTGGTTGCGAGTCGATACATTCTGCATTCTGTTTGGCTTGATTTTGAGCGCGGCGGGGCCACTTGCCGCGCAGGAAACAGTGCAACCGTCCTCTCCCGCCACAGCCCAGACTCAAACAACGCCGAGCCAGGCAGAAACTAAGTCAACCAGCGACCCCGGATCGGCACCTGCGGTCGCGACAGAATCAAAACCCCAAAACGATCGAATTTTCTGGGCCCTTCCCAATTACCTGACAGTCGAGAACCAGTCCAATTTGCCGCCCCTGACGACGGCGCAAAAATTCAAAACCGTGGCGCAAGGATGCTTTGACCCGGTTGAAGCCATGTTCATTGCCATCCAGGCAGGAATCGATCAAGCCGACAACGTGAACCCCACTTACGGCCAGGGCTTTGTTGGGTATTCCAAGCGGTATGGGACAGCTTATGCCGACGCCATTATCGGAAACTTCGGGACCGGTGCAATCTTCCCGACCCTGCTCCACCAGGATCCCCGCTACTACCAAATGGGAAAAGGGAAATTTATCCACCGCTTTGTCTACGCCGCTGGCAGAGTGGTGGTCACGCGGGGGGAAACATCGCACCGGCTCCAGTTCAATTTCTCCGAATTCCTGGGCAACGGCATGGCTGCCGGCCTTGCGAACACTTATCATCCCGGTCCCCACACCATTGCAGGCAGCGCAGACGTGTTAGGCACGCAATGTCTGATGGATGCCCTCGGTTACGAACTGAAGGAATTCTGGCCGGACATTCATCATTTTCTTAAGCGAGCCAAGCACTGATATTCCACACCCCCCGCAGAAAATAAGATCAAATGACAGGTAACTCCTTGCCGGAAATATGCGTCAAAGATTTGACGTTATACTAAACGGCGGGGTTGGAAAGAATGAAGGCCACTTCGGAACTTCGCCGGCTCCATTGGAAAAATGAAAGAGACGATTCGAAAGGAAGTCCACAGTAAGATATCGGATGGATTCGCTTTTCCGACTCTCCGGGAGTAGTAGAGGTCGGACCTTTGGGGAGCAAATTTTGGCCTCCGGCAGACAAACCATTTTATTTTGCAATCGCGCTTTTTTGATCGCTCTCGCGGCTTGCATGCTGGCTGACGGAAATCGGGTATTGGCCCAACAGTCGCCGCAAAATCCGCCGCAATCGACGCCGTCCCAGCCTGGGTCTTCGCAAAATCAACCTTCCCAGCCTCAAACCCAAACTCCGCCGGCAGGTGATTCCAACACCCAAATCGTCACGCCCTCATCCAGCGCCAACGTTCCAAAGAATGACCGGATTTTATATGCGCTCCCTAATTACCTGACGGTGGAGAACGCGTCCTCGCTCCCACCGCTTTCCGCCGGACAAAAATTCAAGTTGGTAGCGGAAGGAACCTTTGATCCTCTGGAATTCGCCTTCCTGGCGCTGGAAGCGGGCGTCAACCAAGCCAGCAATACCAACCCCACCTTCGGGCAGGGGTTCAAAGGATACGGCAAGCGTTACGCCCTGGCATTTACCGACAACGCCAGTGAGAATTTCGCGACGGGTGCTATTTTTCCAGCCTTGCTGCACCAGGACCCTCGCTACTACCAAATGGGCAAGGGAAGATTTCTCCATCGCGCTGAGTATGCGGGCATGCGGATCTTTCTGACGCGTTCAGACTCCGGGAAAACCCAGTTCAACTACTCTGAAATCTTTGGCAGCGCGCTGGCGGCGGGGATTTCGAACGCCTATCATCCGCCCCCGCGCACACTGGGCAGTAACATTAGTGTGTGGTGGACGCAAATCGGGTGGGACGCTGTGGGTTATGAGATGAAGGAATTCTGGCCCGACGTTCATCGCTACCTCGCGCGCAAATTCAAGCACACGTAAAGGGTACCCGGCGCAGCGGATCTGCGCCGGGTAGCCGAAGTTGCTCTTATTGGGTCGCGAGAGTTGCCTGGTTGTAGGAAAGCGCGTTGACGTCCGTAAAGTGCGGTACGGCGGGTGGCAACGAGCCGATGTTCGTAAAGTCAGAGTCGTAACTGTAAGAGCGCTTTGGAGCGCCGTAAACTGTGTTACAACACTTGTAGACGCCCGTCGCCTGATTGGCGTAATAGAAACTCACCATAGCACCCATGTAATTCAACTGGGTGCCGTTCCAGTTCTCAACATAACGAAGGAAGTTGTGGACCCCTCCATCGGTCCCGAAATCGTCCGGCGGAGCCGCGGGACTCGTAAAGGTAGGCAGCGGGAAGGACATATTCTTGCCCGCGATGACTGCGACCCGGTACCATGTCTGGGTCGAAACGGCTGTCCGATTGCTGACACTTGTCGGGTTGAAAAACGTCTCGGAGTCTATAAAGTTATCGGAGAGCAGAGTAACAGAATCGGCATACACCGCCGCGGGGACGTGGCATTGATTTGCCAGGTCCTCGCTAAACCCATTGGCATTCGTGGTGACGGCATTGTAATCCCCCCAGATGTAAAGGGGACCCTCCGTCGCCACGCTGAACCCACCACCCGACGGGTATTGCGCAGGCGATTCCATATTAGGGCAAGTCGCCAGAGTGGCATATTGGTAAGGAGGAAGATTGCCCAGCGTGCCATCCACCAGTCGCACGGCTCGCCTGAAGAAGAGCACGGGGTTCTTCTGAGCTTCCAGATATCCAATCCCGACGGCGGCGGAGTTTATTCTGGTGAGTGGGGCAG
Organism: Terriglobia bacterium; assembly: GCA_030040315.1. GTDB lineage: Bacteria > Acidobacteriota > Terriglobia > UBA7540 > UBA7540 > Bog-366. The sequence continues at coordinate 8,080 of JASHTY010000368.1, read as the reverse complement.
CAACCGGGGTCGAGGGGCTCAAAAGGCTGGTCATAAACGACCCCGCAATCGAGCAACCAGAAGACGGACCGGCCACCAAAACGGTGGTTGTGCCCGTTGGCCAATTAACTCCGCTGCTTCCGGCAAAGTTATAACAATTAATCGGACGTGCCGTTCCGCCGTAAACGTCCAATGTCCCGTTCGTAACCAGGGGGTACGTGGACTGGTAAGAGCCATCTACATGCTCGCCGGTTTCGGCGGTACCATCGGGAGTGCCTGTGCCCGAAGCGGGGTTGATGGTGTCCTCGTACCCGTAAATGCCGGTGTCGGTCCCCGAGGTTCCCGAGCATGGGCCTACAGCGGTCTGATTGCAATTGCTTCGCCGGTCGGAAATATAGAGCAGGTACCCCTGGGAGTTGGTGTTGCTTCCTCCGATCGCCAACGGTCCGCAGGAATTCACACTGCCGGTAATCGGCGTGATGGCGGCAGTCCCACTGCACCCCGAAACGGGTGGGACAAGCTTGCCCGCTAGCCATTGCTGCAGGTGGCCGACATCAATTTCCACGAGGTTCATGATGCCATTCATGGATACCGTGGTGTAGCTGTTACTGTCCCGCACTTCCCCTTCCCTCGGATCGTACAAGTTTATCGGGACGTAATTCGTTGCGGTCGTTGCCGCGCCGGACGTGTTCAGGACAGTTGGGAAGGTGGTTGGCAGCGAGCCGGAGGTCAGAACATGCCCAGTACCGCTTGTGGCACAGTTGGAGTCAGTGTAATTCGTTACGTTGCCTACGTTGACATATCCTTCCCAGGTGATTGTTCCGGAAGAAGAAGATGACGTTCCGCAGTAGACATCATAGGAAGTAACAGTTGCAGGAGGCTCTGTGTATGCTGTCCACAAAAGAGACATGTTACTGCTTCCAGAAGATTTCAGCCCCCCCACTACCTCGCCCGGGATAAGATTATTGGTTACGCCGTTGATGGTCACAACGGGGACCACCTCGTACCAATAGTAATCACTGGGGAGCGAGCCGCTGCCCTCGAGAGATACCTGAGCCCCACCCTCATAGGGCAGCGGTCGTTGTTCTTGCAAATGGATGATGGAAGTGTTCGTACATCCAGCCGGTGACAGGGTTCCCGCGGACTGAATATCGCGGGAAATCCCCAAGCTGAGGACCTCCTGCGTCACGTCCTGCCAGGCTCCGGAGGCCAATTGAATCTCAACTTTGATGTAACCGCCGACCAGCGCCGTACCGGAGGTATAAAAGTAGTCGCTGTCTGACGAATATCCCGGGGATTGCGCGACGGGGGGATGGCAGCTATCGGCAGTTGGCAGGTTCGGGACGCCGGTACCGGTGCCACGAATAATATAGGTTCCTGCCCCGGAACCCATTCCCGACCCTGGCGAACCCGAAACCTGCTCCGTAAGCGGATACGGCGCCGTGCTGGTCACCGTTGGCAAGCTGGTTATCTGACCTGGCGTGTCTGAAAGCAGAATGCGGACGCTGGCCTGGTAGAAAAAGCGCTCTTGAACCAGCGAAGAGGTATCGGCCGTCTGCCCGCGCTCGATCATGTCGATGAGCGGAGTGCTGGAGCTGGCAGCAGCGAGATTGAGGTTCAATACCTTGGCCCCGGTGGCGGAAGTTTTGATATAGCCGCCGTAGGTGGTTGTGGAAATGGCGTTCCAGTTGGAATTCGAGGTGCTCCCGGGCCCGCCGGTGACGCTCCCCTGTGAGGGCAGCAACACACCACAGGTGGCAGTGGGGCAGTTCGAACAGCTTGGTACAGGGCATCCCCCCGCCGCGCCGACGGTGATATTAACAAGTCCGGGATAGTTGCTCGGCTGAGTTGCGGTGCCATTGGAAAGTTGCTCGCGAATGACACTGAGATAGCCGGTCACCTTGTCATTCAGGGTCAACGTAACGGGCGCGCTGGTGCTGCCGCCCTCCGCCAGAAACAGGTTGCCGTTCGTGGCGGTCTTGCCGCCGAAGTTGAAATCCGGACCGGCAAAGAAGGAAAGGTCAGTCTGGGAGAAAATTCCAAACTGGAAGACGGGCACGGCCACTACCTGGACCTGGCGCGTCATTTTTACTTCCGACCCGCCCGGGCCATCCGCCACGACGGTAAGCTCAAAGGGGGTTACGATGCCCGCTAGCCCCGACAGTGGGCCAGTTCCGGGAATCGAATTGACCTGTTGGTTGCAAAGGGATGTAAGGGTGCAGGGAGGATCCGAGGGGTTCGTGCTGGACAGATTTACGATCGAATAAGTGGGGAAGCTGATGTTATATCCCGACAGTGAGCCAATGGTGTTATAAATCGCCATGGTGGGCGCTGCACTGGTTCCTTGCAGTGTGGCAATCTCAGTGGGCGTCGGAGAGGCGTGGTCACTAAAGTACTGGCCCAACGCGGAACTCATATTCTCGATTGCCCCTTGCGCCGCATAAAAAGTGGCCGCGTTGTCGCTATCGCTGTAGGCGACATTCTGCTCGCCGGTGGTCTCAAAATAAAACCCCAGCAACATGACGGTGAAAACCAGCATGAGCAAAAGGACTACAATCAGGGCTATGCCCGAGTCGTTGGAAGGTCGTTTAATCATGTTCTACCTCTCTCTTGCGTACGCTGTCGTCTGCTTTTCCTCACCAAATCAATATTGGTTGTAATAAGCCAAATTCTGCGCTGTAACCGACGTGGCCATGGAGTTCGTAAAGTATGTCCCGGTTTTGCGATTCGGGTGACTGGCAATAGCCGTCATCCACAGCATGACTTTGCGAATGTCACTGGGATTCGCCGGACTCCGGGTTGGGTCCGTCGGCGTACAGGGTGCGGACGTGCAACTGAAAGCAAATTGCAGGACGTTCAGTCCCATGGCCACCGGCTGGGGTCCGACTGATTGAACGGATAGCGATCCACTTACCGAAACGGGGGCGCCTGTGCCCACCTGCTTCATCAGCATCCAGTAGGGAGAACGGGTCACGTTGTCCAAATAATACGTGGTCATCGTGATCTGGTATGCGGTGGTGGGGGGATAACTGTTCGCCGTGGCGCCTGAGCCCATCGTTTGAAGATTCCCAATCATTCCGCTGGTGGGGCTGCTGGCGCTCAGTGGAAATTGATTGAAAGGAAGCGGGTCATTGGTCGTATCCCCGCTCTTAAAGGTGATCGTACATTCGCTCGTGAGTGAGACCCAGGGGCTGGGACAACTCGCGGCGTTGACGGCAAGAAGGACGGATGAATAGGTATTGGTCAACATGATCAACTGGCCGGGAACCACCTGCACCCAGGAGGGGCTGGTGCTGGAAGCATTGGTGATCGGGTTGCCGCCGTTGGTTCGCGGATCGACGGTGGCGGTTACAGTTGTGGTCCCTGCCGGGAAGCAGCAGGTCTTTCCTGTTGTGGTAACGGGAGAAATGCTGATCAACGAATACTCGCCCAATTCGGACGAGGGATTTACCGAGATCATCGTAATCGAATCGGTCGGTACCGCATTGGCCGTCACGCCTGTTGTGGAATTGTCAGCCGTCGGCCCATATCCGGCCCCCGGGGTCAGGACATTCAGGTTTCCAGAAGGAGGAGAGCCCGGACATCCGGAATTAAAGTACTGCACCGGAAGGGTAAAGACCACGGGATTAGCAGAATTCAGGGTCGTCGAGGGCAAGGGAAGCTGGATGGCTGTGCAAGTCGTAGCTCCACTGGGCAAGGGAATGCCACCCTGAGGAATGTTTGCCCCGGCCGTGCTGATGTCGCGGGCAATCATATTCTCACCGGCGCGCAAGTTTTCATTGACGTCCGCCATGGTCCCTGCCAGATCGGCGGCATTGCTCAGTTTGTCAAAAATGTCGAAGGCGATGCCCAGTAGAATCAGTGACAGCGCCATGGCCAGAATCACCTCAATGAGCGTGAAGCCTTTTGAGGTGTGAGTAACGGACGATTTGGAAGTTTGTTTAGACATAAGGACCAATGTACGCAATAATTGTGACGTATCGGGTGATGCCGTTTGGAGTCGTGTACATAATCGAAACCGTGACTTGGTTGAGGTTTGAGGTCCCTGGGACCGGTGTAATCGTGATATTCCTAAAGTACCCGTCCAGGGGAACATAAACGTCGTCCCCAGTCCCCAGAATCCCATCGGGTCCGGGAGTTTCGACCGTTTCAATGCAAGGCGCCGCGCTGCACCCGGTGGGCAGAACGTTGCCGGTGGCTGCCCCGTGGGTGGTCACGCCCGGAACCGGCGCGGCCTCGCCATCGTCTGCGGTGAACACCAACCCATCGGGTCCCGGTGTGTACAAGGGCAGGTAGTTCGTAGCTCCCGTGCTGGTGGTCGCCGCGTTGAACAGGCAGCCGGTCGTCGGCAAGTTACAGATCTGTGAGAAAGTAACTCCACCCGTGTCCCGTGCCGTAAACACGTCCTCCATGGCCTGCCGGGCCTTTTGCCGCGCAATGCTATCCATCTGCGCTGTGTCAATGGAGCCCAACCCTAATCCAAACGCGTAGGCCAAGGAGAGGAGCCCGGTGACAAGGATTATCGCGGCGATCATGACCTCCACCAGCGTGAAACCGCTTTCCTCACTCTGCCGCCATTGCATCGGTCCTTCCATAAAGCACTCCTCAAAACCAGGTTTTCCCGTTGTACCGATATCCTTTGATCCGCCCCGTAGCCCCAAGAATGGTAATCGAGCGTGCGGTCAGTGGGTTGGTAGGGTTGGGAGCGTTTCCAACCTGGCCCATAAATACTGTCCCATTCACGTAATTGCCGCTGGAATCCACCACGGTTCCATCGCTTTGAAAAGTGAGATAACAAGGCAGCACCGGCGTGCTTCCGCAAGCGCTAGTGGAAGTTACGGTATCCGTAAAGCAAATCCCCGAGGAGGTGACACAAGTCGTGGAATTGCCGAACGCGTCCGGAGTGTCGGGGACGCCGGAGAGCACCGTATAAGTCATCTGATTCGGATCAATGGTTATGTCCGATATTTCGCTCAGAGGGGGGGTCGCGGCCGGACCGTTCGTGTTAGGGCATGCAGCAAGTCCGGTAATCGCTTTGCTGCTACACGTAACCAACTCCGCGGTTCCCTTGAAGGTGATCATGTAGTTTGCCCTGTGGTCTACGGCGGCTTCGCGGGCTTGGCGGATCTGTGTTTCCACAAGAAACATGCCAGAATCGGCGCGCATCGACGGCATCTCATTAAACCAGGCGACAAGGGCCATGGCGGTGACAATCCCAATGATCGCAATCACCAGCAACATCTCAACCATCGAAAAGCCCCGGTCGGAACGAACGCGGGGGGGTCTGCGAAAGCTATTTGTCGGGTGAGTCGACACTCGTTCCCCCTCTTCACTCTCGGCCCGGGACGATTGACTCAGTCCGGAACCGGGAAGCAATTACTGTAGTTATTAGGCTTGCTGTTTGGCTATTCAAGGAGCACCCGCCCCTAAACCGATATACAAAACCCGCCAGGTCTAAGCGGGATTTCCAGTGTGTCTACCCCGTATGCCGATAGTATACAACCACATTATGACCATTTATAGCCCGAATGGCCTAATTTCGCAAGAGTACTTTTGTACTGAGGTTTCGGGGTAGCTAGGAGCAAAGGGTCGTCAGCTACAGCGCATACAGGCGTTTTTATATGCCGTGGCGCGTAAATCGCCAAGCAACTTTGGGACCCGCGCACATTGCCCAATTCTAGGTCAATGGCTGGAAAGAATGCGGCAAATTTCCGCGCCATACTTCTGAGCAATTCGTAGGCCAACTCCGGGGACGGAAAGCATTTGGCTGGGGTTGGAAGGCCGCCGCTCGACCAATCCAGTTAAAGCCCGGTCAGCAAAGATTCGGAAAGCGGGGATGCCCAGCCGCCGTGCCTCTTGGAGGCGCCAGGCGCGGAGCGATTCCTCCAATTCTTGGCTTGACTTGCCGCTGGGGAGCGGCGAATCCTGCCTTTTGGAACTCGCGGGACCCTGTGACCTTCCCATGGTGCCGGCTTTGGGCAGGAGCGCATCCATTCCCCTCACTTTCTTTCGTTGCCTGCGCGGCGTGGGGCTGGGTTCCCGGTCCTTTATCATGAGCTGCAGAGGCGCCCGCGCGCCAAGTGTCGTGCCCTGCCGTGTCAACTGCACGGTGCGATAAGGAATCTGCCGCCCGTCTTTCTCGAACACCGCGTCGCTTAATCCCACCAGTCCTGCATGCGCCATGCCGCCCAGCAATTCCTCAAAATCATTGCGGTTCATTTCATGGCCTGGAAACAAGCCGGCATAGAGCTTGCCTGTGGATTTCGAGCCGCTGGCGCGGAGCACGGCCAGAACGCGCAGCGCCGCGGCATTTTCCACTGCGGTCGCGGGGCGAAAGCGTTGCGCGCCGCACCCTTTCGGCGCGCAGTTATCGCAGATTCCGCAAGGGTCATCGCCATCCGCGACGTCGCCAAAGTAGCGCACCACGCTGAGCATGCGGCACTGAGGGCTCTCCGCGTATCGAATCATCAGCTCAACCTGCTGGCGCTTGTGGTCGCCTTGCGCGCGATACGGCTCGCGCCAGGCATGGTGCCCGCGGCTGACGTTTTCAGCGTAATCCACCATAGCGCCGCCATGGGTCCAGAGCTTCTCCAGAGCCCGGTCAAACGTCTCGGGATCCATAAGTAATTTGTTCAGGAGCTCCCGTTTCCCGATCGGCTCTGACCGAAGCTGGCCGAAGATTTCAGCCAGCACCGAAACGTCGGGGTAATCACGCTCGATAAAGTAATCGTGCGTCCGGCGGTCAGCATAAGAGTGCATCAGCAGCGCCCGGCTGGGCTTGCCGTCGCGCCCCGCTCGTCCGATTTCCTGATAATAGGCCTCAATGCTGCCTGGCAGCGCGGTATGAATCACGGTGCGGACGTCAGGCTTGTCAATGCCCATTCCGAAAGCGATGGTCGCTACAATCACCTCCAGCTTCCCGGCGAGGAAATCTTCCTGCACTTTCTTTCTTCGCCCCGCATCCAGTCCGGCGTGATATGCCTCCGTGGGGTGCCAGGCCCCGAGCTCTTTGGCCAGGGATTCCGATTGCTTGCGCGTGGGGGTGTAAACGATTGCCGGGCAACGCTGCGGCTGGGCGAGCAGTTCACGCGTAAGCTGAAATCGCTCCGAGGGTGGAACCTCCACCGCTTCGATGGCGATATTGGATCGGTGGAAGCCGTGGATGAATCTCGCCGGCTGTTGCAAGCCAAGCTGCGTAACGATGTCGTGCTGCACGGGCGGTGTGGCTGTGGCGGTCAGCGCGATGACCGGTGCCGGGCGCAGGTTGGGGACATATTGACCGAGACGGCGATAGTCCGGCCGGAAGTCGTGCCCCCATTGCGAGATACAGTGCGCTTCATCCACCACAATCAATGAGACGGGCCGTTTCGCCAGCATCTCCGGAAAACCCTCAACCCGCAACCGCTCCGGGGCAATGAAGAGAAACTGCAATTTCCCCGCCAGGTAATCGTGGCAAACCTGGCGAGAGTTCAATCGCCGGCGTCCCGAATGAATGCGCTCCACCGCAAAGCCATAGGACTTGAGCTTGGCCACCTGGTCTTCCATTAAAGCAATGAGAGGACTGACGACCAGTGTTGTGCCGCCACGCGCAATCGCCGGCAATTGATAGCAAAGGGACTTACCCGACCCGGTAGGCATGACCAGCAATACGTCGCGCCCTTCTGTCACCATCCGGCAAACGGACTCCTGATTGGCCAGGAATGTATTGAAGCCAAATGCCTTGCGGAGAATATCGTGCAGGTCAGGATTGGGCGCTGGTAGGGGCGGCACAAAACACCTGAAGGGCTTGATGGCTTCTAGGGTTGCGTGAGAAAGATCGGGAATCCCATCTTGCTTTCGTACTTGGGCAGGCAACGCTCGGCGTCATACATGCTCGCGACGTCCACGTGGCGCGGGCCGAGCTTGGGATCGGGAATGGGTTCCATGGCGTAGCAGCCGTGGTTTATCGCCGTCATCTTGCCGTGCTCGCCGCGGGCAATGCAATCCATAGCCATGCTCGCGAACGTGGAGGCAACGAGCCGGTCGATGAAATCAGGGCTGCCGCTGCGCAGTTCATAGGTCAAGTCACTCACCACCGTCTCCTGCCCGGTTGCCTTCTTGA
>JASHTY010000367.1 GCA_030040315.1 Terriglobia bacterium | reverse complement strand
CCTTAACATCCTTAATTCCAGCGGCGGCAACGCAGGGGGGATTACGACTTCATCAGGAGTGCTTACTATCAACGGTGCGAATGGCGCTAGCGTCTCCACGACTTCTGGGAACCTATCCATTGCGAGTGCCCAAAACCTCTCTGCCAGTGCAGGTACCGGAGGAACGCTATCTCTCTATGGCGGCCCAAGCCCCACGGGGACTAGCACTGGACTCAACGGCAATGGAGGTGTGCTGCAGATCCTTACTGGCGACAACTCCGGTGACGGTGGAGGCGTGCTTATTAGTTCCGGAGATGGAAATGTTCTTCCGCCCCCGGCAGGCATTACGAACGGCGGGGATGTTTCAATTATTACTGGAAGCGGGACAGGCGGCGGAAACGCTGGGAACCTTACCGTCACCACGGGTACCTTGACAGCCGGCGGCGCAGGGGGGAATGTCACCGTCACCGCCACCGGCGTTCTGACTCTTAGCAATCAAACCGTCACCGCCGCCGGCGGCCCGACAACAAATTCGATAGTCGCAAACTCAAACGGCGTCAGTCTCACGGCACAAGCAGGAGCAATAAATTTGACCGCCGATTCCGGTGTCACGGTCAATGGCTCGCTCAACGTGACTGGAAACCTGACCAAAGGCAGCGGCACGTTCAAGATTGATCATCCGCTCGACCCTGAGCGCAAATACCTGTCCCACTCCTTTGTGGAAAGCCCGGACATGAAAAACGTCTACGACGGGGTGATCATTCTCGACGCGCAAGGCGAGGCGTGGGTGCAACTGCCTAACTATTTCGAGGCGCTGAACAAGGATTTTCGCTACCAGCTCACGTGCGTCGGCGGGTACGCACCTGTTTATGTCGCGCAGGAAGTCGTGGCAAACCGCTTCCAGATTGCCGGCGGCAAACCGGGCCTCAAGGTCTCGTGGCAGGTGACGGGCATTCGCCAGGACGCTTATGCGGACAAGCATCGCGTTCAGGTGGAAGAGGAAAAATCCGCGGCGGAGCAGGGCTACTATCTCTATCCCGATGCCTACGGGCTGCCGGCGGAGCGTGGGATCGCCTGGTTGAAGGCGCTTTCCGCTTCCGAAGAGGCCAAGAACCCGTCGCCGGGCCAGCCGGCACCAAGCGCCACAAGCCCTGCCGATATCCCAGGCGTGGCTCCAAAAGTCTCCGCTACTGCGGCCAAGCCGTAGTGAAGTACGCAATTGACGATGCACCCGCAGCGCCGCTCCCGCCGAGGCGGGATAGCGTGTGCCGGGCGTAAAGCCCGGCGCTACTTGGAACAAGGATTCCCGCGACTTATACTAAGGTCACGGGTTCTTCTCAAGGGATATCCCAATTTAGGAGGCAGGCAGATGGCGCAAGCCTCACCCAATCCGACGCGGCTCGATCCCTATAAGAACTTCAAGTTGAAAATCTGGGACGGGCAACAGGTGTATGCCGGGAGCAAGCTCTCCGGCCTGAATCCCACAGGCGAGGTCGTGAAACACCGTTCGGGGGGAGATCCTTCCACTGCCATCAAATCGCCGGGCCGGAACAAATTCGACTCCATTACCCTCGAACGGGGAATAATCAATGACCAATCGTTCTCAAGCTGGGCCAGCTCAGTCTTGAGTTACGGATCATCCTTGGGCAGCGAAGTATCCCTGGCTAATTTCCGAAAGGACATCTATCTGGAGTTTATGAATGAGGCTGGACAGCCGGTAGTCAAACACAAAATCTCCCAGGGATCGGTATTCGAGCAGCAGCTACTTCATAACCTCCAGTTTATTCAGCACAACTTGAGCCAGCAACCCGGCCTGAACTTGCAGGAAAAGCTAGCGGCGATTTTCCAGGAATCCTTGGAGCGGTCGAGTCGGGGCGGATAAGAAATTCAGCTCTGCGCTCTGGCACACGGGTCAATTCCCAATCACCCGGATCGGCGGGCTCTCATTCGTTGCCGCCCTCATGCCTGGTAAACGGTCTTTCCACCCACCACCGTGCGCACAATTTGAATGTCTTTGATTTTCGAATTGTCGATGGTGAAAAGATCGTCTGCGAACACCACGAAATCCGCGAGCTTTCCCGGCGTGATTGAGCCCTTGTTTGCTTCCTCATGTGAATTGTAAGCACCGTTCAACGTGTTAACGCGCAGGGCCTCCTCTACAGTGATGCGCTGATTCGCTCCCCAGGTCTGCCCGTCCCAGCCCGTTCGTGTGACCATGCCCTGAATCGCCATGCGGGGGTCGAATGGCCCGGGTGGAAAGTCTGACCCCGCGGCGGCGTGGATTCCCGCGTCGAGCATGGTTCGGAACGCCATGCAGCGCTTCATCAGATCTTCACCATAAAAGTGGAATTTGTCGGAATTGTAGTACGCATACGTCGTAAAGAGCGCGGGCACGGCTCCGGCGGCGGCCAGGCGACGAATCAGGTCGTCGTTGATGAGCGTGCAATGCGTGACCTTGGGCCGCGCGTCAGTGCGTGGGAAAAGCTTTTGGGCGCGCTCGAAGGCGGTCAGCATCATGTCAATCGCCACATCCCCGTTGGCGTGGCAATTCACCTGAATTGCCGCGCGATGCACGCGCTCGATCCAAGCGTTCAGATCATCCTGCGTGGTAGTGATATTCCCTCTGTAAGGCGGAGTCACTCCCGGATACGGCAGGCTAAGCGCCATGGTACGCTCAGAGAATGACCCGTCAACGGTGTGCTCGGCGGTTGCACCGATACGGATCCAATCGTCGCCGAAGCCCGTCATCAGCCCGCTGTTGATGAATGACTCCAGTTCCTTGCCATAGGGTTCATAGCTGACGCGATGCAGCAAGTCGCCGCGTGCCCGTACTTGCTGGAGCGCTTGGAGGTTTCCCCCTTCGTGATGGACGGTGGTAACACCGTAGCGCACGAACTGCTTCGAAATATACGCAAGTGCGTCGCGGTCGCGTTGCACCTGCTGCTCGGGGGTGAACGTAGGGCGTTTGCCGGCCCTCTCAATCGAGTCCATGGCGCGGTCGGTCACGCGGCCATTCAGGTCGCCGTTCACATCGCGGTCGTAGGTTCCACCCGGCGGGTTCGGCGTGTCCATCGTGATGCCCGCGAGCTCAAATGCCTTGCTGTTGACGAAGACCGTGTGGCCGCCGCGATGATGAACTGCCACCGGATGCTCGGTGGACACTTCATCGAGGTCGTGGACGGTGATGAGGCGATGGTCCTTCACCTTCGTGTCGTCAAAAAACTCGCCCTCGACCCAATAGTCTGATGGTGTTTCATGCGCCTTGGCCCGCAGCTTTTGGATGATGCTATCGATGGTTACAAACTCGACCTCATAGGGATTCCCCACCAGCACGTCGTAAAGCAACATGTCGCCTGGGGCGTGATTGTGGCAATCAATGAATCCGGGCACTATGGTCATCTGCTTCGCGTCAAGTATCTGAGTGTCTTTGGCAATCAGCCCCTTGATGTCGTCATTGCTGCCTACGGCGGTGAATCGACCGTTCTTCACCGCGAAGGCTTCCGCCCGCGGCGTGCGCGAGTCCACCGTGTAAACCTTGGCGTTGAAGACCACCAGGTCGGCATCTTCGGTTCCCTCCATTGCCGCGGCGCATGGCTTCGCCACAAGAGTTGAAATGCCCGCCCCGGCGAGGCCCAGGAATTCCCTTCTGCTCCTTGCGCCTTTTCGCATGTTTGACATCCTCAATTTACGACCTTTGCGGCATAATCCTACCACGGTGCGCCGCCATGCAGGGACGCAACGCCGCGAGGATGTAGCCCGCGCGTCCCGCCACGGTGGCATGGGCTTCCAGCCCATGGACATGGCCGGGATGGCCATGCCACGAGTCGCGGGTGGGGACACCCGCGCTACTGAATCCAAACTGAGACACTAGCCGGCAGGCAGTCTTGGTGGTCATTTGCTATGCGCCCAGCGTATCAGTGCCTTTGGCGGTCAACCGGGATATACTTACGCTGACCCATGGCTGAATCCACAACGGTTGAACGCTTTCCCAAACACTTTGACGGAAACCGCTTCTTCAATCCCGACGCGCCGCAAGCTCCGGGGTACCTGAAGCTGCTGCGCTGGAAGTTGACCAGCCGGCCGAAACCTTCGCCGCCATTCGTCAACGACGTCGAGCAAACCGTTCCACCCCGGCGCGTGGGCAGCAATGATCTGCGCATTACCCTGGTGAATCATTCCAGCCTAATCCTTCAGCAGCGCGACGCCAACATCCTGACGGACCCGATTTGGTCGTGGCGCGCCGGCCCCGTTTCGTGGCTTGGACCGCGGCGGCACAGAGCGCCCGGCGTGGCGCTTGAAGACCTGCCGCCCATTGACGCCGTGCTGATCAGCCACAATCATTACGACCATCTGGACTTGCCCACGCTGCGGCGCCTGATGTCGCGCGGAGACACCACCTTCATCGTCCCCATAGGCGTGGCTGCCCTGCTGCGCTTGCAAAATATCGGGCCGGTCCACGAACTGGACTGGGGCGAATCGTCCGTGCATCCCGGCTTCACCATCCATTCAGTCCCGGCATTGCACTTCTCAGCCCGGAGCATCTTTGACACCGCCAGGACACTGTGGTGTGGGTACGTCATCGAATGCCAGAGGCGGCTGATTTACTTCGCGGGTGACACGGCATTCGGAGCACATTTCGCTCAGATTCGTGAAGCCTTCGGACCCTTTCGCCTGGCATTGCTGCCCATCGGCGCCTACGAGCCACGCTGGTTTATGTCGGCGGTGCACATGTCGCCTGAGGAGGCGGTTCGCGCGCATGAAATACTGGGGGCCAGCACCAGCGTTGCCATCCATCACGGAACTTTTCAGCTTGCCGACGAATCGCTGGACACGCCGCAGAAGCAGCTTTGGGCGAGCCAGCCGCAGGGGCAATTCATCGTGCTGAACAACGGGCAGTCCGCGAATCTTACTTGACCGAATCTGGCCTGATCTGATCTGGCCTGACCCAATCTAACCTGACCAATGACCATCAATCACCACTCGCTCGCGCTTCTCAGCATCGTGGGCAGTTCGCTCGATTTGCTGGGTGCGCTCTATCTTGCTTACGACCTGCTGGGCGGTGAGCACGGTCCGCTACGCACACTTACTCGTGGCGTCACCTACGGCGTGCTGTTCGGCGTTGGATACGGCTTGGCCCTGGGACCCGTCTTCGGCCTTGCGAGTGGGCTGGCGCACGCCATGACGCTGGCCGTGGAGCTTTCACGCGCCGCGCGGCACGCGCCCAAGTCGGGGCTCTGGCTGGATTCGGCAATGAGCGCGGTGCGTGGTGCGGGGTTTGGTCTGGGCGCAGCGTATTTGTTCGGAACCAGGTTCGGTCTGTTGTTCGGGCTTCTCAGCACGGTTGGACAAGTTGTGGCCTACCGCTTTGGAATTCGTCCCGCACTCGATTATCAGCCCGTCGCGCGTCCACGCCTTACGAGACATCATGCCCTGGCAGCGCTAAATCGGGCAGTGGGGTACACCGTCACGGGCTACGTCAGCGCCCTGGCCGCGCACCAGCATCTGAATGCACTGACCGTTGGAGTAAAGACCGGCCTGGCAATTGGACTGGTTACGGGGGTGTTCAGCATCTTTACCTCGTACATCGAGTGGGCCGCCGACCATATTCCCCAAAGAACCATGGGAGCCGCGGGATTGGCCTTCATTCTCGCCGGCTTTGCGCTGCAATCGGTGCAGTATTGGGTGTCGCTACTGGATGTGACGGTTCGATGATATTGCTTTCGTTGAGTTTTCTTGTGGTCTATCTTGACAACGCGACAGGGCTTCTTTAGATTTGAAATCAGCATGAATGCGACGATTCGTGATCAAATCATCGAGCAGGTTGACCACCTGGACGATCCCCAGCGCCTGGAGATCCTCAATTTCGCGGGGCGCTTGACCGCTCCAGGGGGAACACCGGGACAAAGGCTTCTGCACTTTGCGGGTTCCATCCCGCCAGCAGATCTAGCGGCCATGTCGCAAGCGATCGAGGAAGGTTGCGAAAAGGTCGAGCCGAATGGCTGGTAAGCTCCTTCTCGATATGAACATTGTCATCGCGCTATTTAGCGGAAGTGACAAAAGCTGGCGACACGACAAATCTGCCCTTCCGGCTCTAACAACTCGCCTGCCACATAGCGCTTTCGCCTCCCACTTCAATATCCAAGCGACGGCGTTTATCCTTAACCGTCAGCCTTTGACTCCTTAGCGATCTCGTTCAGCGGCCACTCTTCCGGTTCCAGACCTTTCAAAATTGCCTCACGCGTGCGGGCCATCAGCTTCGACCGGTCGTCCAGCTTGTATTCCGCGGCGTTGATGGGCTCGTGAAAGGTGATTCGCACCAACCCCGGGTGAATCGCAAACTTTCCCTTGGGCATGACCTTACGCGCG
>JASHTY010000366.1 GCA_030040315.1 Terriglobia bacterium | reverse complement strand
GGGCAGGTGAAGCAGAATCTTGTCCGCCTGCCGATCTACCCCCGCACCCACTACGTTCTCCCCTCCAGCCGCAAGGAGGAAGCTATTGAGCACATCAAGAGCGAGCTCGACTGGTGGCGTGGCGAACTGGAAAAGCAGGGCAAGCTGGTGGAAGCGCAGCGCCTGCACCAGCGAACAATGTTTGACTTGGAAATGATGAAGGAGATGGGTTACTGCCACGGCATTGAAAACTACTCCCGGCACCTTTCCGGGCGACTTCCGGGCGAGCCGCCGCCGACGCTGCTCGATTATCTTCCCCAGGACGCGCTAATGTTCATCGATGAAAGCCATCAAACCGTCCCGCAGCTTCGCGGCATGTACCACGGTGACCGCTCGCGCAAGCAGACACTGGTGGAATACGGCTTCCGCCTGCCCTCGGCACTCGACAATCGCCCGCTCTCCTTCGAGGAATTTGAGCACCGCGTTGGCCAGTTGATTTACGTCTCCGCCACGCCCGGGCCCTACGAGCTGACCAAGTCGGGCGGAGAAGTTGTGGAGCAGGTCATCCGCCCGACGGGGCTGATCGATCCGGAAGTTGAAGTCCGCCCCACGCGCAACCAGATCGACGATTTATTGGGTGAAATCCGCAAGCGCGCTGCGGCCAATGAGCGCGTGCTGGTGACCACGCTCACCAAGCGTATGGCGGAAGACCTGGCCGAGTATTACGCGGAAGTGGGCGTGCGATGCCGCTACCTGCATTCCGAAATTGAGACGCTGGAGCGCGTCAAGATTCTGCGCGACTTGCGCCGCGGGGAGTTCGACGTGCTGATCGGAATCAACCTGCTGCGCGAAGGGCTGGACTTGCCGGAGGTTTCGCTCGTCGCCATTCTTGATGCGGATAAGGAAGGCTATCTGCGTTCCGCCGGCTCGCTGATCCAAACCATGGGCCGCGCCGCGCGGCACGTACACGGAATCTCGATTCTCTACGCCGACCGGCGCACCGACTCCATGCAGCAGGCCATTGCGGAGACCAATCGCCGCCGCGCGAAACAATTGCAGTACAACCTGGACAACAACATCACCCCCGAAAGCATTTCGAAGCCCGTCGATATGGCTCTCGCCTCAATTGTGGAAGCCGATTACGTGACCGTGCCTGTGGATGACGCGGATGATGCCACGGCCGTCGGCGACCAGCTTGATGAACTGATCCGTAAGCTCGAAACCCGCATGCGCGAAGCCGCCAAGCAATTCGAGTTCGAAAAGGCCGCACAACTGCGCGACCGGATTAAAGGATTGCGCGAGAAGGCAATTCAGAGTTGACGCTCTCCAGGAGTAGCGGTCGCGGTACGGGTGCCAGGTTATCGGAGGTGAGCCGGCCTTCCAAGTCGTTGTAAATTCCCCTGCGCAATGGCAGCATGGGCAGCATGCCGGCGCAACCCGCAAGCGAGACTGCAAATCTTTACGAGCACTTGATCAGCACCATATCAACGGAAAAAGTCTGTTTGGAAACGCCGTCGGGGCAATCCTTTTCGTATCGCCATGCCGACGAATGCTCGGGGCGGCTCGCCAATCTGCTGGTTTCGTGCGGCGTCGCTCCAGGCGACCGCGTAGCAGCTCAGGTTGAGAAGTCTCCCCAGGCCGTCTTCCTTTATCTTGCCTGCTTGCGGACAGGGGCGGTCTATCTGCCGCTCAATACCGCTTTCACGCAGGAGGAAACAGATTACTTTCTGGGCGACGCCCGGCCCAAGGTGGTGATTTGCCCGCCCGACCGCCGCAATGACGTGATGGCTCTTTGCCACGGTCACGATATTCCGCATTTGTTCAGGTTGGGGGGTGGCGAGAACGGCGACCTGATGGAGAAAAGCCAGGAGCTGTCCCCGGCCTTTCGCACCGTCCCAGTCTCGCCACACGACCTTGCAGCGATTCTCTACAGTTCCGGCACGACGGGGAAGCCCAAGGGGGCGATGCTCACGCATGAGAACCTTCTATCCAACGCGCAAACCCTCGTGCGAGCCTGGCATTTTACCGCTGCAGATGTGCTGCTCCATGCTCTGCCAATTTTTCACGTCCATGGACTTTTTGTCGCATTGCATTGCGCACTGATGAGTGGTGCGCGGACGATCTTTCTGCCGCGATTTGACGCGGCGCAGGTGTGCGCGCAACTTTCTCGAGCAACAGTCTTTATGGGCGTGCCGACCTATTACACCCGCCTGCTCGCGCTGAACGAATTTGGCCCAGACGCGTGCGGCGGGATGCGGATATTCATCTCCGGATCGGCTCCACTTCTGCCGGACACGTTCGAGCAATTCCGCAAGCGTACAGGCCACGCCATTCTGGAGCGCTATGGGCTAACTGAGACGCTCATGAACACCAGTAATCCCAGCGATGGGCAACGTGTGCCAGGCTCGGTGGGATTGCCGCTGGAGGGAATCGAATTGCGTATTGCCGGGCAAAATGATCGAGAGGTCGCGACAGGCGAGGTGGGTGAGATTCAGGTTCGTGGTCCCAATGTTTTTGCAGGTTATTGGCACCGGCCGGATATGTCCACCGCTTGCTTCACACCGGACGGTTTCTTCCATACCGGCGACTTGGGAAGGACGGATAGCGCTGGTTATGTCTATATCGTCGGGCGCTCGAAGGATTTAATCATCAGTGGCGGCTACAATGTGTATCCCAAGGAAGTGGAAGATTGCATTGACCGCCTTGAGGGGGTGCAGGAGTCGGCGGTGATTGGAATGCCTCATCCTGATTTTGGGGAAGCAGTGATGGCCATCGTCATTCCGCGCCCCGGATCCACTATCGAACCTACAGCAATCAGGGATCGGCTGCAAAGCAGCTTGGCAAATTACAAACTGCCGAAGCTGATTGTACCAGCCGCGGAATTACCGCGAAACGCGATGGGGAAGGTTCAAAAAAACCGCCTAAGAGAAGCCCATCTGTCGACTTGGGTGGAATTTGTAAAGAAACTCTAGTTTCCAAGTCTCTGTTTTTGGAATTACGTTCTGCATTTCTCTGTTGACCATATAATAATGAAATGATGTTCCCTATTCGATGCGATTTACGAAATTTCGCCAAAGTTCCTGTTGACTTGCTTTCACTAACTGGGTGATGATTCTTTTGCGCTAAAGTATTTGAGATGTGCAGTGTTTTCGTACGGCGTCTGCGGATTCTGAAATAAAGATCATAGGACATCAAATATCCAGGTTGCCGGTTACGAGGGGGGCAGTTCGGCTATTGGCCGAAATCGGTGGCCGCATTCGATTGACCGAGAATCCTATGGAGGTTGAGATCGACAAGTCGCCTGAAGCCCATGACCGGACTTGCCATACATCCGATAGGGAGTAATACTGCGCCTTCTGAGCATAGTTGTTGTCCCGTCGGCCCCGCTCCCCAACCCTGATTACGGTCTTGCTGTTGCCTTAATTACACGCCTCCGTCTGACGCCCAACGTTTCTGTGGAATTGCATTTGGCTCGGCAGTGTAAGGCCGAGCGGAAAGTTCGTTCACGAGCCGGGTGAGGAAGCCCATGGAATGTAGAATTCCCGAGGGACTTTCAGGCGTTTTCGCGGCATTGCCGACGCCGTTTGGGGAAGATGGTGCGCCAAGCTGGGGTGCTCTTGAGGCGCTCGTGGATTTCGGTCTAGACCGGGGCCTGAAGGGACTTTGCCTGGGAGGCGCGACGGGAGAATACGCCGCGACGAGCGTCGAGCAGCGGCGGGAGATTTACCGTCGCGTCACCCGTCAGGTGCAGGGGCGGGCGCAGATCATTTGTGCCGTCGGCAGCGAACACGTGGGGCAGGTGAAGCAATTGGCCCGCGCGGCGGGGGAATGCGGAGCAATCGCCATTCTTCTTCCCCCGCCTGCTTTTCTTCCCTACGGCCAGGAAGATCTGGTCGAATTCATGGGACAGGTCGGCGGGGACCTGCCCTTGCCCGTACTCATTTACAACATTCCGCAGTGCACGCGCGATTTGGGAATAACCAATGTGCTGCGCCTGGTTGCCACAGTTCCCAACATCATCGGACTGAAAGACAGCTCAGGAAGCAGGACCAATTTACAGATGATTCAATCCGCGCAGGTGGATGAGCCGATGGCATTCATGATCGGCAGCGATGACTTGCTCTATGAAGCTTTTCAGAACGGGGCGCTGGGGTCGATCTCGGGAATTGCCAGCGCGTGCCCGGAACTGATTTTGCCCCTCTATGAAGCCTTGCAGGCGGGCAAAATGGAGCAGGCACGGGCCGTGCAAGCTCGCCTGGACGAATTCATCTTCCGCATTCGCGAGCTCCCCTCACCCTGGGCGATGAAATTTGCGCTGCAAGTGCGCGGGCTGGATACGGGAACCCTCGCCTGGCCGATGGGTCCCGACCTGCGCCAAAAGGCCGAGAATTTCCAAAAGTGGTTCGCCGGGCAGATTCCCGCCTACGAATCGTTTACCTCTGCGCCAGCCAAGGCATAGTTTCTGTCGAGCATTACTTTCCCGCACTGACAAAATCAGGAATCACCACATCCACAGGCGCGGCGCCGACGGGCACGGTGGTAACCACGTCCGACCGATTATCCTTAAGGCTGGCGGGGTGCACGATGGCGAGGCTGGAGGCGGCACGGTCCGCGACAACCAGCAGCCTCTCATCCGGCGTAAGAGCCAGGGCGCACGGCTCCATTCCAATATGCGTCGTGGCCAGCACCTGGCGATTGGCCACGTCCAGCGCAAATACCGACCCATCCCCCGCGTTGGCGATGTAGAGAACACTCATATCCTTTCGAAAGACTCCCGCAGAGGGTTCGGTCCCCAGGGGAAATGTTTGTTCCACGTTGTCATGAAAGGCATCGACAATAACCAGGGTTGAAGAGCTTCCGCCCAGAATGAATAGTTCGCCTCCGTCGGGTTTTACCAGCAGCGCCGTGGGCTGCACGCCGATCTCGATATGCGAAAGCAGTTTTCGCAGTGGCAAATTGGCGGCGGAAACCTTCTCCTCACCGGTATCCGCGACAAAGACCTTGGAATTGTCGGGAAGAATTGCCAAGGGACCGGGTGACTGGCCAGCTTCAACGCTCCCAACGACCTGGCGAGTTTCCGTGCTGACGAAAGTGAGCCGATTGGGATTTGAGGACGAAATCACCAGTGTTTTCCCATCCGGGGAAAGTGCCAGGTCTGCACGAATTCCCTCCAGGTGGAGGCGGGAAGTGATTTTGGGATATCCAGAACTCCCCGGACCGCCTTCGCAATCCATGAAAATGATGTCCTGATCCGCGGGATCCAAAACGTAGGCGGCGCGGGCATCGGGAGAAAACGCCAGGTCTCTGGCGCTTCTGCCCAAATCAACGGTCGCGGCGAGGCGAAGGGCGGGGAATGCGATGACGTTTATCTTCCCCGAATCAGACACGACGTAGAGCTGCCGGCTCTTCGGGCGCAGAAGCACCCTCTCCGGGCGCTGCGCGACGTCGATTGAGCCTGTGAAATGAAAATCCGCGAGATTCACGCCCGTCAACGTGGCGCTCTGGTAATTCACCACGTAGGCTGTGTAGGGAGTAAGCGGATGATTGCGGCGGCAGGCAAGGAAAGTGGAAATCAGAAGGCACAGAAGCGCGACGTAGCGACGCTCTCTGAGCGCCGAAAACGGCGGTCGGAGACCGCCGCTACCTTCGGGAGCCGTCACTATATTTTCTCCGCTACAGCGGCGCTCGAAACCGATGCGCCCGGATCGAGTGCGATGGTCCGGCCCAGCACGCCGGCGATGGCAGAGGCTTGCTCGACCAAAGTTTCGAATTGTTGTGGAAACAGCGACTGGTAACCGTCCGAGGCAGCACGATCAGGGTCCGGATGGACTTCCACAATTAATCCGTCAGCTCCCACGGCAACCGCGGCGCGTGCGAGCGGGATTACCTTGTCGCGCTTTCCGGTGCCGTGACTTGGATCCACAATGATGGGCAGGTGCGACAGGGCCTTCACCGCGGGAATCACGCTCAGGTCAAGCGTATTGCGGGTATGGTCGGCAAAAGTCCGCACACCGCGCTCGCAGAGGATGACATTGTAATTCCCTTCTGAAAGGATGTATTCGGCGGCCATCAGGAATTCGTCCAGCGTTGCAGACATACCTCGCTTAAGCAAAACTGGAAGCCTGGAGCGGCCCACGCGCTTGAGCAGCGAGAAATTCTGCATGTTGCGCGCGCCGACTTGCAGCACATCAACGTATTTTTCCACCAGATCGCAGTTTTCCGGGTCGATGGTCTCCGTTACGATTAGCAGACCAAACTCGCTGCGGATTCCCGCCAGAATTTCCAGACCCTCTTCACCCATCCCCTGAAAGCTGTAAGGGGAAGTGCGCGGCTTGAAAGCTCCACCGCGAAACATGCGTGCGCCTGCCTTGCGAACGGCCGCGGCGGCAGCGCGCGCCTGCTGGCGATTCTCAATGGCGCAGGGTCCGGCAATCAGGGCCAACTCCCTCCCGCCAACGGTCACGTCGCTGCCGGGCGGTCCGATGCGGATAACCGAATCTTCGGCTTTCACCTCGCGGCTTACCAGTTTGAAGGGTTTTGAAACTCGAATGGCTTCGGCGACGCCCGGCAGGGTTTCAAATTCCTCCGGATCGAGCGCGCCGGGGTTCCCGGTAATGCCCACGGCTGTGCGCTGCGCCCCAGGCATGGGATGAGCGCGAAAGCCCATGGAAGCGATTTTCTCGCACACGCGGCGAACGTCTTCCTCGCTCGCCTGCGGCTTCATTACGATCAGCATGGAGAGTCCCAGTGTGCTAACCTTGCGTGCACCTTATGTAGTCTAATTCAGGGCGGCCTTCGCTGACAATGCGTGGAGTCGAAATGAAGCAGGGAATTTGCCTTTTCCTTCTGGGTTTCCTGGCAGCACCGGCCTGGCCGCAGCAACGCCGGAAGGTCATTATTGATCAGGATTGCGGCGGTCCAGGCGGCAGCAATTTGCAGGCGGTGATGGTCATGGTGCAATCGCCGCAGGCCGAGCCACTCGGCATCACCGTGGTCAGCGGCGACCAGTGGCGTGATGAAGAAGCCGCCCACATGCTCCGCCTTCTGCAGATCATCGAGCGCACGGATATTCCCGTGATTCCCGGA
Source organism: Terriglobia bacterium (assembly GCA_030040315.1). Lineage (GTDB taxonomy): Bacteria > Acidobacteriota > Terriglobia > UBA7540 > UBA7540 > Bog-366. The sequence goes on along the minus strand of JASHTY010000366.1, from coordinate 2,942 downwards.
GCAGCCTTCCCGCTCGTCCACACGCGCGCCGAAGCTCTGGAGATGGAAAAGAGATTTGGAAGAATCAACTACATGGGCGCATGGGACCCGCGCTGGTGGCATGAGCCGTTCGTGGTGCCACCCCCAAAAGAAGGGAAAGCCTCGGCGGCGCTTTCCCAGGAGGATGCCGCGCACTTCATGATCCGCATGGTGCACCTTTATCCGCACCAGGTGAGCATTTACGAGGGTGGCCCCATGACCAATCTGGCGATGGCTGTACGTCTCGACCCGCAGTTTGTCGACCTTGTCCAGGAACTGGTGTTCATGGGCGGCAGCCTGAATCCGCAATCCCGTGACCCGGAATGGGCCAGTGACCCGCGGCATGAATTCAATTTCTGGTTCGATCCTGAGGCCGCGCACATTGTCCTGAGCGCGAAGTGGGCAAAGATCACCTGCACGCCCGTGGATATTTCCATTAAAACGCATTTTACTCCGGCAATGGCGGATGAGATCGCCAAAAGCGGCACGCCCCTGGGGTTGTATTTGCGAAGATTCTATTCCCATGATGTGGATTACATGTGGGATGAGCTGGCGGCGGCAGCATGGCTCGACCCGGGCGTTATCACGCGCGAAGAACAGTTCTACATGGACGTGAACATCGAGCACGGCGCCAATTATGGCGATACGCTGACTTGGACCGAGGGTGATAAGCCTGAGTCCGCGGGCAGTTCCGTTCATGTGCAAATGGACTTGGACGCTGAGAGGTTCTACAGTCTCTTCGTAAAGTTAATGTCACGAAATCAATAGCGTCAATAGCGCAATTAATGGTGCTGACAATCGCGCAGTGTCCCTGATACGATATCTGGCTTGGCCGATTCTCGAAACCTCCCCGGCCAATCCAACTTTCACGAGGTGCTCCCCCGATGCGTTCCTGGAGAGTGTGGCTAGTATTTGTTTCGCTGACTGCCTTGTCGCTGGTGATGGTGGCATCGCCGATTGAAACTCAACACGGCGTTGACACCTCATATCTCGACCGAAGTTGCGCCCCCTGCAAGGACTTCTTCCAGTTCGCGAATGGCGGTTGGATTGCGAAGAACCCCATTCCCGCTGCTTATCCGGAATGGGGCGTCGCAAATCTCGTCGTCGAGCACAATCGCGACGTGCTGCACGAGATTCTCGAAGACGCTGCGAAGAACACCATGGCTGTCCAGGGAAGCAATGAACAGAAAATCGGCAATTACTACGCGACCTGCATGGACACTGCAAAAATCGATAGCGAGGGCCTGAAACCGTTGCAGCCGGAATTCGATCGAATCGCACAAGTAGACAGCGTGCCGGCGCTTGAGGCGGAAGTTGCCCGTCTCCAGTCCCTGGGCGTGGGCGCGCTCTTTGGCGTGGATTCAACCCAGGACTTCAAAAACAGCACCGAAGTTACGGGGGAAGTTGACCAAGGCGGACTGGGCATGCCCGACCGCGATTACTACACTCGAGAAGACGCCAAATCTAAAGATCAACGTGACGAATACCAGAAGCACGTCGGCAAGATGTTTGAACTAATGGGCGACTCGCAGGCCACGGCGGCTTCTGAAGCCCAGACTGTGATGAATGTGGAAACTCAGCTCGCCAAGGCCTCGCAGACGGAAGTTGAACGCCGGGACCCGCAAAACGTGTATCACCGGATGTCCCAGAGCGGGCTCAAAACCCTGGCGCCGGATTTTCCCTGGGAAAACTACTTTACGGCTGTGGGGCTTGCGGGCAAGGGCGACGTGAACGTGACCGCGCCCGACTTTTTCAAGGTAATGGGGAAGATGGTTGTCTCAGTGCCGATTTCCGATTGGAAGATATACCTTCGCTGGCATCTCATCAATACCACGGCTTCCAGCCTGTCGACACCCTTTGTAAATGAAGATTTTCATTTTAAGAGTACGGTCCTTCAGGGGACGAAGGAGATTCTGCCCCGATGGAAGCGTTGCGTCCGATACACCGACCGGGCGCTGGGGGAGGCATTGGGCCAGGTCTACGTGAAAAAGGCGTTTCCGCCGGAAGCAAAGGCGCGCGCGCTCGCCATGGTGAATAATCTGATGGCAGCCCTTGCCGACGACATTCGGCAGCTCCCCTGGATGAGCGAACCGACTCGCCAGCAGGCGCTAATCAAACTGCAAGCCATCACCAAGAAAATCGGATACCCCGATAAATGGCGCGATTATTCTTCTTTGGATATCACGCGCGGGCCTTATGTTGAAAATGGGCTGCGAGCGGCCTCATTCGAATTTCATCGCGAATTGAACAAGGTCGGCAAGCCGGTTGACCGGACCGAGTGGGGAATGTCGCCTCCCACCGTCAACGCCTATTACAACCCACAGTTGAACGAGATCGTTTTCCCCGCCGGAATTCTGCAGCCGCCGTTCTTTGATTTCCAGGCGGACGACGCCACGAACTACGGCGCCATGGGAGCGATCATCGGCCATGAAATGACCCACGGGTTTGACGATGAGGGGCGCCAGTTTGACGCCCAAGGGAACATGAAGGACTGGTGGACTCCCGACGATCAGAAGAAGTTCCAAGCCCGCGGCGATTGCATTGCAAATCAGTTTAATGGGTTCGAAGTGGAGGACAAACTTCACGAAAACGGCAAGCTGGTTGAGGGCGAGAGCATCGCGGACCTTGGCGGCCTGGCCATCGCCTACGCCGCCTACCAGAAATCGCTGGAAGGGAAGCCCGGGCCGAAGGATATCGACGGCTTCACACCGGAGCAGCGCTTCTTTCTTGGATATGCGCACAGTTGGGCGCAGGATCTTCGCCCCGACTACGCGCGCATGCTGACCAACGTGGACCCTCACCCCGTGCCCAAATTCCGCGTGCTGGGGCCTCTCTCAAACATGCCCGCTTTCGCCAAGGCCTTCGGGTGCAAGGCCGGCGATCCCATGGTGCGCCCGGAAAATGAGCGGTGCGCGATTTGGTAG
>JASHTY010000365.1 GCA_030040315.1 Terriglobia bacterium | reverse complement strand
GGCGGACCGTTCTCCTTGACCGCCGCCGCATCATTTGATACAAATGCCGGTTCATCGCAGGATGAAAATTAAACCTTAAAGGGGGCTATATGGCGACAAACCGCGGGTTAGCTTACATGGGGACGGGAAAAGTCGAAGTGCAGTCCATCGATTTCCCCAAACTGGAATTGGGTACGCGCAAGTGCCAACACGGCGTGATTCTGAAAATCGTGACCACCAACATTTGCGGAAGCGATCAGCACATGGTGCGCGGGCGCACCACCGCTCCACTGGGATTGATTCTGGGGCACGAGATTACCGGCGAGGTCATTGAAGCGGGGCGCGACGTGGAGTTCATCAAGGTTGGCGATCTGGTTTCCGTTCCGTTCAACATCGCGTGCGGGCGCTGCCGCAACTGCAAAGAGGGCAAAACCGGAATCTGCCTGAACGTGAATCCCGCGCGGCCCGGCGCGGCTTACGGTTATGTGGATATGGGCGGCCGGATCGGCGGCCAGGCCGAGTACGTTATGGTGCCGTATGCGGATTTCAATCTGCTCAAGCTGCCGAAGGAAAAGGCGATGGCCAAAATCAAGGATCTCACCCTGCTCTCCGACATCTTCCCCACCGGTTACCACGGCGCGGTGACCGCAGGCGTGGGGCCCGGTACGGTCGTTTACGTTGCAGGGGGCGGACCGGTGGGATTGGCGTGCGCCGCATCCTGTCAATTGCTTGGCGCTGCCGTCGTGATCGTTGGCGACATGATTCCGGAACGCCTGGCGCAGGCAAAAAGCTTTGGCTGCGAGACCGTCGATCTGAAGAAGGACGCTTCGCTTGGCGATCAGATTGACGCCATCATGGGCGAGCCGCTGGTGGATTGCGCGGTGGATTGCGTGGGCTTTGAAGCACGTGGCCACGGCAAGGAAGCCGTAGTGGAGCGTCCCGCCACGGTGCTGAATTCACTCATGACCGTTGTGCGCGCGGGCGGCGGCATGGGCATTCCCGGCCTCTACGTCACCGATGATCCGGGCGGCGTGGACGCCAACGCCAAGACGGGCAATCTCAGCATCCGCATCGGCCTCGGCTGGGCCAAGTCGCTGCACTTCATGACCGGCCAGTGCCCGGTAATGAAGTACAACCGCCAACTGATGATGGCGATTCTGCACGACAAGATCCAGATCGCCAAGGCCGTGAACGCCACGGTGATTTCACTCGATGACGCCCCACAGGGTTACAAGGACTTCGACCGCGGCGCGGCCAAGAAGTTCGTCATCGATCCGCATCACATGGTTAAAGCTGCTTAGTTAGGACTTGCCGCAATGGAAGGGCGGGGTTGAAGCCCCGCCCTTCCGGTTGGCCGTTTATTACGCTCGTTCATCTAGGCAGGCGTCGGATTGCAGCGGAATTTCGTTCAACCCGCGAATCGGTTATTGAACGGGCGCAGAAGCCTCAGGCGGGGGTTCCGCAAGCGGCGTCGAGTGATGATGGACAAGCAGCCAGCGCCCCTGCTTTCGAAGGAAAATGTTGGTTGCTTCGACTAATGCGGAGGAGAAGTCGTTCTGATTGGTTGTCGTAACATTTTCAAGGCAGGAAACCCACCCCACATCTCCCGCCACGTGCACCAGCGGCCGGCTGATGGACACCATCATCTGCTCGGTTGACCGGAAGATTTCTTCCCAGCTTCCCTGCACCTCTTCCCATCCCATCAACAGGTCCCATCCGGGGTGCAGGCATTTCACCCAGTCGTCGTGGAGCCACACCTGTGACATCATCGACAGGTTCAGGCTGTGAAGTGCCGAGTAGAACATGCGGTTGGCCGTGAGGACTTCCTCCTCATCGGTCAAAAGTCTTGGGGAAACCGCCATTGCGGGCTCACTTTCTGAGGGGCGAACGGTGGAATCGTATGTCCGCGTGCACGGCGAAAGCAGGCCGCGCGCTTACTGCGCCCGATTATTTGGAAAGCACGTCTGTGCGTGCCTCAAGCCGGCGTAAGATCCGCGGTAAGGTGCATCCCACCAGGACGATCTTTGCAGCGTCCGCGATTACGAACGGGTAAAATCCCATCAGTAATGCCTGCGCAAACAGGATGTGGTAGAAGAGGCGCAACCACAGCGATCCGACGCAGAGAATCAGCACGTCGGCTGAAATCAGCGCGCCGGCCAGTCGCCATACCGAGCGCGCCATTCCCTGCTCCACCATCCAGCCCACCAGCGCCGCGGCAAGCGGGTAGCACAGCAAGTATCCGCCCGTGGGGCCGATCAGATGCAGGGCCCCACCGGCGCCGCCTGCGAAGACCGGCATTCCGGCCGCGCCCTCCGCAAGGTAAACCACCTGGCTCAGAAAACCGCGCCGCCACCCTAGCACCGCGCCGCTCAGCAGCACGGCGAACGTCTGGCCGGTGATGGGCACGGGCGTGAAGGGCACATGAATGCTGATCTGCGCGCACGCCGCCGTGACCAGGCTGAAAGCGATAACCCATGCCGCATCCGTGGCCAGGTTGCGCGCGCCAGGAACCCTGTCGATTAGAATGTCTGTTGAAGCGTGATTCATCCTGCTCCTTGAGGTTGCGCCTTGTGGTTGCGCGGGCGGACATCCCGGTGATGGCGCCTGTTTCGGGTTGGGATTATATCTTAGCTTGCGCTTTTTTCGTAAGGGGAATCCGGCGCGTGGTTGGAACTGGAAGGGCAGGGCTTCCAGGACTATGCAGGAATTAGAGTCGCAAGCAAACGTTGCACGCACGCCGGTGTACAATTCCCTGGGAGTGAGGAAGTGAAGTCACTGGTGACACCGTTGCCCATTTCCCAACCGACGATTTCGCCGCCGCGCGCAGAAAGCCCTTCCACCAGCCCGTCCGCGCCTGGCCACGCCAAATACCTTGCCCTGCTCGTGTTCGTCGTGGTGCTCGCGATCAACCTGGCGTTACGGCCGCCGCTATACAACTACGATGGGTACATTTACCGCACCCAGGCGCTCGCTCCGGTCGAAAGCGATGATTTCAGTCCTCATCACCTGCTCTGGTTCCCGATTCAAAAGGCGCTTGCGGGAGTTCTATCGGCAATTGGCTCAACCTCGCCCGCGGCGTTCCAGCTCTTTGACATTTTCATCAACTCCCTGTCGCTGGCGCTTCTCTATCTGCTGCTGGTGCGCTTGAGCAATCGACGGGCGATTTCCGTTGCAGCGGTGATATTCATCGCGCTCTCTCCGCGCATTTGGAATCTGGGGTTGCAGAATCAGCCCTACCCGCTGCTGGATCTCTGCATCGTGGGATTTCTATGGGCCGTGGCGGATTGGGAATCACCTTCCGTCGTTCGCTGGGTGGCGAGTGGCTTCTGCATTGCTTTCGCCGTCCTCCTCCATCAAGCGATGGCGCTCGCCGTTCCCGCTGTGGCCATCGGATTCATCGTGGCGGGCGGCGAATTCAAAGGGAAAGCTGCGAAGCGCGCCGCAGCATGGGCAGGAATGACTGCGCTGGGAGTGGGAGCAGTCTATGCGGTCATCGCCCGAGTGGCTGGAGTAAGGCCCGCCGGTTTTTTGGGCTGGACTCTGCAGTACATGGCGGAGCAGCACGGCCTGCAAGTCCACTGGCCGCAAACGGCCATTCGGAGCGTCATCGGAATCTCCGATACTCTTGTTGATTCCACCATTCTTCGCGACAAGCTCGACCCCATCAAGGACAGCGCTGTCATCTGGCACATTTATGGCTTGATTCTTGCCGTCGCGTGCCTCGTTTTGGCGCTTTGCCTCGCACGCAAGAGCGTAAGGCAGCGATTGTTTTGCCTGGTGCGCTCAAACGCCTCGTTCACCACGGTTCTGCTGATGACCCTCGCCTGGAGCGTTTTCGTATTCCTCTGGGAACCCGTGGGCCACTTTTGGAGCGTGCTGCTCCTCCCCGCCGCATATCTTGCGACGTGGGGGGCGAAGGGAATCGGAAGGCGCACTGAACTTGTGCTCGCCGCCGCGCTCCTGCTGATCTCAGCCTGGAATCTTCGCGCCGACCTCCTTCATGATCAGGCCAACCGCATCAACTACCCTCCCCCGCTACTGGCGCAGATCCGCGCTGAACTGGGTCCCAACGACGTTTTCATTGTGGCTGGCCGGGATTGGTACGCCAACATGGACTACGACCTTCTGCTCGCCTGCCTTGACGATTGGCCGCGCGATCCCGCGCTCGATTTGCTTGACGATTACGTCATGCAGGTCTCAGCCGAGCCCTGGCAGCAGCGGCTGAACCAGGAAATCCAGACGGTTTTTTCGCAGGGCGGCCACGTCTACGTCGCCGACCACGTTTTCTGGCCCGACACTTACCAGGACATCGGGCAATCGGCCAGCCCTCTCGACGATTATGCCCGCCCGGAATTTGCCGGCGTGAACGGCGAAAGTCTGCGGATAGAGATCAAGGGATTCTTTAGCCACTATCAGCTCGTGAAGTCCACCTTCCGAGTAGGCGCCGATCCCTATTGGGAGCTGCGGCCAATCCAGTAGACGAATTCCCGTCTGCCCCTATGGCTTCAGCTCGCCAGCGTACCCAGCGGCCACAATGTTGCTCTGGACCGCTTCCATGGCCTCAGTGCCGGGCATTCCTCTGGTCATCGCGCCCTCAAAAAAATAGCCTGTGGCCCAATCGCTGTTATCGCCGCCGATGCCGAGGATGATGGCTCCCTCCTGTCGCATGGGCTGATAGCCCTTGGGGAGAGGGATCGTGCCGGTCGTGGTCAGGCTTCCGGACTGGGCATTGCCCTGGTAGATGGCGTAGGTGTGCTGACCGTCGCTCGAGCCCATGTCGGTAACGAAGACAGTGCCGGCGGGAACCTTCAGGTGGCCGTAGATGCCGTCCTCCATGTCGAGCCCTGCATCGGGACTGCATGGGTTGCCGTGACACATGATGTTGATGGCGTCCATGTGGCCCGCTTTGTTGTCGAGATTGTTGGCCTCGGCGTTGCCGAAGTCCATGCAGCACTTCTCGTTGAGATTGAGAGCGGAGGTCACCATGTAGACGCCCTCGGGCTGGCCGCTGACCGCCGTTTGTTTCGGGCTGTCGTTGCGGTAGCCCATGCCGGGGGAGATGGCGATGCCGTAGACTTTGTGTCCGGCGACGGTTGCGGGGAGAGAGTTCGCGACGGCGGGGTTGTCGTAGCC
>JASHTY010000364.1 GCA_030040315.1 Terriglobia bacterium | reverse complement strand
GCGTTCCACGCGCCACAACTGCGGACGGGGAATCAACTGGGTCGAGAGGTTCGACGGAAAAATTGCCAGCAGGTCCGGGACCCTCAGCAAGGCGTTGTGGAATCCCCGCCAGGTGGTGGCGGTAATACGCAGCCGGTTGGGAACGGCGGCGCGCGGGTAATTCCCCTCGAGAATGTACCCATCCTGGGCAAGCTCGGGAGTTAGTGCGATTGGCGCAGCGCCCACTGCGCGCTTGAGCTCATCGAAAAATGTCGCGGCATTGTCTTCGTGCCGCAGCTCAATCGCCAGGCCGCCCTCCTCCGGAACCAGGTTCGGCCGCGCCGCAGGACCACTCAAAATTTTGATCAGCGCCTGATCCTGCCCGGCGAGCACGTTGAGCTGGCGCTCGACACGCTCGTCAAGGTCGCCGGCCACCGATACGGTCCAGGTATGCTCCTGGGCGCGGGCCAAAGGTGTGAGGGTGACAAAGAGCAAAATCCACACACCTAAAGCTGCTCTCCGCCGCGTGCATTTTATTATTGCAAAGGGTCGCTCGAATTGGTCCGAGCGCGACAGTGTGCTCAGCATAATTCCAAATGAGGGTTAATTTCCCTCATGCGCACGACACTTAATGTTTTCGACCAATCTTAGTTTGTCGGTAAAGCATCTTACACGCTTCTTCAAGATATAGTCAGCGTCGATGATTGTGAACCATCGTACCCTCGGTTGAGGCAGCCGAACAGTCGTGCAAACAGTAAGAATTGATGATGTCCCGGTCCGGTCGTGCATGAGACGATGATAATCTATGAGCTGTTTGTCGTGGTCCTCGCGCGCCGGAAACTTGATTACCACCACAGCTCTTCCCGGTTCCCTCATCATCCCAATCTCTTCAATCGTTGCGTGTCGCTTGCTTACCTTTCCCACGCCGTTATCCGGATCAAGAAAGACGATGCGGACTTTCTCTAAGGCGTTCTTCATATTGAAGGCCCAAGAAAAACGTCCACCTGAAGTCGGGACAGGAATGCGATAAAAACTGGTACACGGGGGCCAGATCGGCATCCTTTCCAGCGCACCGACAGATCGATCGGGGAGCGCCCTCAGTGCCTCCCAGAGCGGTAAGTCCAAGGATTTCCACTTTGGCTCATTACAGTACTCGCGATGACGGCCATCAGGACGCTTGTCATTGGCGGGGTTGTAATACCAACCCACACCCAGGGTCCCATCGTCCGAGGCAAGCGCGCGCAGGAGTGCAAGTTTCAACAAGTCTGATAGGTCACCCGCGTATTGATCGCGCATAGGGTCCAGCCAATTGATATTCTTATGCTCGCTTCATCAAGGCAAAAATAGCCAGGATTCGGGATCATGCTCGCGCTTCGGCGAACTCATGAATGCGCTGCACATGGATGTATTTTTCCCGCTTGCGAGCCTGTGCAATATCGTAGGACGATTGCATCCTCATCAGCGTATCCATCTTCACGCCAAATGCCTTTTCTATTCGCAGCGCCATGTCCCCGGAGAGTCCGGCCTTGCCGTTCAGCAGGGAGGAGAGCGTTGGCCGGGAAACTCCCAACGCGACCGCCGCGGCCGTTACGGACAAACCGGCAGGCGCAATAATTTCTGTTCGAATAAAATCTCCCGGGTGGGGTGGGTTTTTAATCGGCATAGAGTCTACTCCTTCTTCGCTAGTGATAGTCTTCCAGGTTCACATCGTAGATTTCGGAGTCCGCCTTATCGACAAGGAACGTAAGCCGAAGATTTCTGGTTACGCTCAGGCTCCATGTTCCTTTGCGGTCGCCGGTCAACGTGTGGGCGCGCCAGCCGGGCAATGAATGCAATTCCTCGGCACCCTCGATGTCATCCAGGAAGGCCAGCATTTTGCGCAGTTTGTCCGCAGCGTTGGCAGAAACACTCTTGGAGTTATCCTCCTCGTAGAGCCTCCTCAGGCCCTTATGGATGAAGTTTCTTATCTTCACCGGAAAAAGTGTAGCCTGTAGCCTTACACGAGTCAAGTTCCCACTGGGGATGAGGAGTATCCGTCATTCCCCTCCATTCTTTTCCCAAAACTCCGGATCCTCGACACCCAGATGCCATGCGGCGAATCCGCGCAGGTGGTAAAGGTTCACGAGCGCGATTTTTTCACGCAGGCTGCGGGCATCGTCAAACCACACCGTCCGCAAAGTCGTCCCGTCGCGCATTTGGAACCACGTGGAGCGCGAAAGGTCGTCCCAGTGCCGCTCGCCGTCGGGCGAATCGAAGAACGGTTTCAAGTCCTTATAGGCAAGACTGTGCGCGGGAATGGAGGGCGACGGGTCGTCCCACTCGCGGCCATAAAGCGGGATGCCCAGCAGCAGCTTTTCGGGCGGAACGCAGCTTACCGCGTAGTCGATGGTTGCCTTCACCCATTCGTATCCGGCCACAGGGCCGGGTGGAGTGGATGGCGTGTGCTGGTCGTACGCCATCAGCACCAGAAAATCGGCCGTGCGTCCGAGCCCGCGGTAGTCAAACGCCGCGCCCCACTCCCCGGTGCGAAAACCATCGGGCGAAATGCTGGGGAAATGGCCGGAGAAGCGCGGCGCCACGGCCACGCTCAGCAGGCGGTGGTCGCGATGCAGCCGCGCCGCCACCCGCGCTGCAAATCGCACATACTCAGAACTGTCGGCGGGCGGGAACCCTTCGAAGTCCAGTTGCCAGCCCACGAATCCCGCGCGCTCGGCAAGCACCGCCAGATTCTTTGCGGCCCGCTCCTGCGCCATCGGATTATGCAGCAGGCTGTGCGCCGTGGCGCGATCGAAATCAGGATTCATGACCAGCGGCATGAGGGGCAGGCCCGCCTGGCGCGACATTTCCTCAACGCCGGGCGGAAGCTGGCCGTGCAGCCCTCCCGCGCTGTCCAGCCGGTAGCATTGCGGGGCGAGCACGCTCATCTCTCCTGCATGGGCCTGGAGAGACGCCAGCCCCACCGAATCATCGGAGTAATAAAACATCACCAGCGGACTGGCGTTCATCACCTGCTCGCGCGCCTTCGTGAGAGCAGCGAGGGTGGCAGACTTGCTTTGTGCCGGCGCTGCGTCGGGCCGTGCGGTCACCAACGCAATCAGGCACAATACAATTAGAAAATGTGGGCGGCCGAATCTTGAAAATGGGAACCTGGAACTGGAAATTCGGCCGCATGCGCGCGGCCTTCCGATTTTCAGTTTCCGGTTTCTATTCGAATCGAGGTTCGAATCTCTCATCAAGAGGTCCGTCGTGACCATACCCTCCAAATCCAGTAGGCCGGGATGCCGCTCCCTACCAGCACCACTCCCCACATGGAGTCAACGCGCTGGCCGGCCTGCCAGAAGGTATTCGCCAGCAGGAATGCCGAAAGAATCACAAAAACCGCGGGAACTACGGGGTATCCCCAGGTGCGATAAGGGCGGGGCAGAGCGGGTTCCCGCCGGCGCAACACGAACACGCCGGCTGCGCACAGGGCGTAAAAAAGGAATTCAGAAAAAATCGCCTTGGTGTAGAGCGATTCGTAGCTGCCCGTCAGCGTGAAGAGCGATGCGATAATGGCCTGGCCGACGAGCGCAACCGCCGGCGTGTGGAACCGGGGGTTCACGGCCGCCAGCGCCGATGGGAAAAGCCCCGCGCGCGCGGTGGCATAGGGAACGCGCGACCCGGATAGAATCGAGCCATTCAGCGTGGCGAAAGTTGAAATCAGAACCCCCACAGCGATGAAAGCTCCGCCGCCGTTGCCCAGGAATTTCCGCGCCGCATCCGACGCCACGGTTTTTGTGCCCACCACTTGCGCGCTGGGAAGCACGTAGAAGTAGGCGAGGTTCACCAGGATGTAAACGACCAGCACCAGCAGTGCCCCGCCAATCAGCGCAAGGGGAACGTTGCGCTGCGGATTTTCAACTTCACCGGCCACCATGCTCAGGTTGTTCCACCCGTCGTACGCCCACAGCGCTGAGACCGTGGCCACACCGAAAGCCGCCAGCAGGCTGCCATGCCCGCCGGGCGCAAAGAGCGGACGAAAGCCCTCCCACGAACCGTGGCCGAAGGCCAGACCCAAGACGATTAGCGTCGCCAGCACCAACAGCTTTGAGGCTGTGAAAAGCGTCTGGACCGCGCCGCTGCGCCTTACACCCAGGATGTTTAACCCTGAGAGCAGCACCACCATCATCGTTGCTCCGACTTGAAGGCCCGTCAGGCGGAGGTCCAGCGTGCGGTTCCCTAAAGCGAGAGAAGTCTGCCACACCGTATTTTTCAGTGCAGGAAAGAAGTACGCCAGATAAAGCACAAACCCCGTGGCGATGGCGGCAATGGAAGCGGTCTTGGCGATGATGAATTGCGTCCAGCCGTACAGGAATCCCCAAAGCGGTCCGTAGGCGCGGTGCATGTAGACGAATTCACCGCCTGCTTCCGGCAGCGCAGCGCCCAATTCAGCATAACTGAGAGCGCCGAAAAGGCTGAGCACGCCCGCAGCCACCCACACGGCCAGCACCATTCCCGGCGTCCCCACCTGCTGCAGCATGATGCCCGGAACCACGAAAATCGCAGTGCCGATCATCGTGCCCGCCACGACGGATGTCGCGCCGAAAACGCCCAGGCCTTTCACCAGGCCGTTGGCTGTTTCATTTTGCATGATAGTTCGTCCTGAGGCCCGTCATTCAAGAACGAACCGTGGCCGCTTCGCTTTCAGGCCAGGCCGCGCTTACCACGGTTCCAACCACAAATGTTACAACGGTTCCGATGGCCACGTACCACGTCCAGGCGATGGAAGTCGACCGAATGATGTACCCGAGCGTGGCGAGTGAGCAAAGCGCGCCGATCAGTGCGCCACGGCTCGTGGCCCGGCGTGTCAGCACCCCCAGAAGGAATATGCCCAGCATGCTGCCGTAGGGAACGCTCGCGACGGTCAGCGCCAGCTCAAGCGCGCTGCGCTGCAAGTATTGCGCCGCAAGCGCGATGGTGATGATCACCGCGCCCCAAATCAATGTCACCACGCGCGAGACACGCAGGTAATGGCTGTCATCCGCGTTCGGCCGCGCGAAGGGCTTGTAGAAATCCATCACCGAAGTTGAGGCAAGCGAATTGAGCGCCGCGCTCAGATTCGCCATGCCCGCGGCCAGGATCGCGGCGGTGAGCAATCCGCACAGGCCCACGGGCAGCCGCGTGATCACGAAAGTGGGATAAACCTCGTCCGGGCGACTGAAGGGAGTCAACGGGGGAAAGTGCTGGTAAAAGGCGTAAAGCACCACGCCCACAATCAGGAACAGCGTGAATTGCAGCAGCACCACGATTCCGGTCGCCAGCAGCGCGCCCTGGCTCTGGCGCCGTGTGCGGGCGGCGAGCAGTTGCTGCACGATCATCTGGTCCGTCCCGTGGCTCGCCGTGTTCAGGAACATTCCGCCCACCAGTCCTGTCCAGAAGAGGTAAGGCTGGTTCCAGTCGAAATGGAAATTGAGCACGGTGAATTTTCCGCCCGCCGCCTGTGCCACGCGCGCAACCTCACCCCAGCCGCCGGGAATGGCGTGCAGCGCGAGGAACAGAGCGACGATGGTTCCTGCAATGTAGATACTGAGCTGGATGACGTCGGTCCAGATGACAGCGGCGAGCCCGCCCTCCAGCGTGTAGAGCACGGTCAGCGCGAAAATGATGAGCAACGACGCCGCGACCCCGGTTTTGAAGATGATGGCGATGACAATGGAGATCGCGAACACGCGCACGCCCTCCGCCAGCGCGCGGGTAATCAAAAACATTCCGGCGGTGAAGAGGCGCAGGCCGTGCCCGAAGCGGCGCTCGATCAGTTGGTAGGCGGTAAAAAGCTCGCCGGCAAAATAGCGCGGGATCAGGAGGAAGCTGACCACCACGCGCGCCACAAGATAACCGAAGACCAGTTGCAGAAAGCCCAGATTCGAACGATAGGCGATGCCCGGCGTGCTGATGATCGTCAGGATGCTGGTCTCCGCGCAGACAATGGAAAGCGTAATGGCCCACCAGGGCAGTCGGCGCCCGCCCAGAAAATAATCGTGCAGGGTCCGCTGGCCCTTGCGAAACCGCGCCCCAAACGCCGTGATGGCGATCACGTAGGCGATGACAACGGCAAGATCGATCCGGCTAAATGCCACTCAGGCTCCCTGGCGAGCAAGCATACTCCATTTTTGCCGGACTGCGTGCGTACCTTGACTTGCGATGATTGGCGAGCTTAAGATTCGCGTATTGAATCTCCAATTCTGCATTAGAGGGTGAATGGCGATGAGGCGCGACGGACTCTCGATTCTCCGAGGCTTAAGTCAGGTGGTGGTTTGCGTATTACTTGCTTGCCTGGCGGGTTTCTTCGCGATGGCGCGCCCGCAGGCGAATCCCGACGTCCCTCCCGACGCAACTCCGCAGGTTCAGCAGATCAATCCCAGCCAGGCGACGCCGGGCGCAAAGATTTCAGTGGTGATTCAAGGGAGCAATTTTTCCGGCGGAGCTTATGTCTCATCCGTCTCGCCCGCCCTTCACGTGGACTCTTCCAAACGCGTCAGCGCGACGGAGATTGATGCTCAACTAAGTGTCAGCGCGACAGCGCAACCCAGCACGCTGAGCCTGCTGGTGAGCAATCCGGCCAGCCGCGCGGCTGAGGCCGCATTCAAGGTTGTGGCTGCTGCGGCTCCTGCTGCGCCGCCCGCCACGGCAACTCCGTCGGCACCTGCGGTCGCGGCTCCTGCTGCTCCAACTGCCCCGCCGGCTCCGACTGTTCCAGAGACTCCCGCTGCCCTTGCGCCCGGTGCGCCTGCGAGCCCCGCTCCAACGGTGGTTCCCCCGCCCGCAGCACCACCGCAAGTGGCACCTGCTGCTCCGCCTGCGCCAACTGCACCTGCGGCGACTTCCACTCCGCAGGCACCAGCATCGCCCGCGCCTCCGGCCGTTGCTCCGGCGCCTGCGAGCCCATCGGCTCCGGCTGCACCGCCTGCTACTGGAATTGCGGCAGCTCCGGAGACACCGGCCGCGCCGGCATCGCCTGCCGTTCCCCCTGTGACCGCCGCCCCTGGCTTGCCTGCTGCTCCGGCAGCTCCCGCTTCACCGGCAGCTCCCTCGAATCCCGCGCCAGCCGCTCCGATTGCGCCGCCCGCACCGCTCGGGCCGGAGGTATCGACGGTCGATCCGTCGCGCGTGGCTCTGGGCATCGATGCGGACTTGAAGATTACCGGCAAGAATTTCGGCACCGGCGCCAAGGTGAGCTTCGCGAATCCCGGAGTGCGCGTTGTGGGAATCACCGCGCAATCGAACACCGAACTCGACGTTCACATCAAGGTTGCGCACGACGCGTCGCCCGGGGCCGGCAGTCTTTTTGTCATAAATCCTGACGACACAGAAGTGGAAACGCCTTTTGAGGTGACGGCCAAAGGCGGCCTGGCCGCCGCCACCACGCAACCGGCCACTTCAACAGGAAATACTCCTGGCGCGCCTGCCGCGCCCGTGGCCGCCCCCGCGGCAACAAACATCCAGCGCTACGACGCTTTCCACCTCGGCAATCCCACGGAGATTTTTCAGGTCCACGGCAAGGTGAAGGGAGCGCTGGTGGTTTCAACGCAGACGATTGAATATCAAGAGGACGGAAAAACCCTGGTGAGCATCGCGCTGGGCGACATTAAGGAGATCAAAACTTCCGCCGTGGCCACCAGTACTTTTCACATTACCCTGAACTCGGGCAAGACCTACCATTTCGCGCCGGGGTCGCTGCGCCCCGGCGACGCTCGAAACCTGGTCGATACGCTTCGCAAGTCGCTGCTCGGCAGCGCGAGTCAGTAGATGACCCACAGCCTTTGCCGATAGCTGAAAACCGATGATTCTACAAACCCGCCATTTGGAGTGCGACAGCTCGCTGCCGCTGTGGCTTTTGCCGGGTTGCTGGCGACGATTGCGAGTCACGTCCGCGAGCAAGCTTGCGGAGATGAAAGCGGCAGCGAGCTGCCGCACTCCAAATGCCGCGGGTGAAGATTCCAGGTTGTGTAAGTGAGACCCGCGTCACTTCTGCTCATTCAGGATTTTCCACATCGTTCCGGAAAAAATCATTTCCTGCGAGGCGGGCGGGACTCCGCACGCATCCAGCATCTTGTGATAGCGCTCGAGTTCGCGGTCAAATTCTTCCAGTTCGCCGTTGAACACATCCGAGCCGAACACCAACCGCTCAAAAGCGTTGGGAGCGTTCGCCGGCGTGTGCGGGCTCACCACGCCGCTCCACCAGAAGATGGATTTCCAAAACGTCGGGTCGTCCTGCTTCTTGATCAGCGAGGAGCCGGAGAGATCGAAATACAGGTTGGGATTCCAGCGCGTCACTTCCGCCGCCCAGGCGTAGTCCGGGTTCCCCAGGTGCGCGCCGATGATGGTGAGCTTGGGGAATCGCCGCGCAATGCCGTCGAGTGTGGTGGGCCGCATGCGGTCGACGCTCACGTCCGCGGGAATGTCCGGAGTGGCGCGCATCAGGATGCCGGTGTGGAACAGCAGAACCATGTGGTACTTCTCCGCGCGCTCGTAGATGGGCCAGTAGCTGCGGTCGTCGTAATTCTTCAGCGGGCCGAGAATCTCGCCCAGTCCGACGAAGCCCGCCGCATGGAAACGGTCCACCTGGTCAAGCACGTTGGGATCGTCCAGCGAAATGTTGCCCAGGCCCTTGATGCGGTTCGGGTGCTTGGCGATGAATGCCTTCACACTCTCCAAATCCTTGGGGCTGGTAATGAGTAGGGCGAGTCCATCCACCGTATCGAGCTTGGCGACGAGTCTGTCAAGAAACGCCGGGTCGCCGTTGTAGTGAACATGAACGTCGATGAGCGTGGGCGGAAACGACGACTGCGCGCGAAGTGTGGCCGTGCCGGCAAGTACGAGTGTTGCTATCAATATGCTGCGGAATCGTGAGTTCACGGGTGCCTTCCTGTTGCTTGACGTAGAGGCGGCTTTACGCCGCCACGTGGCGATCCCGCCGAGGCGGTACGTTCGGATGGCGGGATAAACCCGCCGCTACGAAATCAGACTTTACCACAGCCGGACGAAGTATTAATTTTCTGATTGTCGGAGCGAAAAGCCAAATCATTCTGGCGATGGCGCAAGGTGATTGCAAGGGGGAAGTTGGTGCGGGGATTGTCTAGGCAACCAGTGCCGGATGAACGGGAGTAATGCCCTTGTACCGTATGAAGTCGTGATCATTGAAGGTCAGAATTCGGGTGATCCCGTGGACATTCATGACCGCCACCAGGTGAGTGTCGTGGGTGCTCTTGCCGGAGACCTGGTGCGTAACGACCAATCGTTCCCATTCTCGAAAAGCCGCCTCCGGTTCCGTGAGAAGCGTAAACAACCGCTGAAGGGCTTCGAGTTCTTCTCTCGCCCTCACGACCGCCATGCCGAGACCGTTGTCACCGGCAGGTCGAGTGGCGACGGCCCAGAACTCCATCAGATTCTGGGGTGCGATGGTCAGGATTTCGTTTTGGGAGCGCAACCTGCTGATGGCGCGTTCGGCAAGCGGAGCGTGCGGGTGGTGGGTTTGAAGGAGCGGCAACAGGATATTGGTATCAAGGAGAATGGCCATTTACCGGCCGCGCGCGCCGTAAACTGACTCACGGTCTAGAGCTTCGTCAGAAAGCAAGGGAGTGTCGATAGTGTGGCTGTGAACCCAGGCCTGAAATTCCGCCAGCCATCGGTTGGCGTCCGGGGAAGACGGGGCGCCGCCGGCATGCTCCATCACGCGCTGGCGGATGGTTTCCACGCCCACATCGATAACGTCCTCAGGCGATTTGATCAGGCCCTCTTGAATGGCCCGCCCTATCAGCTTTTCCTGTTCCGGTGTGAGTTGAAAAGTCATAATGCCCCTCTTGCGTCCCTCAAAGTGCCGTGGCAACCTCAAGAAAAGTATATCACGCCCGGCTTCTGCTGGCTTTTACCCGTTTCCCGTGTTCCTTATGCGCTTGGCTGCTCCTCCGTCCACTGGTCACTGATCACTGTCGTTTAGTGCGGTCCTGTGCGCTGTGATAAATCCGCAGAACCTCAATGTCTTGCTCCTTCAGGCGATAAACCGCCAAATAGGGCAAGGAAGAGAATACCAGCTCGCGTGTTCCTTCTTCCCGGCCGATGCGCCCGCGCTGGGGCCACTGCTTAAGCGATTGGATTGTGGCATACATTTTCCGAAGGGTCGGCTCTCGGTATTGCGGGTGGTGTTCTTTCAGGTAGTCGTTGATGTGCTCAAGATCGGCTGCGGCGGCGGGCGTCCATCGAATACGCATCTTCAAGAGCGCAGCATCTGTTCCAGGCGGGCGTTCATTTCCTCTTCTTCGACAAACTCGCCACGGTCGGCCTGGGCAATGCCCTCGCGCACGGCAGCAAGGAACCGCGCATCTTCTTCGAGCAATTGCACTGCGGCGTCCTTTACCAATCCTTCGGCGTCCGTGCCCTTTTGGTTTGCGATTTCCGCCAGGCGAGCTTCCTGTTCAGCCGTGAAGTTGATCTCCATGGCCTTCAGCATACGGGAAAATTTTGCGGGCTGCAAGGCGGCGAGGTTCTGTTCGGCGGAGAACTTCACTTCGGCGGTGTATCTCTTTTGGCCGCGCGCCGAATGCGTTCTGTATGTGCCTCAGGTTGGGCCAGCCTCAGTCTTGAGTCCATGAGGAAATTGTAAGAGCACCTGCTTCTAGCTTGTACTCCCACAGATTAGGGTGTATAGAGACCTCATTTGGAGGTGGTCACCCCATGGCACCGATAACATCCTAACTCATTAGCTTAACAGAGGCCGAAAAAATCTTGAGCTTGGAGGAGGGGCACTTCCTTGACCTCAAGGCGATCGAAATAAAACCGTCTAAATTGACGCGATCGCTATCCGGTTTTGCGAACGCAGAAGGAGGGGAGCTCTTTATTGGGATCGATGAGCGGGATGAGAAAAGGAATCGTCGCTGGCGTGGCTTCGGCCGCATAGAGGATGCGAACGGTCTGTTGCAGACGTTTGAAGAGTTTTTCCCACTTGGCGATGAATGCTCCTATATATTTCTTGAATCGCCAGCGGGACCTGGGTACGTGCTCAAGGCTGAGCTCAAGAAGTCGCGCCAAGTAAAGTCTGCCTCTGACGGAAGGGTTTATATCAGGCGCGGAGCTCAAAATCTCCCTGTAGATCCTGAGGAAGGGCTAACCCGCCTAAAACGCAATAAAGGCATTACATCATTTGAGACGGAACTTGTGAATGCTGATAAAGCGCTGGTAACTAACTCAACTGTGATCATCGAGTTTATGCTTCAGGTGGTTCCTACCGCAGAACCGGAACCATGGTTGAGAAAACAACAGGTGATCGTTGCTGACAAACCGGTTGTAGGTGGTCTCATCGTCTTCGCTGAGGAACCGCAAGCAGCTCTTCCAAAACGCTGTGGCCTGAAGATTTACAGGTACAAGACTAGCGAAGAAGAGGGAACAAGGGAAACCCTGGATTTCACTCCTGATTCGATCGAGGGTTGTGCATATGAGCAGATAAGATCCGCGGTCCGGAGAACCGCTGAGATAATCGAGTCTGTAA
>JASHTY010000363.1 GCA_030040315.1 Terriglobia bacterium | reverse complement strand
TCGCCGCGTCCACGGCGGTGTTCAGCGTAGTTGATCCGCTCCTGTTTCGCAGCCTTCCCTATCCCAAAGACGATCAGCTTGTTTCGCTCGGATACATGGGGCCGGTCGACAACAACGAGTTCAATGTGGTGAGCAGTTATTTCGATTGGAAGCAGGCGCAGACCCCGTTCCAGTCGATCACGGCCATGCGGCCGGGCGTGGGCTGCGACGCTATGGTTGGCGACGTGTCTCGCCGCATCAACTGTTACGCCGTGGACGGCAATTTTCTCCAGACCTTCGGAGTTGCTCCCCTGCTAGGCCGCGAATTCAGCGTGGACGACAATCGCCCGCACGCTCCGGGCGTGGGGTTGCTCTCCTACGGCTTCTGGCAAAGTGCGTTTGGCGGCGACCCGAAGGCACTCGGCAGAACCATGATCCTGGATGACGAGCCCGTCCAGATCATCGGCGTTCTTCCAAAGAATTTCGAGATGCCGCAGCTCGGCGAGATCGACGTAATGACGCCCGCGCATCTCGACCCGAGCCTGCCGCGGTCAGCAAATTCCGGCTCTGCCCTGCGGACGTTCGCTCGCCTGCGCCCCGGCGTGTCGATCGAACAGGCGCGCGACCAGATGCTCCCGCTTTACATCGACAGCAAGGCGAAGGATGTGCCGGCGGTATTGCTCACGGAAGCTCACCTGGTGGTGCGCTCGCTCCGCGACCGGCAGATTCATGAGGTGAAGCTCGGCTCATGGATGCTACTCGGCTCGGCGCTAGCGCTGCTGCTTGCCGGGTGCACGAACATCGTCAATTTGATGCTGGCGCGCGCGACGGTCCGGCGGCGGGAACTGGCCATGCGCGCGGTGCTGGGCGCAGGCCGCGGGCGCCTGGTGCGCCAGACTCTCACGGAATCCTTGCTGTTGGGATTGTCGGGTGGAATCGCGGGATGTTGCGCAGCATGGGCGCTGCTGCGGATTTGCATCAGCCTTGCGCCCGAGGGGATGTTGCGCCTGGATCATGCACGGATTGATTTTCGCGTCCTGATGTTCGCGCTGACGGGATCAATTGCCGCAGCGTTGCTCTTCGGTACGGCGCCCGCCCTCGATGCGCCGCGCGCCGAGACCCTGGCAAGCTGGCATTCGGTGGAACCGGGAAGAACGCTTTTCCGCAAAGCCCTCGTGGCCGCACAGGTGGCAATTTCGCTGGTTCTGCTCACGGGAGCGTCGCTTTTGCTCCGCAGCCTGTGGAGACTCCAGTTCCAGCCGCTGGGCTACGACACTGGACACGTGGTCATCGCCTCATTCAGTTTGCGCCGCCATCCTGGGGACGCGACTCCGGCGCGGGCAAACTCCTGTAATGAACTGGAAGGAAGAATGAAGCAGATACCCGCCGGTGGAATCTTTGCCATGAGCGACTCGATACCTCCGCGCGGGTCCAAAGGCCGCCCGTACTCAAACCTGCGAATCGCCGGGCATCCCGCCCTCGCGCAGAACGGCGGAATGGTGGGGTTCCGCTGGGTCAGCCCGGATTATTTCAAGGCGATGGGCATTCGCATTCTCTCGGGACGCACTTTTGAAGAGGGCGAGCGCGCTTCCGGCAATTCGCCCATCATCCTGAGCGCCAGCCTGGCGCGGCGATTGTTCGGAAACGAGAACCCCATCGGGCAGCAAATCGATCCGGACGCGAGCGGCCACTGGTGCCCCGTGGTGGGCGTGGCCGCCGACACCAAGAACGAGGGACTCACCGAACCTTCCGACCCGGAATACTATCGCCTGCGCATGCTCGACTCGCCATCCTTTGGGTATTGCGGGGTTGCGGTGTTCCGCACCTCCATCGCTCCTGGAATGCTGGGGCGATGGATGCGCAAGGAGTTTTCTGAATTCGACTCAACGATGCCCGTCGATATTCAAACGCTCGACCAACGCATTGATCAGTTCCGCGAGCGCCCGCGCTTCGTGGCGACCCTGGTGGCTATTTTTGCTTCGCTGGGCTTGGTGCTGGCGGCCGTGGGATTGTACGGCGTGCTGTCGTTCCTGGTAGCTCGCCAGACGCGCGAAATCGGCGTGCGCATGGCCATCGGCGCGCGGCCTGCGGACATCGCCTGGCAAGTGCAAAAGCACGCGGGAACCTGGACGGCCATCGGCGTGGCGATTGGCTTATGCGGTTCGTGTGTCCTCGCGCGTGCAATTCGAGGATTACTTTTCGAAGTCTCTCCCAATGACCCCATTTCGATTGTGATCGCGACGGCCGCGTTGGTCATCACGGCGATGCTCGCGGCATGGATTCCATCGCGACGCGCTTCGCATGTTGATCCGGTTGAAGCGTTGCGGATGGAATAACTCCTAATCTGTTGAACGGTACACTCTAAATTCCGTTTGTCAAACCCTCGCGACTCGTCAACAATAGCGGTGATATGAATACTCGCATACCTGCCGTCCTGCTTACGCTCATGCTCCTCGTTTCCACCGCCGTGGCCGCGAAGGACAAAGAAAAGAAAGAGCCGGAGCCGCCCGCGCCAATCGGCTGGCTGCATCTGCCCGAGGGCGCAGAGAATTTCTCTGTCCCTGAGCCCGATCTCCGCAAAGCCACCCGTAAGCTTCCACGCGGTGTGGTGCTTCCCGTATTCAAGATAGAGGAAAAGCATGGCACGACACTTGCCCAGCTCAAGGCGCTGAATTTTGAAACCGGAAAGGCGGAGATGGGCTGGGTGAAGATCAAGCCTTCGGACATGCTGCCAGCCAATGCGTATCCCGTGAATAGCGATCTGCTGAAGCTGTTGGGCGCTCCCTACCTGGACGACTTCACGGCCGCGCATACGGATGTCGAACGCTACGTAGTGCGCCAGGCACAGGGTCCGGCGGCACTACTCTGCTACGTGCTCACCGCGCCGCTTTCGATGGCCAAACTGGTTGTCTTCACATCGCAAGCAGGAAGGTATTTGCCGGGAGGCGCGTTGAACATCGTAGTTGGCGAAATGCAGCCGGGAATTACATCCCTGGAAGTCCGCGATCTGGTTGGAGATGGCAGCGACAGCGTCATTAGCAAGGAGCCGTTCCGCGAGCAAGCGGAATCTTACGGCACAAACGTCGTCATCCGCAAGGTTGCGGATGGGAACTTCCGGATCATCTGGCAGGCGCCCATGGAATACCATAACCTTTCCGAATACAGCCCCAAGATGCAGATTCTTCAGCCGCCGGAAAAAAACATTGGCGCTCCTGGAACCGTGACCAAGGGCGAAGTGACTTACCGACCGCAAGGCAAAGGTCAGGAGCCGGTTTGGAAAGGTAAGGTTGATTTCTTCGTCCTCGGGCGGGAAAAGCCGCTTGATTCCGTCAACTTTGAGAAAGCATGCGCGTGGAATGGGAAGGAATTCGCGCCTTTGAAGGATTAATTGGAAGACCACCTGATTCCTATAGGAAATCACGATGGGTAACGAATTACTACCGCTCTTTCCGCTTGAACTGGTGCTGCTGCCTGAAGAGCCCCTGCCTCTTCATATTTTTGAAGACCGTTACAAGACGATGATCGGCGAGTGTCTGCAAGCAAAGGAGTCAGGGACGGACCGACAGGAATTCGGCCTGGTGCGAGTCCAAGGAAAAGCGCTGAGCCCCGTGGGCTGCACGGCTCGCATCGTCAGCGTGACGCACAAATATGACGATGGCCGCATGGATATTCTGACCGTCGGCAGGCGGCGATTTGAAATTCTGCTCACCAACGAAGAGGGGCCCTACCTGCGGGGCGCGGTCGAGTATTTCGACGACGACGGTCCGGAAACGCCCCGCGACTCCGATGCCGAGCCTGCCATTGAGCAATTCCGTGAAGCGCTGCGGCGGCTTCGACAGGCTGCGGAAATGCCTGTACATCTTCCCCGGCCTTACCGCTATCTTTCTTTTCGCATGGCCGCCGCTCTGCCCTTCGATCTGGACTTCAAACAGCAACTCCTGCTCATGCGCAATGAAAGCGAACGGCTCGATCTGCTGCGCCGTGCCATGGATGTCTTCCTGAATCAGCTCGATCAAATGCAGGCAGCGCAGAAGAAGGCGGGAGGGAATGGGCATGGAAGGTGAAAGCGGAAAGGATAAAGCTCTTTAGCGCGGCTGTCCTCATCCGCGACGATCTCGCAGATGGGGAGAGCGATGCCACAGGAGTTACGCCAACCTTAACCGTTTTCCTCCGTCCCGCTCGCCCCTCTCGAATCCCGCGCCTATTGACCCCGTGTTATAATCATCTTCGGGGTCGGCCAAATGCCAAAAGCAAAAACTCTGGGCGAGCTGAAAAAATCGCATTACAAAAGTGTCAGCATCAAAGACGAAATGCGCGCCAACCTGCTGCGCAAGCTTGCGGCGGACGAAGCAGTTTTTCCTGGCATCATTGGATTTGACGACACGGTAACGCCGCAGATTGCCAACGCCATTCTGTCCAAACACAATTTCATTTTGCTGGGTCTGCGCGGCCAGGCGAAGAGCCGTATTCTGCGTTCGCTGGTTTCCCTGCTTGACGCGGAGATTCCCATCATTGCCGGGTGCGAGATTAACGATGACCCGCTGCGCCCCCTCTGCCGCGCGTGCCACGAACGCCTGAAGGAAACGGGTGAGGCGACTCCGCTCGATTACCTCGCTCCCGAACAGCGCTACATCGAAAAACTCGCCACGCCGGACGTGACCATTGCCGACATCATCGGCGACCTGGACCCCATCAAGGCGGCGCGCGGCGGGCACACGCTGGCGAGCGAGCTGACGATTCATTACGGCTTGCTGCCGCGCGCCAATCGCGGTATCTTCGCCATCAATGAACTGCCCGATCTGTCCGGAAAAATTCAGGTCGGACTTTTCAATATCATGCAGGAAGGCGACGTGCAGATCAAAGGTTATCCTGTACGCCTGCCCCTGGACGTGGCGCTGGTGTTCACCGCCAATCCGGAGGATTACACAGCGCGCGGCAAGATCATCACACCGCTCAAGGACCGCATAGGCTCGGAGATCCGCACCCACTATCCGGCGACGATCGAGCAAGGTATCGCCATTACCACACAGGAAGCGTGGACCGAACGCCAGGATGAGAAGCCGCTGGTGATACCGCAATTCATCCGCGAAGTTATCGAAGCGATTGCCTTTGAGGCGCGCGCGGACAAGCGGGTGGATAAACGCAGCGGCGTGAGCCAGCGCATGCCCATTACTTGCCTTGAAAACACGGTCAGCAACGCGGAGTTCCGCTCGCTGAAGCACCATGAGGCCATGATTGTTCCTCGACCCTCGGACATCTACGCTTCCATGCCATCGCTCACCGGCAAGCTGGAGCTGGAGTATGAAGGCGAACTGCGCGGGGCGGACACCGTGGCGCGCGAGATGATCCGGCAGGCAATCGCCAAAGTTTTCAAAAAACATTTCGATAATGTGCCCATGCAATCAGTCGTGCAGTGGTTCGAGCTGGGGGGCACGCTGCGCTACTCATCCAACGAATCCTCCGAAGAACTCCTCCAGCAGTTTAAGAAAATCCAGAATCTACTGGAGAAATCCCAGCAACTGGGATTAAAGGCCAAGGACGATCCATCGCTGCTGGCGGCCGGCGGGGAGTTCATTCTGGAAGGCCTTTATGCCCTGAAACGCATCAGCCGCAACGAGGAACTGGGCTACCACACCGAGCACCGGCCCGCGGAGCGGACTGAGGAAGAACCCACGCCCATAGCGCCGCGGCGCCGGCCGTTGAATTAAGTAATCACGAACCTGGTGATCGCCATGAAGTACGTCAAGTACTCCAAATACGTCCCCGACCCCTTTGACGACTTGAGCGCGGAAGACCTGCTGCAGATGCTTCAGGACTTTCTGCTCGACAGCGGGTTCTACAACCAATATCAAAGCGTCTATGAGATGGACCCCCAGCGCACGATGGAGCAACTTCATCAGGCCCTGCTGGAGGCGCTGCGCGAGCGTGGCAAGATTCCCGACAATCTGGTCGAGCAGATGCTCCAGAACTGGGAGGACTATCAGAACTCCGAATTGGCGAAGAAGATTGACAAGTTGCTGCAGCAGCTTTCGGAGGAGGGGTACGTCACCGTTGAGCAGCCAAACCCCACGCAGGGGCAAATCCTCGAGCGCGAGGGCGAACCAGGCGCCGGGCCGCGCGAGAATAAGGCGAAGTTCGAAATTACCGACAAGGCTCTCGACTTTCTGGGATTCAAGACGCTGCGAGACCTGCTCGGCTCGCTGGGCAAATCCAGCTTTGGCCGGCATGACACACGCGAGCTTGCGACCGGCGTCGAGTCGGAAGGCTCCAGCCGCCGCTATGAGTTCGGCGATACGATGAACCTTGATGTGAACGCCACGCTGCTCTCCGCCATTCGCCGCAACGGGTTGAAGACGCCGCTGGAGCTCGACTACCAGGACCTGCAGGTTCATCAGTGCGAATACCAAAGCTCGTGCGCCACTGTGCTGATGCTTGACTGCAGCCACAGCATGATACTTTACGGTGAAGACCGCTTCACACCCGCGAAAAAAGTGGCGCTGGCTCTGACCCACCTGATCCGCAGCCAGTATCCGGGTGATACCTTGCACTTGGTGCTGTTTCACGACTCGGCCGAGGAGATGCCACTCTCCGATCTGGCGCGCGTGCGCGTGGGGCCGTACTACACCAATACTCGCGAGGGATTGCGACTGGCACAGCGCCTGCTTTCGCGGCAGAAGAAGGATATGCGACAGATCGTCATGATTACCGACGGCAAACCCTCAGCACTGACGCTCGAAGACGGTCGGATTTACAAGAACGCCTTCGGACTCGACCCCCTGGTGGTGTCAGAGACTTTGCACGAAGTCGCCCGCTGCCGACGCAACGGGATTCTGATCAACACTTTCATGCTCGCGCAGGATTATGGGTTAATCAATTTCGTGCAGAAAGTCACGGAGATCTGCCGGGGCAAGGCCTATTTCACAACTCCATATACCCTGGGACAATATCTTTTAATGGATTATATGAAGAAGAAGGTTAAGCACATTCATTGAAGGACAGGATTCAGGACCCATGTATGTATTGGCAGATCCAAGTGTTCGTATTTGAAGGGAGACGGAAGGGCGGGGTTTCAGGGCCTAAAGGCCGGTTCAACGGTAGTGTCCAGTTCGCCGTGGCTGAAGCCCCGCCTTCCAAGACTCGGATGGAATTTCGCTTATTACTGCAATCATGAATTGATCGCGATTGTCTGCTGAGTCGCAATTCTCAAAGGAAACCACGATGCCTGCTGTCGCTGCTGGAAAAATCGCGCCGGCATTCGAGCTTGCCACCGTGAACGGCGGACGACTGTCATTTGCCGAGGGGCTTGCAAAAGGACCGGTCTTGCTGGCCTTTTTCAAGGTCGCTTGCCCCACCTGCCAGTTCACCTTTCCATTTCTTGAGCGACTTTACACGCAGCTTCGGGAGCAGAACGCGCAGGTGTGGGGAATCGTACAGGACAGCGCGCGCGACGCCGAGCGATTCGCCTCCACCTTTGGTGTGACATTCCCAATTTTGATCGACGACTCACCCTACAAAGTTTCGCGCCAGTACGGTATTTCCCACGTGCCGTCCCTATTCCTCATCAAGGCGGACGGGGGCGTGGAAATCTTCAGCGATGGCTTCAGTAAGACTGACATTTTGAGCATTCATAGGTCGATGGCTCAATTGCTTACCGCCACCCCGCCGGCACTTTTCCTTCCCAACGAGAAGATCCCCGACTTCAGGCCTGGGTGAGGGTCAAAGAGTTAGGCTTGGTTCAAGCCTCGACGATTTGGTGGTTTTGACATTTGTTCACTGGGTCATTTGACAACCCTGTCAAGCTTCCCTGTTTTCCGCTTTAACCAGTTTCTTATGTTTGGGGGGTTTGCGTCGACGGTCCTGATGGGTTTGGGCCGCGGGGGGTGAGCCGACGCGCAGCCGCGCCTGGCGCCGGACTTCGTTTTCAGCTTTGAAGGGCTTGGGCTTTTTCATGGGATCAGTGAAGAGTGGTTCGTGTCTGGTGGCTAGCCAAACTATCCGATCACAATTGCGTGCCACTAATCACTCGGTTCTATCCATTGTCTTCTGGCCACTGCCGTTAACTGGCGGAAGTGCATCGGAGTCGAACCGATCGTCCCGCCATAGACGGGACCACAGGATTTGAAGTCCTGGGCGAACACCAGCCCGCATGCACTTCCGCGTTGATTCTAAATGGCGTCCTGGATCGAGTCAACGTCCCCCTTCTCCGATGCAGTGAGAACTGCAGGTAGCACGCCACGATCCTTTGAAATCTTGGGCAATGCCGGACTATACGTCCTCAACTTCATGGGGATCAGGAGGGGCCGGAACTGCGTTGGGGTCGGACGGGTCACGGAAACGATAGCCCACCCACGGTTCAGTCTGGATGTATTCAGGGTGGGCGGGATCGTCTTCAATCTTCTTGCGCAAGGTTTTGACATACGACCGCAGATAATCCGGCTCGTCGCCGTATTCGGGTCCCCAAATCGTGCGCAAGATCTTGGCATGTAATAGGGGGATGTTCTTGTGCTCCATCAGCAGGACCAACAATTCAAATTCCTTGGGTGAGAGATGAATTTCTTTCCCGGCTTTTTGCAGGATGCGTTGCTCCAAGTGAAGCTCCAGGTTGCCGGCGCGGAGCACTGGGGCGACGGCCGGGCCTTCCGCGCGGGTTCGCCGCAATAACGCCTGCACTCTGGCCACCAGTTCACGGAAGTGAAAGGGCTTGGTGACATAGTCGTCCGCCCCGCCCTCTAGGGCAAGTACCTTATCTTCCGCCGCATCGCGCACGGTCAGCATGATGATGCCAATCTGCGGCGCAGCGGCGCGAATTCGCCGGCACGCCTCCAAACCACCCATCCCCGGCATACTGATGTCCAGCAGCACGATATCCACGGGCCGTTCACGAACGTATTCGAGAGCCTCCTCTGCACTTCGAACGGCTTCCGCGCCAAACCCGCTGGTTCTCAGCGAGGCACGCAATCCGTGGCGAAACGCCGGGTCATCATCGACCACCAGAATGCTAATGTTCGGCGAGGACATGGTTGCTGACCTGGTTGTAGAGCATCGGCAATTGAAGGCAGAAAACGACGGCCCCCGGGGAGTGACGGTTCTCCAGGTAAAGCCTCCCACCGTGCGCTACTGCAATCTTCCGCGCGACATACAGGCCGAGACCTGCACCGGAAACCATCTTGCGCACGTCAGCGCCACGATAGAAGCGCTCGAAGATGCGCTCCTGCTCCTGGGGCGCGATTGAACTGCCCTCGTTGCGCACACATACAGATACAAAATCCCGGTCGTCGGCAATTTCAACAGTTACTGCACTGCCGGGAAGCGAGTATTTGAAGGCATTGTCGAGCAACTGGGTTACCGCCAGGTCCAGCAATTCGCGGTCGACCATCGCCTGGGCCAAGGGGGAGGAAGAGTTTACACTCACCCGGCGGTCGTGCGGAGGTGTGGTGTACCGCCCGACGATGCCATTGACCAGGGCGAGGATACTGGTGCTGCGCATTCGGGGTTTCAACTCCTCCCGGTCAAGACCCGCCATGCGCAGCAGACGGCCGGCCAGGCTGCTTAAACGGGTGGCCTCCTGCTCGATCATGCCGGCCATTTCCGCTTCTTCCGGCCCCAGAGTTTTTGACTCCCTCATGCCGCCCGCGACGGCTATGATCGTCGCCAGTGGCGTCTTGAACTCATGCCCTAACGCGTCAAGGATGGCGGTGCGAAAGACCTCTGCTTGCGCGGCGGCGATTTCGTGGCTGGCCTTTTGAAAGGCGTGCGCTTGCTCGATGGCAGCAGCCACAAACAACGTCAAAGGTGCAGCAACCCACTCGGAGTCGGGAAGGGCCTCGAAGCCTATTGCCCCGATGAGAGTTTTGCCCACGCGTAGGCAGCGCACGACCACATCGAGCGCTTTGTCGTCGCCATCCGCATTGAGGATATAAGCTCGTTGAGTGCGCTCCCGCAGGTTGGAGTGTCCGGCCCCAGCAATTTGCTGCTCACCGTTTTCCGCGGTGTAGAGGCAAACCTCAGAAGCTGCGAAATTTTCGTGGATGAATGTAACCAACCTGGCCAGATCAAGCTGGTCGGGCTGGGTGAAAAGCAATTGGCGCGCCAACACGTACAATTGCTCGAGATTGTTACTTCGGCGCCGGGCGCGATCAGCTTCCGCGCGCAATTGCGATACCAGGCGCGTGATGACCACGGCAATCGCCACGAACACCAGCAAGGCCAGCACGTTTAAAGGATCAGCGATGCGCAGGGAGAGCAGCGGGGGCAGAAAGAAAAAATCGAGCAACAACCCCGCCATCAACGCTACTGCCGCGGCCAGGGCAAATCCCCCCACGAGCGATTGCCACACAATGGCCAGCAGGTAAAGTAATACGACGGTGGCGGCATTGAAGTGCAGCCGGTAACAAACGGAGGTTATTAGGATAATGGCAAGCGCGCTCAGCGCCGCCTGCCCGCCTTGGCGTCGAATTTGGCGCATGTTTATCCGCGGCATGGGGACATGTTTATTATCTCCGAAAGGCTCTGCCTTGGTACATCCGCGGGCTCCTGCCTGCCCGACTGCTGTGAAGTGCTTCCCCGCTGTGCCGTACGTTGGTCGCTACCTTGCGAAGCCTGCGTCGTGCTCGGTGTAGCTGGCTCTTGAGAGTTCCCACGGGTATGCCCACGATTTCTGCCACTTCTCTGACCTTCAGTCCCTTAATATGGCGCAGCCAGAATGCTTGGCGGTCGACTTTGGGAACGCAATGTAGCAGTCGCTCTATATGTTCGAGTTGCTCCTGCCACACGTAGATTTCTTCGGGGTTGGGCCTTGGATCGGGAAACCTTGCCGCGATAGGTTGGTCCTCTTGCCCGAAGTTCTGGTCGATCGAAACAACTCGATCGAAGCGGTCCCGACGTCGTCTCATCAGAGCAACGTTGACAATGATTCGAGTGAGCCACGTCGAAAATTGGGAGCGGCCTTCGAACCGATACCGATTGCGATACGCAGCAAGCAGACCGTCTTGCAGAGCATCCTCAGCATCATCGCGATTTCCCAGAATCTTGAATGCCGTGTTGTAAAGCCGGACCCGATAGCAGGAAAACAGTTCCTCCAACGCCTCACGATCGGTCTTGATCGGCCGGAGTGAGAGACAATCAGGCGCAGGGATCACGTGCCGAACGACGCTGATTTTGATGGTCAACCCCTCTTGGTGCAGAACCTCAGGGCGCAGCGCCAACGGTCAATCCGGAGCCGCGCCCATCAGGCGTCAGAAATCCAACCTCAGGGCGAGTTGTCCCGTGCGGTTGCCGCCGTACTCCGCCGTCTGTGCCGATTGCAATATCCCGAAGGTGCTGGGACTGCTCCAATTCGTTGCCGGAGGAGCGAAATTCGTGTGGTTCAGGGCGTTGGTAAAGGTGGCTTCAAAGCGCAGCCGCAATTTTTCCCTGATGGGCCACACCTTGGCGAGCCCGCCATTCACAGCGATCGTGCCTGGGGCTTCGAGAATGCCCACGCCCGCATTGCCGATTCGCGCCGCTCCTGCCGGAGTCGGGGCAAAGGCGGCCAAATTGAAATAGTTGCTGGAGCTTCGCTGCGCCGGAATGGGATTGCCGACCAGGTCCGGCCGGACGATCGCCGCTTCGGCGACCGGATTGGTGTTGGTTTGGTCCAGGGTTGGATTGATGGTGGGCGTCAGATAAGGACCTGTTTCGAGGAGGGTCACCGTGTTTAAGCTCCATCCCCCGAGCACACCATTGATCGGGCCCCAGGAGTTGGACCACTTGCGGCCCTTCCCATACGGAAGCTCATAGCTTCCGGTTAAGAGAAAGCGCTGGCGCCGTATCCCCTCAACGTTACCGCGGTCCAGACCCACGGCAAAGCGGTCGACGACCGAGACCTCGTAGCTGGTCTCGGCGGGAAAGGCTGTCGGGGCATCGCCTTGCGCATCGCTGAGAGCGTGCGCCCAGGTATAGTTCGCCTGGAAGCTGAGGCCGTGAACGGTCTTTTGGGTCGCTTCCAACTCCAGCGCCTGATAGTTCTGGACCCCCAGGTTTTCCGTCGAATAAAGCACGTTCCAATTCTGGAATGGCGCGCGGGGATCAACCCACCCATCAGCGGGAACGGTGTAAGGGAGAGAGCTGGGGGCTATCTGATTCAGGTTCACCGTAATGTTCAGCCGGTAGGAATTCTGTCCGACGTAGCTTACCCGGACTGCCGTGCTTGGGGTCAGTTCCCGTTCGACAGTTACGTTCCATTGCGCGGATTGCGGATCGCGGTAGTATGGATCGGTCGCCTGCCCGAGAGTTGCGCCGCCTATCTGGGTCAACTGGCTCGTCGAAAGAGTCTGCGGCCATTGAAACAGGGGCGCGCCGTTCGGACCGACCCCATTTTGAAACGTGTGCTGATCGCATTCGGGATTACTCTCGTTGTTGTTCTGAAGCTGCCCGAGGTTCGTTACGGTAAATATGCCGAAGCCTGCACGCAGCACAGTCTTGTTGTTGAACGGGCGGTAGGCGACACTGATACGCGGATCGATGTTGCCTTTATAGAACTGGCGAAGGCCCGCAGGCAATCCTACCTGGCTGTTGGAGACAACGGGACTGCAGGGCAGTGAGGCCGAAACTGCATAGCCCGCGTCCGCAGGGGCGGAAAAGCCCGGAGGCGCTGCATTACATGCGTTGAAGGATTGCAGAAACCCAAGCGCAGGGCCGCCCAGGGTGTTGTACAAGTACTGGTTCACGATTACATCATTGGTCCGTGGGTTGAAGTTCGCCTGAATCCCATGCTGATCGACGAACGGCGGCAGCAATTCCCAACGCACCCCGGCATTCACGGTCAGGCGGTCGTTCACTCGCCATTCGTCCTGCACAAA
>JASHTY010000362.1 GCA_030040315.1 Terriglobia bacterium | reverse complement strand
CCGTCGAGCAGGACTTCCCCCACCGGACGCGCCTGGGGCACGGTTTCATACATGCGATTCAAAATACGCAGGAAGGTGGTCTTGCCGCAGCCGGAGGGCCCGATCAGCGCGGTAATTCTCCCGGTGGGAACCTGCAGGCTGATCGAGTGCAACGCCTGCTTTCCCCCATAATAGAAATCCACGTTGCTGGCCCGCATCTTCATGTCGGCCGGCCAGGGGGGCGCGGCTCCCGCCATTTGCTCGGTCGGTCGGGCATTATCCGACGAATTTGTGTGCATAGGCTGAACGCTCGATGCAGAACCCATGGTCAACACCCTTGTGAACGGGCACACCAGCTTGTGCCCTTACGCCCGGCGAAACGAAATTCCCCGGGAAACCATCGCCCGCGCGCCGATGTTGGCCACCAGCACCAGCGCGAGAAGGACCAGCCCGGCGGCCCACGCCTGCCGGTGCCAATCATCGTACGGCGCGATCGCATAAGTATAAATCATCACCGGCAGCGAGGCGATGGGCTGGTTCCAGCCGGGGCTCCAGAAATTGTTTCCGAAGGCGGTGAAAAGCAGAGGAGCCGTTTCGCCCGCCACGCGCGCCAGCGTCAACATCACGCCCGTCACAATTCCACGCATCGCCGCGGGCATCACGACCGTCGCCACGGTTTTCCATTTGCTCGCCCCCAGCGCCAGCGCGCCTTCGCGCAGCACGCGTGGAACCGCGCGCAGGGATTCCTCCGTGGTGCGCACGGCAATGGGAATCGTCATAATCCCCAGCGCGATACCTCCCGCCAGTGTGGAAAAATGCTTCATGGGAATCACGATGATGGTGTAGGCAAAAATTCCCATGACGATGGAGGGCACGCCGTTCAACAGGTCGGTGGTGTAACGCACCACAAAGGAAAACGCTCGCCCGCCGAATTCCGCCAGGTAGATGCCGCCCAACAAGCCGATGGGGATTCCCACCAACGAAGCGAGGAGAAGCAGCTTGGCGCTGCCTACGATGGCGTTCGCCATACCCCCGCCCGTTTCACCGACCGGCACCGGCAGTTTCGTGAAGAACGCCCAGTTCAGCGACTTGCCGCCGTACCAGAGAAGATATCCCAGGATGAAAAAGAGTACGGAGACGGTGAACAAGGCGCAGACCCCCGTGGCACTGAGCATCACCACGTTCACGAATTTCCGCCAGCGCATGAGCAGGCTCATCCCTGGGCCGCTCCCTTCTGCGTGGTTAGGATAATCACGACGCGCGCCAAGCCGTTTATCAGAATAGTGAGCAGGAACAGCACCAATCCCAGTTCGATAAGCCCCTGCAAGTGCAGATCCCCTGTGGCTTCCGTAAATTCATTGGCGATCACGGCGGCAATAGAATAGCCCGGGGCAAACAACGAGGCGTTGATCCGGGGGTCGTTCCCGATCACCATGGTCACGGCCATCGTTTCCCCCAGCGCGCGCGCGAGGGCGAGAAATATGGAGGCCATAATTCCCACCCGGGCGAAGGGGACCACCACCTGCCAGGTAGATTCCCATTTGGTGGCGCCCAAACCCAGGGCCGCCTCGCGCTGCTCCACCGGTACGGCCATCAGAACTTCGCGCGACACGGAGATGATGAAAGGAACGATCATGATCGCCAGAACAACTCCGCCCGCCAGCATGCTCACGCCGTAAATTGGTCCCTTAAAGAGGGGCAGAAAACCCAGCGTATGCTTCAAAAAAGGCATCACGAATTTGCGCAACACGGGAACAAGAACAAATATTCCCAGCACGCCGTAGATGACGCTAGGAACAGCCGCCAGCAGCTCAATGATAAACGTGAGGTAGTTTGAGATCCGCAAGGGGGCAAGCTCGGAGAGGAAAATTGCCGCACCTACGCCCAGTGGCACAGCCAGCAGCAACGCCAGCGCGGACGATACCAAAGTGCCGTAGATAAACGGCAGGGCGCCGAAATCCCCGCTTACCGGGTCCCACGTGCGGCCAGTGAAGAAGCCGAATCCAAATTTCTGGCGCGGTAGCGCGGAGTTTACGTAAAGCTGATAGACCAGCATCACAGTGACCACGATGATGCTCGCCGCCGCGAGCAAAGTGATGAGGTGCGCGACCTCATCACCGTGCTTCAGACGTTGGACAAATTGGCGCGCGCGCCACGAGAAGCTCGCGCGGTTCACCGTGGATGGAAAGATTGCCATCTAAATGTGAGGCCCCGGTTCTGCCCTCCGCCCTAGTTGATTTGCGCGATGGCCTTTAGTTCCCGGGCTACAAGCTCCTTGGGAAGTTTGGCGTAATCCAAAGCTTCCACGTCGTTCTGCCCGTCGGTCAGCATCCAATGCAGGAACCCCTTGATGGCGTCTTTCTTGGCTGCATCGTCAATCTTGGATGGAATTAACAGGTAGGTGAAGGTGCAAATCGGGTAGGCGCCCTTCCCCGGAGCGTCGGTGATGGAGACACGAAAATCCGCTGGAATTCCCTTCGCCTCACTGGCGGCCGCCGCGGTGACTGCCGGGAGATCAGCCTTCTGAAAGACTCCGGCCGAATTTTTTACGCGCCCGTAGGGCAGTTTGTTCTGTATGGCGTAGGTCAGCTCAACGTAGCCCAGCGCGCCGGGTTGCTGCTTCACCAATCCCGTCAGGCCCTCGCTGCCTTTGCCGCCCATACCCACTGGCCAATTCACTGAGGCGTTGCGTCCCACCCTGGAAGACCATTCGGGGCTGATCTTGGAAAGATAATCGGTCCACACGTAGGAGGTCCCGCTGCCGTCTGACCGGTGGATTACCACGATGTCGGTATCCGGCAGGCTGACACCCTTGTTTAAGCTGGTCAGGGCAGGGTCGTTCCACTTGGTAATTTTGCCCAGGAAAATGTCCGCCAGAACCTCTCCGGTAAAGTTGAGCTCCTGATTGACCCCTTGGATGTTGTAGGTCGGCACAACCGCGCCCAGCACGGTGGGAAAATGCAATACCGGAACCTTGGTATCGTGAAGTTGCTGATCGGTCATGGGGGCGTCAGAAGCCCCGAAGTCGACCGTTCCGGCTTGTAGTTGGCGAATGCCTGCGCCCGAACCCAGCGAGTTGTAATTCACCTGAATGTCCGGGTGGGCTCGATTGTATTCAGCGAACCACTTGGAATAAATCGGATTCGGAAATGTGGCTCCAGTGGCGTTGAGCAGGAGCGGAGACGGGGCCGGCGCCGCAGAAGGGGCTTCAACGGTCAACCCGAACCCTAAAACCACGGCTGCGAGGCCCACTGCGAAATTGGTCATTGAAGTTTTGAGTTTCATCGTGATTCCTCCGCCGCCAGTCTCAAAAGTGATTGTTACGGCGGAATTAAGGCATGGTTATTCCTGAATTTAAGTCCATAGCGGCAACCGATTTTCGGGGTTGGATGTTACACGAGCATTAATCTTGTGTTGCGGGGCCATAAATCAGGCGGAGCATTGCCCGAGGAGGCCGGGTGAGGGCCAGTCGAATTTAGTCCGGGTGCCAGTTCGTGACGGCACATGGCCCACTGACAAGCGTTTTATTCACTTTCATTTCGAGAAGACTGGTCCGGGCATTTCTCCAACCCGCGACCTTGCCTGGAATTGTGAAAATCTCTCGAAATAGCATTTAATGCTCATGTTACATACTCATCACATTCCATTAATCCCGCTCTTTCAGCATGAACGCGTTTTCCCAGAACAGTGGGCTTGATTCCGCACGAGGATCTCGAGAATTTCTCGGGCAGTCTTAGAGCAAAAACTTAAGGAGCAGATAATGTACAAACGCGAGCTTGTCACACCTAGAGTTGTGTGCTTGGTGTTGGCTCTCCTGAGCGTGTCGGCATTCGGCGCATTCGCCAGCGACAGCAATTCATCCGCTGGAGATGCCAACACGCCTGCCGCAACCAGCGCCGCCAAACCCGGTGCTGCCACCAACGATGAAATTACCCTTCTCAAGCAGCAAATCGCCCTTCAGCAGAAGCAACTTGAGCAGATGCAGAAGGCCCTGGAAGATCAGAAGCGATTGCTGGATCGGATCACCCAGACGACGCCCGCCACGCAGACCGCTGCACAACCGGCAAAGCCCGCCACGGTGGCTGAGTCTACAACCCAGCCCTCTCAACCTGTGCCCGCCAAGCTCACGACGACTACCGCAGTAAGTTCCGGGGTCGCCAAGGCGCCCACCGCACCGTCCTCAGCACCTTCAACAGACACGCAGACGGCTGCGGAATCCCACCCCGCCAGCCTGGGTGAAGTGGCGTCAACCACGCCCATAATTCCTCAATCGACAAAGAAGGTGGATGACGCGGCCGTCCCC
The DNA here is from genome assembly GCA_030040315.1 of Terriglobia bacterium. Classification (GTDB taxonomy): domain Bacteria; phylum Acidobacteriota; class Terriglobia; order UBA7540; family UBA7540; genus Bog-366. The sequence continues at coordinate 69 of JASHTY010000362.1, read as the reverse complement.
GTTGGATCGGGAGTTGGGGCCAGCGGCGCCGGCGGTCAGAAGACTCCCGAAATGACCTCGGATTCGCCA
>JASHTY010000361.1 GCA_030040315.1 Terriglobia bacterium | reverse complement strand
TTTCCGGCGGTGCGGAGATCGGCGATTATGTCGTAATGGCCGGGCAGGTGGGCGTGGGCGAACGCGCGCAGATTGAATCGCAAGTGATTGTCGGCGGACAAGCAGGAGTATTGCCTGGAAAAATCGTGCGCAGGGGCTCAGTGGTCTGGGGAACACCCTGCCGCCCCATGAGTGAGTTCAAGAAAACCGTCGCGCGGCTGGCGCGGCTTGATGCTCTTGCGGAGAAGGTGAAAATGCTGGGGCAACAAATTGAGAAGCGAGGGTGAGGGTTCCAGGCGCAAGCCGGGAGACACTGTTATTGCGGCTTCTGGGCCAAGGCAAGGTCCTCCACAAGTTTCGCAACTGCTTCCTGAAGTCCGGCACGTCCGTCCATATGTGGTTTCCAATCCTGTTCAATCAGTGCGCGGTCCGGCCCGGGCCAGGCGCGTTTCCACAGGCCGCTTTTGTCAGCGTAAGGGACATAGCCGGGGATTCGCTCGGCGACAAGCTCGCCGGCGGTATAGAAAAGCACCTCGTGCCATAAATCCCTTCGGAGTTGGACCTGCTCACTTGCAGCCCGTGGGTTCGCCACTTTCTCATCAGCGGTGAGGGCTTTCATGAGCTTGTCCACCATTCCGTGCGAACTTTCGTGAAAGAGAATCTCCAACGCAGCTTCACCCGAGTTGGCGGGCTCGGTGGAGGAGATCGTCGGGCGGGTGGGTTCCAATGTCGTGTACGCCCCAGACCAATTGGCGTAGTTCACGACATCGACCCGAATCGGCTGGTGCGGCCAGGGTGTCTCATAAATCTTCGCCAGCGATTTGCTCAATTCTGCGCCATGGTTTTCGAGCAAAGGCTGCAGCTGCAGAATCCACTGGCGGTTTTGCGAGTTGTGCTTCTCCCACCAGTGCTTCCTGTAGATGGGCGCAACCATCACGAGCACCCCCTTCAGCTCCGACGGGATTTGCGCCTCCGATAAGTCGGCTGATGCCTCCGCGTCTTCCAATTCATTCTTGATGGCTCCCATTCCTTTACCGAAAAGCAGGTCGCCATGTATCCAGGTGTTTGAATAGGCAGCGACAGCCGCATTCCAAGTGGCCCGTTCGTCAGCCGCGAGCAGATTCAATTCCGTGCCGTCGTTTATGTTCAAAGTTAGCATATGTGATCCCGTTTGCGGTCCTTCCACGGCTGCCTCCCGATAGAGAAAGTGGTGGAGGTTGATCCAGAATCCGCTATGAAATTCGAACTGAGTCGGCGATGGTTCCTGAAAGAGGCGCTCTTCCGGGCGTAACATAGAGGCGTAAAGGGTCGCGGAAATAACAAGAAAGACAATGAGGGGGACGATTTTGGCAGCTAAGGTGCGCACGGAGATTAAGACGCCTAAGGAGGCCCGAGGGATAGCACCAATCGTTATCTTCCAAGTGTTGAGGACCATCAGTCGCCAGTTGGAATAATCCCCGCATTCTCAACCATCAGGATCACGGTCCGTTCCAGAGCGCGCGTGCGGTGCACGACCCCCTTGGGGACCACGAAGCCCTGCCGTGGCTGAAGTTCCACCGTACGGCCTTCAAAATCGATCAAGAACCGGCCTTCTACCACGTAAAAAAATTCGTCGTCAGCGTCATGCTTATGCCAGTGGTATTCGCCCTCCACTACTCCGATCCGCACGACCGACTGGTTAACCTGACACAATGTCTGGTTGAACCATTTGTAAGTGCAGGCGTCCGCCATGGCCTTCACGTCGATCACTTCCAGGGGAGGGAAAAGAATGTTTAGCCGGGTTTCGTAAGGGAAAGGCTGTGGGTCGCTCACGGATACTCCTTTGGCAGTCGGTATCTGAATAGGCAACCTATTTCATACGTCATCTAACCTCTCTTGACAAGAGGAACCGTTTTTCATACACTTGGCGAGCATAAGGGGATAGCCCGCTTCGGGCGGAATCACTGGGGGGTGAGCCGCCTGCGCCAGTAATCGGTCTAAAAGGAGGAATCCAGTGCGTAGAACTGCCTTTGCTTTAGCTTTCGTGTTTCTGGCCGTGCCTGCAAGTAATTTCCGGGCGCAAGATGCTGCGACTGCCGGGCCCACCATCCCTGTCGCCACACGCTCTCAATCGGATTGCACCGGCTTCATTGCCGATCCTATGGTTCCCCACGACATTTATGTAATCGGCGGAGGGGACGACGACTTCCACTCCCTGGTCCGCCAGTTTGTGGAAGGTGAGTCGATTTTCATCGGTACTGCAGAAAAGGGCGGGAACATCAGCGTGGGGTCGGAGTATATCGTGGTTCGCCCTGCCGACGAGCTTTTCCGCACCATGCGTTACACGGGTGAGCGGGGGACCGTTGCCAGGCTAGGCAAGCCCTACGAGGATGTGGCAAGAGTCCGGGTCACTCACGTCAATCCAGATGGACCCGTGGCGAAGGTCATCTTCTCTTGCCAGGGGATTCAACCGGGCGACACACTGATTCCCTTCCAGCCCCGTGCCATTGCCGATTACACTATTTCCAAGCCACTTGACCACTTCGCGCCGCTCGACAACAACAAGCCCCACGGGACAATCGCCGCGACCCTCAACAACTTTGGGTTCATCGGAAACCAAAATGTTGTTTATCTGAGTCTGGGCGAAAAAGATGGTGCCCATCCAGGCGAGCGGTTCCGGATCTACAAGACCTTCGGCGAGCATTCGCAGCCGGAAACCATCGGAGAGGCCGTGGTGATGTCCGTCCAGGCCAAGTCGTGCGTGGCCATGGTAGTGGCAAGTTACCGTGAGATTTCTTCGGGGGATTCCGTCGAGGCCGAGTAAGCACGCAGACAGATCGTGCCCGGGAAGCTGCCCACCACGTTTTCAATTCGCGGATCCAATAGCGCGGCGCCCCTCACGCAAGAGGTCAGAGGGCGCGGCGCTATTTGTGCATATGCCAGATTAGGGAAGTCTTTTCGGGGGCAAACCGCACACAGCAGGGTAGGAAGTGTGGGCCACATGAGCTTCCTCAAATACCTGCGCTGTGAACGCCTGAATTCGGGCGCCGTGCCGCCAGGCGTCAGTGGGCAGTCCCGCCTTCCGGCATGTTTCCTCCAAAAACCTCCGGGAGTCCCACTTCCACTCGGTGGCCACCTGCGGAAGCAGAAGGCCGCGCATCATGCCATGCGTTATAACCAGACCATGCTTCCCGACTTCAATTTTTTCAGGGGCAATTTCGAAAAGCGGGGAGAGAGCTGAGATTTCCAGATTCAATCCTGCCAGCTCATCCTTCGTCACGGGAGAAAACCGTGGGTCCTGAACACCCGCCCACACGGCGCATTCGCAAACGACCTGACAAAGTGGTTTGCTCGCCTCGATCACTCCAATGCATCCCCGCAATTTTTTTCCTCTGCGCAGGGTGACAAAGGCTCCGCAGTGCTGCCGAAGAGCCTCCAGGGGTTCGTCTCCCTGGGGAACTCGGCCGTCGTCCAAGTAGCGAGTCAGCGCTTCGCGCGCCAAGCGCAGCAAAATCCGCTGATCGTTTTCAGTGAGCGGCAACATCCTTTTCTTCCGGCGCCTTCTCTTCAGGCAGACTTTCTTCCGGCGGCATCACCAGCACGCGGCGTGCAGGACGGCGATATACCCGCTCATCCAGACGCTTCCAGAAATTCCAGAAATACTGCACGGCGGAGGCAACGGCGAACACCACCACCATCCACAGCAGAACTTCTCCAAGCGGATGCAGAGCCGGGAAACGGCGGCCCTCCAGAATAATGACCGTGATCGCCACAACCTGGAAAACCATTTTCGTCTTGCCCAGTTCGGATGGCTCCAGAATATAGCCTTCGGCTGAGGCGATCGTTCGCAGGCCGGAAACGGCGAATTCCCTCCCAACAATGATGACCACCATCCAGGCCGGCACGAGGCGCAGTTCCACTAAGGAAATGAAAGCGGCAGATATCAGCAGCTTATCGGCAATCGGGTCGAGCAGAATTCCCAGCGTAGTGATCTGACCGCGTTTGCGCGCCAGCAGCCCGTCCAGCAGGTCCGTGACCGCGGCCAGCAGGAATACCAGTACCGCCCAAAGGTCCAGGTTCCCGCCCTTGGTCAGCAGTAATACCACCACAATGGGAACAAAGAAAATGCGAAGAAGGGTAAGCGAAATGGGGAGATTCATGACCTTTCGAACCCACCCTTCATGAGGGAGGAAACGCACCGGCCGCAAGAGGATTTTGGGAGTCGGAGGATGGGGTTCTCCAGCGCCCAAGTTCACTATAACGGACGGTCCCGCGGGTGTCAACGGAGGTCCGAAGGCAGCTCATTTGGAGCCGTCCGATCGCGCTCCAAGTTAGTGCCCTGCGATCAAGTTCTAGTTCAACCGCTGACATTTATCAATGACTTCCCGCGGACGGCCTCAGGCGCAGGAAAATTGCCACTCCTACCGGGTGAGAACCGTAGATGGGCTTGAGAATGTCAGGCACGCCGTAGGTGGTGAACTGCGCGCCCGGAGCGATGGCGAGGCCGGGAATAAAATGGAAGTCGCGATCGTAGCCGAAAGAATAAGCCTGCACGTCCCCGATGGGCGTCTCCTGAAAATTCGGTGGCAGCGGATTTTCTCCGAGAATAAGTTCATTTGATCTCTCGGCATTTTCGACGCGCGTCCACACGTGGTTGCGAGCGCGGAAGTCCAAAGTTGACTCCAGAAGATAGCTGTTAAATATCGCGTCATCCGGCAGTGAGCGCGTTCGGCCCCACACGATTGTGCTGGCCCAGTTTCCGCCGGCGACCGGGCGGTTGTACATGAGAGACGCCGTCATGCGCTCCTGATTTTCGTTGGGATAGAGCGCCTCCGGGCTCGTAATGCGCGCGTAGGAGTATTGCCCGCTCCAGTTCTGACCGGGTTGGAAAGTGAGACGCGTGGACCAGGAATCTATTCGCCCCTGGTGGATTCCCCAGCGGTGCTCATCCGGCTCGCGTCCGTGGAAGCCGGAGGCTTCAATGCGCACGATGCGATAGGTCACACC